>JAAYOJ010000189.1 GCA_012520405.1 Peptococcaceae bacterium
GGATGACATTTCTGCTGACTAGTTATATTGCTTTAGGGGTGACATTTTTGCTGATTATTGACAGACCTTTTTAATTTATTTATTCTTTATTCATTTTTTACTAATTTTATATTCTTTTTAACAAAATTGTTCCAAAATAAAGTTTTCGATTTCAGTCGGTAAACATTTTCGCACCGGCTGAGCTTCTTTATCCTGTAAATTTCTTAAGCCCGAAGGAATTTGCCAACCGGTCAAGTCACTAAGTTTATTTAACGACCCCCAAGCATCCTCTTTAGCGCCTTGCCCCGGTTGAATTGCCTCTAACACACTTTGGGCAAATTTAAAAGGGCTTGCGGTTGAGGCTATTATGGTATAGCTATTATCAGCGCTTTGTTGTTTATAATCCTGATAAACCTTAACTCCCACAGCAGTATGGGGATCAAGAACATAACCGTATTCTCGGAAAAACGCAGCAATGGTTTGATTTACATCTTCTTCAGAAGCCCAGCCCGCATACATATTTTGACGGCAGGTTTTAAGAATAGGATCTTCAACTTGATAACTACCCTCAGTTCCCAAAGCCTTGAACCATTTATTGATCCGCATTGCATCTCTTCCCGTCATTTCAAACAAAAATCTCTCAAAATTACTGGAAATCAGAATATCCATAGAGGGTGAACTTGTAAGGTAAAATGGTCTATTACTATTGTATATTCCGGTCTGAAAAAAATCAGACAGGACGTTATTGCGGTTGGAAGCGCAGATTAGTTTTTGAATCGGGAGACCCATTTTTTTCGCATAAAAGGCGGCCAGGATATTGCCGAAATTACCGGTAGGTACAACTACATTAATTGGAGATCCGGACTCAACCTTTCCTTGCTTTACAGCCTGAAGATAAGCCCAGAAATAATACACAATTTGAGGTAACAGTCTTCCCCAGTTTATAGAGTTAGCCGAGGAAAAAACTTTTTTATTGTTAAATAATTTCTCTCTAAGGTCTTGGGAGGAAAAAACTCTTTTTACAGCCGTTTGGCACTGATCGAAATTACCTGATACAGCCACAACATAGGTATTGGAACCTCCTGTTGTAATCATCTGCCGTTCCTGAACAGGACTTACGCCCCCATCGGGGTAAAAGACCACTATTTTAGTAGCCGGCGCATCCTTGAAACCTTCTAAAGCCGCTTTTCCTGTATCTCCGGAAGTAGCCGTAAGAATTAAAACCTCGGCATCCAGGCCAACAGCTTTAATACTGGCAGCCAATAAATAGGGCAGTACCTGAAGAGCCATATCTTTAAAAGCTGCTGTCGGTCCATGCCACAACTCCAGCAAACCGCATCCGTCAATATCAACTAGCGGAGCAGGATTCGGGTTGTCAAAATGGCCGTCCCCATAAACTTTAACTGCCTGCTGCAAAGCTGAATCGGGAAGATCATTACAAAATAACCGCATTATGAACAAAGCCAGTTCGTGATAATCCAAACCCTGTAATTCCTGCCAGTCAACTACCGGTATGTCTTGAGGGACAAAAAGCCCTCCCGCAGGAACCATTCCCAAAGAGATAGCTTGGGCTGAACTCTGTGGTTCAATATTACCTCTGGTACTTATATATAGCATGTATTCCTCCTTATTTATAACAAAACTCAAGTTTTAAGACTTAATTAATTATATTTTCATATTATAGCATATTAATAAAAATAACCAGCAGGAATTTGAATTAGCATGCAGCTGCTGCCCTTTTATGCTTCCCTTCCTTCTCATTTTCTAATAATTCTTATATAATACTTTCATAAAGCAAATAAATGTGAGGTGTCTTATGAACGACGATTATACCCGTAAATACAGACAGACGTTACAATTAGGCTTAATTCATGTTATAGAAGAATTGTTTCCCGAAGAAAAATTAGCTATCCCTTACTCTATTCTGGACGGCGTGTACTGCGAATTGATAGGTTCTGCTGTTTCCAGCAGAGAAGTAAATCAAATCGAAGCCCAACTAAAATCCTGGGTAGAGTCAGGCAGCAGGCTTGAATTCCATGGCCGTCATAACAATTGCTATCAATATAAGCTTGGAGACAAGGTTTATTCTGTGGTTAATCCGGCCTTTGAACATACTTCCATGCTTAAAGAATTCCATCTTATTTATTTTCCGCCCGGTTTTATTCTCCATTTTAGCGGGGACAAGGATGACAGCGTTCAATTTGTTGCCCCGGGGAAATTAGCAGCAACATATAATGAAACACATCGCTGGCTGGAAAACCTGAACTTGAGCCAGATAAAAGATATTAACTCGTTTATCAAAAAGGGAAAATGGACCGAGCTAATTACTTTAGCCGAAGCCCTCCATGATAAAAAGATCGCCGATATTGCGGATCTTATCCTGCAAGAAAAAAAGACCATGAAAATAATTCTTATTTCCGGGCCTTCTTCCTCCGGCAAAACTACCTTTGCCCAACGTTTATCCACCCAATTACGGGTCAACGGTCTTAAACCAGTGCCCCTGTCTTTAGATAATTATTTTGTCAACCGAGAAGATACACCCAGGGATGCCTCCGGCCAGCTGGACTTTGATGCCTTGGAAGCATTGGATTTGCCCTTATTGAATGAACAACTGGCTAAACTGGTTAAGGGACAGGAAGTAGAAGTTCCGATCTTTGATTTTCTCACAGGGCATAGGGCTTCGGAGGGTTACCCTCTTCAACTGAGTCCCGACAATATTTTGGTTATTGAAGGTATCCATGCTCTAAATCCTAATTTACTGCAAACCATAAATCGCCATACTTGCTTTAAAATTTATATTAGTGCTCTTTTCCTCTTAAATATTGATTCCTATAATCGAGTTCCGACTACGGACGCCAGACTTATTAGACGTATGGTCAGGGATAACAGTTTCCGGGGATTTGAGCCTGAAAGAACTTTAAAACAGTGGGCCAGCGTAAGACGGGGTGAAGATACCAGTGTTTTCAAGTTCCAGGAAGAAGCTGACGTAATGCTTAATTCCAGTCTGCTTTATGAATTAAACGCTCTGCGCTGCTTTGCCGAGCCGCTATTGCAAGGTATCCCGGAACAAAGCCCCTATAACGGTATTGCCACCCGTCTGCTTAATGTTCTTTCTTTCTTTGAACCCATGCCTACCGACAAAATACCCTCTACCTCTATCTTAAGAGAGTTTATCGGCGGCAGCATCTATGCTGAAGATTAAAATCCATGAATAAAGAAAAAGAACGCCTTAACCAAATACTAGCTATTTTAGCCCAGGTTTACCCGGACGCTGCCTGTGGCCTTAACTTTCGTAATCCCTTTGAACTACTTATTGCTACCATTCTTAGTGCCCAAACCACAGATCAGAAAGTCAATCAAGTCACAGCTGAACTTTTCCGCCATTTTCCCACCCCCCAAAAAATTATGGCTTTATCCCCGGAGGAGCTGGAAAAACATATCCGCGTGCTTGGCCTTTTCCGGACCAAGGCTAAGAACATAGTAGAAACATGCCGTATACTTACAGAGCAATATAAGGGTTCTGTCCCGCCGGAAATGGCTAAGCTCGTTCAATTGCCAGGGGTGGGCCGTAAAACAGCCGGGGTAGTGTTGGCCAACGCTTTTGGCATTCCCGCTTTTCCTGTGGACACCCACGTTCGGAGAGTAGCAAACAGACTAGGTCTATCTGCTTCCGCAAACCCTAGCCAAGTGGAAAAAGATTTAACTGCCTTGATAGAAAAAAACCGCTGGATTGATTACCACCACCGGTTTATAGCCCATGGGCGAACTCTTTGCCAGGCAAGAAAACCTAAATGCCACGAGTGTCCGCTCTCGGCCCATTGCCCTATTTCATCACATGGGCTGTGAGCTGCATTAAAGTCTGACGTGACTTAACGCCTGCCAGTGATTCCTGAGAAATTTTTTCCCCTGCCTTTAGTAAGCCGCCTGTCTCCAGCTTGACATCCTTGGCCAAAACTTTCCCCACCAAAAACTGAAGCTGGCGTTGTTCAAAGACGTTAAAATCTTGAGAAAACTCCACGCCCTCGCTGCTATTAGCCGGGGTCTTAAGTAGGCTATCATCTTTCCCGAATTCTTCTATCTTCTTTTTCAGACGTTCTTTATTATTAACAGAACTAACGGCAGTATCCTGTTTACGCTCTTTATTACTAGTTTGAGCAGTTTTTTTGCCCTGCTCTATCATAATAATATCCCGACCATAAGTTATTACTTGATCACAAGGACATTGACTGCTTTTGCCCTCTTCATCTTCCAAGTTAAATACTGCAATCCTGCCTGTTTCCTCTTCGATCATAAATTCACTAACCTGACCGATAAGACCACCCTTGGTGGTAAGTACCTGGGATCCAATTACTTTAACTTCCCTTTCCAAGAGTTCAATAGCCAGGGAATTATGAGCTACATCTTGAATAACACTGCTGTCGTTAATAATTAGGGCATAATCACCCAAACCTAAAACATCTTCAAAAGCAATAATACGGGCCCCAAGATAATCAATGGGCTGATCTATAACGAAAAAAGCCACACTGCCATTACTGGGATCGATAATTATATCTTTGACAGTACTAACTTGTTTCCCCTCATTAATACTTATTATTTTAAGATTGCGGAGATCCGCAGAACATTTCATTCTTAATCCCCCTCGTATATAATTCGCTTTTATCGGTAAAAGAATAATAATTATTGACAATTTCTATAAAAATTCTTAATATCCTTCTTCTTAGTTTCAAGAAATAAGAAATTCCAGAACTTTCTATCCTTTCAATTGATCTATCTGACCAAATTGCTCTACCAGAAGTAAATTGCTCTATCTTACCCTAAATGGTATACTTCTTATGGTGATTATACTAGTTGAAATGAGGGCTATTAATGAAACATTATGATATAGGTATTATTGGCGGCGGGATTTCCGGTATTATGTGCGCCTATGAGCTTATTCAAAATAACAGTGATTTAGAGATCTGCATTTTTGAAAAAGGAAACAGTATTCTAAACAGGACATGTCCACTCACCGAGCACAAATCCCCCAAATGTCTGAAATGCTCTACCTGTGCTATTATGGAAGGATTCGGCGGCTGCGGTTCTTTTTCGGACGGCAAATATAACTTCACTACTGAATTCGGTGGTTGGCTTAATGAGTATATTTCCAACGAACAAGTAATGGAGCTTATCGAATATATGGATAAAATCCTTGTTCAATTTGGAGCTACTACTAAAAGATTTACCACCAAAACACCCAAAGCCCGGGAATTAGGCAAAATCGCCCTGCAGAACGATCTTCACCTTTTGCAGGCCGAAGTAAAGCATCTGGGCACAGAAAACAACCTCATGATTATGACTAACATCTACAATTCCTTGAAAGAGAAAGTAGACATCCGTCATAATACTGAAATTATTGATATCTCCCCGGAAAATAAGAAATATATTCTGGATACAGGTTCAACGCAATTCTCCTGTGATTACTTGATTGGTGCTGTTGGCCGGGTAGGCAGCGAATGGTTTACCGAGCAGTGTAAAAAGCTGAAAATCAAATTAACCAATAACCAAATTGATTTAGGCGTCAGAGTAGAGTTGCCTTATGAAATTTTTAGTCACATTACCGATGAAGTATATGAAGCCAAGCTTCACTACCATACTAAAAAATATAATGATCTGGTCAAAACATTTTGTATGAATCCCAGAGGTCATGTGGTAACCGAAAATACCATAGGGGTTCTCACGGTTAATGGACACAGCTACTCCAGCGAGGCTCTGAAATCTGACAATACTAACTTTGCTCTGTTAGTATGCAACAAATTTACTTCTCCCTTTAATGAGCCCTTAAAGTACGGTAAGTATATTGCTACTTTATCCAATATGTTAGGTGAAGGTGTTATAGTTCAAAGGTTTGGTGACCTGGTCAAAGGCAGGCGTACCAACGAAAAAAGAATGGCTAAATCTTTTACCAAGCCTACTCTTAAATCCGCCAATGCAGGGGATTTAGGACTGGTTCTGCCTAAACGCTATCTGGATAATATTATTGAAATGATATATACCCTTGATAATATTGCTCGCGGTACTGCCAATTATGACACTCTTCTCTACGGGGTGGAAGTTAAGTTTTATTCAGCCAGACCGGAACTGGATAACAAACTTGAGACAGTATATCCCAATCTATATGCTATCGGCGATGGTGCAGGAATTACCCGTTCTCTTTCCCAAGCAGCCGCCAGCGGTATATATGTTGCCAGGAATATCCTAGACAAAATCAATGCTTAAAAAATTAAAATATTAAATGATATGAATAATAGGGCTGCCAAACCACAGCCCTATTATTTCATTATATATTTTATTTTGGTCCAAGCTACTTGTTTGCTGGTGAAATCGTCTAACCAGTTCTCAAATTCTAATTCTTGAGCCGCTGGAACATAGATTCCCAAGCTAACTTTTTCCGCGAAAGCTTCTTCCCCTAATTCCCAGCCTTTCTGCTGCACAACATATTTTAATTGGTCAAACCAGGCATAAGAAAGCTCCAGTCTGTAAACTGCATAGCACTCTAATTTGGCAATTCCCGCCTGTTCCAACGCTAACCGTGCCGTTCCCCCGTAGGCCCTGGTTAATCCGCCCGTACCCAGAAGTATGCCGCCAAAGTAACGAACCACAATAATCTGCACATCCCAAATTTGGCGATGCTGGAGGAGATCTAAAATCGGCCTGCCTCCCGTACCTTGGGGTTCACCGTCATCAGATGATTTTTCTAGCCTGTTTTGATAAAGGCGGTATGCGTATACATAATGACGGGCATTAGGAAATTCCTCTTTAACCTCTTGCATGTGTCTTTCAACATCGGCTACAGTTTTTACCGGCCTAACCAGTCCTATAAATCTCGATTTTTCAATAATTTGTTCTTTTAACGCTTCACTTGCTACAGTCAGGAAGCTCTCTTGATTTAGCTTACACTCGGTCATTTTTTATCAACCACTTTTTTGCTCTTTGCTTTGGCCATAAATTTATCTTCACCCACAATAACTCTTTCGTGTTCGCCTTCCCCTATCTTTTCTTTTTCATCAAAGGCCACAACTTTAAAAAGTATTTTGCGGTCTTCTGTTTTTATTACTTCAGCCTCTGCCCAAACCTTCATGCCAACCGGCGTCGGGGCAAGATGTTTTAAGTTTAAATAAGTACCTACGCTTGTTTGATTTTCAGGCAAATGTAGAGCACCTAAAGCCGCATTCTCCATCAAAGCGGCAAGCATAGGGGTGGCTAAAACCTCCAGTTCTCCGCTGCCAACAGATTTGGCCGTCTTTTCCCCGGTAACTAAGGTCTCTGATTTTCCTTTAAGTCCACATTTAATCATTAAATCATTTCCTTTAATAATTTTTCCAGCCTTGATAATTTAATTATAGCTTGGTTTAGCTCATAAAAAAAGTGTTGCCTAGGCAACACTTTTGCTGTTGAACATGGGGTACTTTAGTCCAGCGTCAATTCCTAATGGCTTATCCCTCTGGAAATGCCACTTAAGGCTTCTCCCGCTTCATCCATATAAATTTGTTCAATGGCCAGATCGCCAAGAGAGATAATACCGACTAAATTACCCTTGTGCAGTACCGGCAGCCTCTTTATCTGATACTCAGCCATGATATCAGCGGCCCTGTCAATATCGCTGTTTTCTTCAATACAAACCGGATCATCAGACATAATTTGTTCGGCTGTAACGGTATTATAATCTTTATTATCAGCCAAAACTCTTAGCACAATATCCCGGTCAGTTATAATACCCACTACTTTACCGCTTTTAACAACAGGTACGGCACCTATGCCATTTTGCTTCATTACTTTTGCAATTTCTGGAACTCTTGCGCTTCCATCAACAAATACCACATCGGTAGACATAATCTCTTTTACTTTCATGTAATTACCTCCGATATAATAAATTTCAGAGATAGTTTTACACCTTGCAAAAATATTATGTAGTTTAGCTATTTTCCAAAATTTAAAATCATTTTTTAGGTTTTTGTCCATAAACAATTGCTACAGCGCCTAAGGCTAAATTCAAATAGTTACAATTCTCGAGGCCGCAAGTTTGAAAAATTTGCACCAGTTCTTTTTGGGAGTAAAACTCACTGGCTGATTCATACAGATAACGGTATTGATCTCGTCCTGAGGCCCAGATTCCCCCCATTAAGGGGATGAGCTTTTCAAAATACAGTCCATAAAGCTGTTTAAATATTGGCAGTGTAGTTTTACCCATGTCAATAGATACTACCATTGCTCCCGGTTTGACAACTCTGTACATTTCCAGCACACCCTTAGATGCATCCGGCAGATTTCTTAAACCCCAGCCTATGGTCGCTCCGTCAAAAGAATTATCCGCAAAGGGCAAGTCTAAAGCATCCCCTTGTAAAAAAGTAACCCTATCTTTATGAGCATATCCTTCTAAGTTTTTTGCTGCCTGGGTTAGCATTCTTTCCGAAAAATCAATCCCTATCACCCCTCCGGAAGGTACTACTGCCTCGGCCAGTTCTCTGGTCAGCATTCCCGTTCCGCAGCAAATATCAACTACCGACATGCCCGGCCGCACTTGGCAGACCTCGACAACTTTTTTGCGCCAGCGTTTATCCAACCCCAGACTCATTATGCTATTCATAAAATCATATTTTCCGGCGATAGAATTAAATGTATCTTTAACATATTGGGATTTTCTTTTTCCAGAGTAATTCATTATCAATCTCCTAAACAAAAGTATTATAGCATGTTAATATGCTGCGAACCTTTCATTTTAAGTCTATTTATGGTAAAATTAAGTAATTAGCAAGGAGGTGGTCCCATGTATGAATTAAAGAATTTCAGTGAAGTACTAGTAAAAAAAGCCTTAGACGAGTATTTGGCACCAATGAAATCCCCTGTCGATGCGAAAGATGCCTGACCGATATTATGGCTTGCGCTTTGAATCGTCTCCCTCCCCGCTATTATGTTTCCCAAAAGGGTGAGGTTATCAATAATTTTAAAGCCCAATTGTATCCTGATAAAGCAAGAGTAATGGCCGAGATTATTATAGCTACTCAGATTGTGGCCGATGCACCCTCCCACTCCCAAGATTAAATTATAAGTACTTAAAACAAAACAGGTAGAATACAGATGTTCGATCTCGGAACATCTTTTTTATTTTATAAGATATTTGCTTATAAATAAATACTTTGATACAATTATTGGGACTTCTAGCCTGAAAAGAGTGACTAGTACATGATTACCGAATACCAAGGACTAAAGCTTGATAAATTTCAAATAGAAGCTATCGAGGCAATAAGTAACGATTTATCCGTTATTGTATCTGCCCCCACCGGCACAGGGAAAACCCTGGTTGCCGACTATTTAGTTGAAAAAACAATTACGGAGGGGCAAAGAATAATATATACCGCCCCCATTAAAGCTTTAAGCAATCAAAAGTTTAAAGACTTTACCAAACAATTTGGCTCGGAAAATGTCGGAATTATGACCGGCGATGTGGTTGTCAATCCTACCGCTCCTTTGTTGATCATGACAACAGAGATTTTTCGTAATCAAGTCATTACTAATGATGAGCAATTAAATATAGTATCCTATGTTATTTTCGATGAAATCCATTGGCTTAATGACGAAGACCGGGGAACTGTTTGGGAGGAATCAATTATTTTGGCTCCCCCCCATATCAAGATTTTGGGCTTAAGTGCAACTATTTCCAATGCCCAAGAATTAACTAATTGGATCGGCACTATACGCCGGGAACCCCTAGTATTAATAGAAGAACATCAACGCATTGTTCCTTTAGAATATTATTATTTCAGCCAGGAAACCGGTTTTGTCAGCTATGAAAACTTACTTGATTTTTATTATCGCAAGTTAAAATCAACGAATAAAACCCATAATTCCCCCCTGTTTAAGCCAACTGTACATACCGACTTAATTAAGAGTATTGAAACCCAATACCTGCCGGCCTTATATTTTGTCTTTAGTCGCAAGCAATGTTCGGACAAGGCCCATGAATTGGCATCACTAAGAAATTATCTTTCTCCCGAACAAAGCTCTAAAATAAAAGATATTTTTCTGGAGCAATTTGGTCCGGAAGATACTTGGTCTTCTTCAACTCGCAGATTGTTCAGGGTTTGCCGCAAAGGCATAGCCTATCACCACGCCGGCCTGCTTCCCTTACAAAAATCCCTGGTGGAAGAACTCTTTCTCAATAAGTATATTTATGTTCTTTACTGTACCGAAACATTCAGCGTAGGGATTAATTACCCTGTAAAATCAGTATGTTTCGATTCTCTAAATAAATACGATGGGCATAGTTTTCGCCCTTTAGCTAATCATGAGTTCTTTCAAATGTCCGGCCGGGCAGGCCGCAGAGGGATAGACGATAAAGGTTATTCCTTTGCCATTGTGGACCTCAATTATTTTGATAAGGAGCCTCCAATCAAATTCGATATAAACAAATTAGAGCCTCTAACCAGCCAATTCCGCTTATCTTACAATACTGTATTAAATCTGCTGGCCACTCTAAGTGCGGAACAAATAGAAATCTATTTTAAGAAAAGCTTCGCTGCCCATTCTTATGTAGTGATGGCGGAGAAAATCGAGGCTCAAATACAACGTTTAGCCTTACTGGCCGAAGAATCCAAGGAACACCTCTGTCCCAAAGTTGGAACCTATCAATGCCCGCTCAATTACTATCCTAAACGCAAAGAACTGGAAAGACTGCAGAAAGCCTACGGAAAACTCCATCCCCGACGCAGGAACAAAATTTATGCCAGGCAAATGCAACGCAAGATCCGTAAATGGGAAAAAATCTTGCGCAAGCCCCCTAAAAAATGTTCCAAAAAGCAAAATGAACTCTGCCAAGTGCATTCCGTAAAGTGGACTAAACTTGAAAACCAAATAACTGATTTAAAAAATCAATTGGCTTCTCTGCCGGATTATAATACATTTAAAGATGAATTCACCAGGAAAAAAACTCAGCTGCAAGCCTTGGGCTATATTGAAGATAGCAAGATCCTTCCCCGAGGTGAAGTTGCCCGTCACATTTATGTCCAAGAAATTTTAGTTACGGAATTAATATTTTCCGGAATTTTAGAACAGCTTGATGATGACCAGCTGAATGCTTTGCTCTCCTGTGTTGATTATGAAAGTAAACGCAACGATTTTTTTAATAGATTCGAAGAGCTTGATTTTTCAGCCGTCAAAGAGGTCATTACTTATGTCCAATCCATCTGCGGAACGGAAGCAGTACGCTTTGATCCTCGTCCGGCAGTGATCACCTATTTTTGGAGCAAAGGATCGGACTTAAGTTCTATCCAGCAGTTATGTACGCTTGATGAAGGTGATATTATCTCCGTCTTGCGCCGGACCATAGATCTTCTACGCCAAATGCGAGAGGCAGTTACGGACCGGTTATTAAGAGAACGTCTCAGCGTTTGTATGAAAAAACTGGATCGGGATGAAGCATCTATACTGGAATTGTATTAAGTTATCGGTAGAAGCAAGCGTGGGACACCCTTTATCCCACGCTTGTCTCATTTACATAACCAACCACATTGTAAAGTCGAAAACCATTTCTTCATATGATTGAGTATTGGCCTTAATTACATCTTCATTTTCTGTATCGATTTCATTTTCGTGAACATAATCTTCCCATGAAGTATAGTATTCAGATTTGAATTCCATTTTCTAACCTCCTTGACGATTTATAAACGGCATACTCTTTAATAAACGCCGTACTCTCTGACAAATTCATTGACGGCAATAATGTTTTCCGGATTGGCGTCATTCAGATTCAGGGCAATTTTATCAAAGCTAAAGATGTAGTTGCCGCCGGGTGCCAGGATATCAATAAGTTCCTTAGCTTTATCTATACACTCTTGTTTTGTGCCTTTCGACAGCAGGGTTAATGGATATAAACCGGAAATAATATGCTTCTTGCCGACCTTTTCTTTTATTACTTTTGGGTCTCCATATTCAAACATCATCTGGGTCCCGGCTGGTAATTCATTTAGATGGTCAAGGAACCTTGTCCAATCTTGCTCCACAAAGAGCAGGGGCGCTGCACCAGCAGCCCACAGGGCTTCAATTAACCGTTTAAAAGTTGGCCAATAGAATTTTTCAAAATCAGATAACCGTAAGTAGGGGGCCATATGCAACGGCATAAAGGTCCGTTTCTGACGAGAAGAATGGGGTTTTATACCTGCTTTGATGAGCATTGGCAATACTGCCTCACAGGCTCTTACTACTTGGTCCGGATACCTGCGAATATCCTTGCTCATCTCGCTAAAACCTCTGAATTGGTCGGCTATCAAGTCAAAAGGAGCAACCGTTTGACAGCCAACCCGCTCGTAGGCTAAGCCGTATTTCTCAGCAAGTGAATCTTGATGGGCGATTATGTGCCCAAAGATATCGCTCTGAGCTTTCATCGCTTTACTGAAAGCTATTGCTCTCTGGGCTGGATTGGCGTCCAGCTTTTTATATAGCCGCGGAAGTAGCTTGTCATGGATAAATTTATAAGGATCAGCAATTAACTCCTCATATTCATCCGCCTCCATCCCTTTAACCTCTGGATGCTGGATCTGTCCAGAGGAACCCAGAACAAAGTTTACAGCACCTAATATGTTGTAAACAGGAATAAAACGGGTTATGTCGACTGCATTAATATCTGATTTAAAGGTTTTAGCGCTAAGATCAAAAAGATTTTTAAAATTTTCTACATCCCAGTTTGCCCTCCTCATGTCCATACCCGCATACTGAATGACATACGAAATGTCCAGCCAGGTATGAACAGGCACTCTTTTCGGTATTCGTCCTTCATCAATGTCAACAAATAATTGGTGGGTTTCTTTAGTTTGCTCCAACATCGAATCCATCACTTCCCTTAATCTTTTGATTTTTTCCGCCTTTTACTTTAGAAAACAAAACCATATAGTTATTATGTTTTATTCGGGTTGCTTTTACTCTTGGCAAAAAAAAAAGCCCCAGATTAGCTGGGTACGCAGACAAAGAAAAAGGAACCCTTTTGGCTCCTTTACTGGGCTGCAACTTCCGACCGGTTTGTATAAACCTAATACAGCCCTGTTTGTTTAGACGACACTGCAAGGTCTTTTTTCTTACTTTGAAGATTGAATGCCAGGCCTATTCCTATCTTAAACCTGTATTCAAATTCATCCCGCTCCTGCGAAAAATTGCACGTCTACTATTAAGGCTACAGGCATTTAAGACAGAATCAAGCCTGAACATACCTCCATTTCAATCTTCTAAACAAACAGGCCCTCATTCTGACTATGCGATATCGTCGCCAACCGTGACACCATATTGTCATTTCAGTCTCAAAAATGAGCGGCTATTTGTTTTCTACATCATATAGTTCTACCAAGGAGTGGAAAATCCTTGGTAAAATTTTAATCTTTTTTAGCTAAGATTGTCGACTTTGCTGAGCAAACAAGCCCTGAGCAATAGCCTTTCTGGCTAACTCATCACATTTTTCATTGTGTGGATTCCCGGCATGTCCTTTGACTTTTATCCATTTAATGTTATGTTTAGCATTAAGGTTAAGGAGCTTTTTCCATAAATCCATATTTTCCACAGGTTTTTTTTGGGAATTGAGCCAACCATTATGCAACCATTTTTGCAGCCATTTTTGTTTGAAAGCATTAATCAGATAAGCACTATCGCTGTAAAGTTCAACCTCACAAGGTTCCTTGAGCAATTCTAAGGCCTCTATAGCCGCTGTTAGTTCCATTCTCTGATTGGTGGTCATCTCTTCATATCCGGAAACTTCCTTGGTATGCTGGCCGTACCTAAGAACGGCCCCCCACCCTCCGGGGCCGGGGTTACCGGAACATGCCCCATCTGTATAAATTATTACTTTTTTAAGTGTCATAACAATTCCTATCATTACTTATTTTTAAAGCGGTTAACTTCTTCTATTATAATACAGTATTAGTTTTTCTGGCATAAAATTATTAATCAAATAAAACCAGCATCATTCAGCGGCAACATTTCTTTAGTGTCTTTAAGCCCTTCAGTTTTCCAGTCATCAGCTATTATATATATAGGAAAATATTGGGGATTTTTGAGCCAACATTGACATAAACGCAGCTCATCAATGAAATTGGAAGTGGACAAGATAAGAGTTTTATGTTTTAGTTTTTTATTGGAATTTTGGGCATAAGTCTTCGTCTTTCTATCCCATAATTCAAAAAATGATGAAATCAAAAGAGACTGCACCATTCTTAAAATAGGTTTGTTAATAATAGGATGAACAACATTAATTTGACTGCCGGTATGAAAATAGAAGAGGTTAGCGTTATTTAAAATACTCTTGCGGTTTTTAATCAGGCAAGGATATTCCAGATAGCTTCCAAAATGTTTGGGCAAGAATTCCCGATCTGTAATAATTTTCAAAGCCAGCAAATCCCTGTTGTCAAAACATCTACCGGCTTCCATATTTTCTAATAATTCTATAATGCCTAAGATAGCTCTACGGAATTCTTCATTAAGATTACCGGCATAATCTACCCAGCCGGTCTTGAGAAACTTAGCAACAATGTTTTTATTGCGGGTCCATTTTACTTTAGAGGATAACTCGAACTTATTGTTCTTAAGAGTTACTTCCGCGATATCAAATGGTCCCCAACAAAAGATTATTTTCTTTTTTTCAAATACCGTCCTAACCCTTCTTTTCTCCAGTCCTTGAAAAAACTCTTTAATAAC
>JAAYOJ010000179.1 GCA_012520405.1 Peptococcaceae bacterium
AAAAAGCAGTGCTGCCAATTTAATTAAAAGTTTAGTATTAAAGAAGGAAAATCAAAATAAGTGTTGAATATTTATCATACACCATCTTGACAATAAACGATATTATTTTTATAATTTAATTTTCGACTTCCGCCTATAACTGGCGGATTTTAGTCTAAAGCTAACCCAAATTAAGCTCACTCATGTTTGGAGAAGTACCTAAGGATTGAGGGGATGAACAGTGTCTCTCACAATCAGGGAAAGAACCGAAACAGAAGAATATACCAGGCTTTCGCAATTGGCGGCTAAAAGTGCCGAAGCCAAAAGGGCCAGAGAAGAACAGGAGTGTCAGATAAGAACCAAATTTCAAAGGGACAGGGACAGAATTCTTCACAGTAAGCCTTTTCGCCGTCTGAAACATAAGACCCAGGTATATATCGCCCCTATAGGGGACCATTTCCGCACGAGGATGACCCATAGTTTAGAGGTGGCTCAGATTTGTCGCACTATCGGCAGGGGATTGCGCCTGAATGAAGACTTGATAGAGGCTATTGCCTTAGGTCACGATGTTGGGCATACCCCCTTCGGCCATGTCGGCGAGGAAACTTTAGCCTCTATTATAGGTCATTTTGAGCACAACGAACAGTCTATTAGAATATTAACTGTTCTGACCGGCGACGGTAAAGGTCTGAATCTTACTGAAGAAGTTCTGGATGGAATTCTTCATCACACAGGTGATGGTGTACCTAAAACTTTGGAAGGTCAGGTTGTAAAGATTGGCGACCGAATAGCTTATCTTTGTCATGATTATGACGATGCCCTGAGGGCGGAGTTGTTGAAAAGCGAAGATCTTCCTTTAAAAGTCAAAAAGGTTTTGGGAAGTACAACCAGCGAAATGATTTCTGCCATGGTAACCAATATAATTCATTCATCTGAGAGGAGCAAGAATATTGGTTTATCGGGAGAAGTTGCCCAAGCTATGGACGAGTTCCGGCGTTTTATGTTTGAGAGGGTTTATCTCAGCGATACCTTAAAAGAGGAGCGCAATAAAGGGAAGCTTATTGTGGAGATTTTGTTTGATTACTACACTAACCATTCCGAATTGCTTCCCCCGGAATATTTGCTTTGGGCGGAAAATGATCTTTCAAGAGCAGTGACTGACTATATTGCCGGTTTGACAGATAACTATGCGATTAGTACTTTTAAACGCTTTTTTATACCCAGAGAATAGAATTAAAGAAGGAAAATTTTTGGGTATGCATAAAAAAATCATATAGTCAGAAGGATATTTAAGAAATATATCGAAAAAGATAAGGACTTGTCAAAAATATACTTGTCTAATAAAGGGCGTGCCAGAGTGTACAATAGGATTCCCGAGGATTTCATTGAGGAAGTGCGCCGGCAAGCGGATATTGTGCAAATTATTTCAGAGCATGTTGTATTAAAACGTACGGGCAAAAACTATCAAGGGCTTTGTCCGTTTCATTCTGAAAAGACCCCGAGTTTTAATGTTAATCCCGAACGGCAGATGTTCTACTGTTTCGGTTGTCATACGGGGGGCAATGTTTTTACATTTCTGATGAAAAAAGAAAACCTTGCCTTTATCGATGCGGTGAGAACCGTTGCCGAGAGAACAGGTATAGCATTTCCGGAAAAAGAACTTTCACCTACGCAAAGGAAAACGGAACTAAAGCGTAAACGTTTTTTGGAAATTCACAAATTAGCAGCTAATTATTTCCACGAAGTTCTTTTAAACAGTCCAGAAGGCCAGCCAGGACGACAATACTTAAAGGCCAGAGGTATTGGGGCCCAGACAATTAGCGATTTTGCTTTGGGGTATGCTCCTGAAAAATGGGATGGTTTACTGAAATATATGGCTTCCAAAAGCGTTTCTCCTGAGGAATTGGTTGAATTTGGATTGGCTGTCGGCAAAACAGCTAATGACGGAAGACAAAATTATTATGACCGTTTCAGGGGTAGAATTATTTTTACTATTAAGAATTTGCGCGGTTCTCCGATAGCTTTCGGGGGCAGAGTCCTGGATAATTCTCTTCCTAAATATCTTAACTCCCCGGAAACAGATTTCTTTCATAAAGGTCGTAATCTTTATGCTATTCATTTGGCTAACAGAGTAATCAGGGAAGAAGGATCTACCCTGCTCCTTGAAGGATATATGGATACCATCGCTGTTCATAGGGCAGGACTTAAAAACGCAGTAGCTTCTCTTGGAACAGCTTTTACCAGGAACCAGGCTAAAATGTTAAAGAGATATGCCCGAAAGGTTATTATCGGCTATGATTCAGACAGCGCCGGTATACAGGCAACTTTGAGAGCCGGGGACATACTCCTGGAAGAAGGTTTACAGGTTGAAGTACTGGTTTTGGATGAAGCCAAAGACCCTGATGAATTTCTCAGTAAATATTCTGTAGAAGAGTTTAGGAAGAAAATTAAGAATGCTATTTCTCTTTTTGAATTTAAATACAAGACCTTGGTTAAGGATCTTCCACCTCGTACCATACAGGATAAGGCTGAGATTATCAGAAAATTAGCTCCGGATATTCTAAAAACAGCCAGCGCAGTAGAAAAAGAAGGGTATGAAAAGTTCTTAAGCCAGGAATTAGGGCTTTCTTGGGACGCGGTAAAATATGAAATAAACAGTTTAGCAAAGAAATATCAAAAAGACAAGGCATTTTCTAAAAAAAGTTTAAACACACAGGATATTTATGTAAAAAACAGAAATAATATTAAAGGGATAGAATCTACCTATCCAATGCATAGTTTTGTTCCCTTAGGAGTTTTTAGAGCCGAACAAATCATTTTAAGAATTATATTAGAAAATCCGGATAAAAAAGGAATAGTATCTGAGAATTTGGGGAATGATTTTTGGCGTCTTAAGGAACATAAATATATTTTTGAGAATTATCCTGAGAAGAGTGCTAGCCTTAGTCAAAGCAATGATTCCTGGAGTGACTCCTGGTATGTTGAGGTTCAAAAACGTCTGGCAGCAATCTATGAAATAGACATAGATACCGGGAAAGCCGAAATCCTCTTAAAGGATTGTATTTCTTCAATTAAGACCTCTTTTGAAAAAGAAAGTGTGGAAGAACTGCAGGCCAAAATGATAAATTTGGAAAAATCCGGAGATATGACTGGAGCCCTTAGAATACTCCAGGAGATAGGAGAGCGGTTGAAACGTGGCGAAAAATAATACCGGCGAAATGATTGCGAATTGCCCGCTGGAAAGGGGAAATTCGACGATGGTTGATGAAAGAAAAAAGGATAATATAGCCAGCCTGATTGAGTTAGGAAGGTCCAAAGGCAATCTAACTTATGATGAAATTGCGAACGCTTTGCAGAAGATTGATCTATCCGAAGAACAGATTGAGGAAATTTATGATCAGCTAAGCAATATCGGCATTGATGTTGTGGATGACAATGTCGAAGCAGAAATAGATAAGGATACTAAAGAATTAGCTGAAGAAATAACCAATGAGTCAGATATTGACCTCTCAATTCCGGAGGGTGTCGGCATTGACGATCCTGTAAGAATGTACCTCAAGGAGATAGGCCGAGTTCCTCTTTTATCAGCCGAGGAAGAGGTTGAATTAGCCTTAAGAATGGAGGCTGGAGATGAGATTGCTAAGCGGCGTTTGGCTGAAGCTAACCTGCGTCTTGTAGTTAGTATTGCCAAACGGTATGTGGGACGGGGTATGCTTTTCCTTGATCTTATTCAGGAGGGGAATCTTGGTCTTATTAAAGCTGTAGAAAAGTTTGATTATCGTAAAGGCTTTAAATTCAGTACCTATGCAACTTGGTGGATTAGGCAGGCCATCACCCGGGCGATAGCCGATCAGGCTAGAACTATTCGTATCCCGGTTCATATGGTGGAAACTATAAACAAGCTTATCCGGGTCAACAGGCAACTCTTGCAAGAGTTAGGCCGTGATCCTACTCCCGAGGAAACTGCCAAAGTTATGGAAATTTCTGAGGAAAGAGTTAGGGAAATCCTAAAAATTGCTCAAGAGCCGGTTTCCCTGGAAACTCCAATTGGGGAAGAGGAAGATTCTCACCTGGGAGATTTTATTCCCGATGAGGATGCTCCAGCTCCCTCTGAAGCGGCTTCTTTCATCTTGTTGAAAGAACAGCTGGAAGAGGTCCTGGAAACGCTTACCCCAAGGGAAGAAAAAGTTTTAAGATTACGTTTTGGTTTAGATGACGGACGGTCGAGAACTTTAGAAGAAGTTGGACAGGAATTTGGTGTAACCAGAGAAAGAATCCGGCAGATCGAGGCTAAGGCATTGCGTAAGCTTCGACATCCCAGTCGTAGCAAGAAACTGAAAGACTATTTGGATTAGCCAGGAACAAAGATAAACTTTCCATAAAGATAAACTTTCCATATTAAATTTTATTAAAAAGTCCTTGACCATGCCGGGATAATTACGTATAATAAACGACGCAGGCTTTCCTCGATAGCTCAACGGTAGAGCAACCGGCTGTTAACCGGTAGGTTGCTGGTTCGAATCCAGCTCGAGGAGCCATATACTCGGGCCTATAGCTCAGCGGTAGAGCGGCCGGCTCATAACCGGTTGGTCCCTGGTTCGATCCCAGGTGGGCCCACCAATTTTGTAGTTCCAAGTAAATTATAACTGTAAGCAAGAACTTCGGCTCAGGCCGAAGTTTTGTTTATTTTTAAATGTTTGTTGCGGTAAATAAGTAGGTTATTAGAGATTAGGAAAGGGATAAGCATGAATAAGCTAATTAAACTGGGGCCAAGGCTTAAGGCAATAGCATCATTTGTCCCCCAAGGAACAAGTTTAGCTGATATTGGCACCGATCATGCGCACCTTCCGGTGCATTTGCTTCAAGCAAAGACAATTGTAAAAGCTATTGGGGTTGATAATCACCAGGGTCCATACGAATCAGCTCTGGAGACTGTCAGAGCTTATGGCTTGGCCGATGTCATGGAAATACGTCTAGGCGACGGCTTGGTTCCACTCCAAAAAGGAGAAGTCGAAACTCTGGTTATAGCCGGAATGGGAGGCAAAACCATTCTAAAGATTCTACAAACCAACCCACCGGTTATGGAGAAAATCAACACTCTAATTCTTCAGCCTCAAAGTTATGAAGATCAGGTAAGAATCCAGCTCCTGCCTAAGGGATGGAAATTAAAAGCGGAATGCTTGGTTACCGAAGAGGATTTAAATTACATAATTTTTTGTTTTTCCCGTTTTGAAGGTTATAGCCTTATAGATATTGAAAAAATATGTAAAGAGCTTACTGCCGATATTACCGAATCAGTGCCTATACCGAGTTCCGTTTTGTTAAGATTTATTTGGAAGCTAGGGCCTTTACTGCTTTGGCATAAGGATAAGCTGTTGCCCAATATTATTGACCAAATAATTCAGCAGCGGCAAAAGATAATAAAGTCTATGACCAAGACAGAGAGAAATGAGGTTAAACAAGCAACTAAGGAATTGCATGCGGAAATAAATATCCTGGAGGGAATAAAAAAATGGCTGTTACAGTAGGACAAGTTGAACAACTTATTGAAAAAATTGCTCCTCGCTCCTGGGCTGAAGATTGGGATAACCCGGGACTTTTGGTGGGAACTAGTGCTCAAAAAGTGGACACCATACTGCTTTCTCTGGATGCAACCATGGAAGTAGTGGAGGAGGCGGTCTCCAAAAAGGCCGGTCTCATTGTCACCCATCATCCCATACTTCTCAAACCGCTTAAAAGCTTGAGGATGGATAATCAGGCCGCCCTGTTGCCCCTAACAATTTTTAAACAAGGGATATCATTGTATTCTGCTCATACTAATCTTGATCAATCGGAATTGTCTTCAAGCTTAACTATGGCTAAAATTTTAGAATTGCAGGAAGTTAAGTTTTTAGAAACTACTGCTTCAGCTAAGCTCTTCAAAATTGTCACTTTTGTGCCGGAAGATAATGTGGAAAAGGTCCGGCAGGCGCTGGCTGCCGAAGGTGTTGGGACAGCGATAACCCAAGGGGAACATAGTGCCTTTTACAGCGACTGTTTCTATCAAAGCAAAGGAGAAGGGATGTTTAAAGCCCTCTCGGGCTCCGATCCAGTGATTGGGAATATCGGAGAACTTACCCGAGTTCCGGAAATCCGCTTGGAAAGTGTCGTGGAAGAAAGGTTTTTAGCCAGAGCGATAAAAGCTTTACATAAATCCCATCCTTATGAAGAGCCGGCCTATGATGTTATTCCATTACGGAATCCTGGAAAAAGCCGAGGATATGGAGCAATAGGCTATCTTAAAGAACCTTGCTCTCTTGGAGAATTGTGGCCCTCTTTTCTTGCGGCCTTGAATAATCATCCCGTGATTAAGGCCTTCCCGGCTGAATACAATTTATCTGCTGTAAGGCTCGCCGGCGATTTAAAGAAAAAAATCAGAAAGGTGGCCATAGCTAACGGTAGCGGCAGCAGTTTCGTATCCAAGGCCATATTAAACGGAGCAGATCTTTATATTACCGGGGACCTTGGTTATCATGGAGTATTGGATTCCTTAGATGCCGGCATGGCTATTGGGGAATTGGGCCATTTCTTTAGCGAAATACCAATGATCCAGTCACTCTTTACTTATTTAAGTCAAGATAAAACGATGAAAGGAGCAAAAATAATTATTAGTGAAAGCACCAAAAACCCTTGGCATATTGGGAATTAGGTTATGCACATTATTAACCACTTTTATAAGGCTAAAATCCCTAGAAAGAGAAAAAAGGAGATAAGAATATCCACAAGTTATCCACAGATTGTGAATAACTTAAAATTAAAATAATTACCAGATCATAAAATTATTATATAAAAAACTTAAATATTAAGAACTATTGTAAAATGTTGTCGCTTGACAAACTATTTTGTTATGTTAAATTATATAGGCTCGATATTTTAGTTGACCATAACAAAAAAATAATATAAGATTGTGAACGAAGTTAACCGGATGGTCGCGGGGACAAGGACCGAAAGGTTGTCTCTGAGGAAAGTCCGAGCTCCATAGGGCAGGGTGCCGGGTAACGCCCGGTGGGGGTAACCCCAAGGAAAGTGCAACAGAAATATACCGCCCGACACTTACTTAAGCTTTAAGTAAGTGCCGGGTAAGGGTGGAAAGGTGAGGTAAGAGCTCACCGGCAGTCAGGTAACTGGCTGGCCCTGTAAACCCCACCCGGAGCAAGACCAAATAGGGGAACAATAGAGCGGCCCGCTTTAGTTCCCGGGTTAGGTCGCTTGAGGCTGGCGGTAACGTCAGTCCTAGATAGATGACCATCACCTCGTAAGAGGAACAGAACTCGGCTTATAGGTTGACTTCGAACAATATATAAATTTCCCATGGAATTATGGGAAATTTTTTTACAATTCCTCTAGATTTGCACCTTATTGTCCCTTGGTATGGGGATTTTGTAAGCCATTTTGATTAATTTGCCGCTATGATCTTCAACAGGGAGGAAATTAATAAAGTTTATTGAATACATTGAATACATAATTTATTATCAGACAATTCCGAATCGAGAGACTAAAGGGAATAATCGGAGGATTCTGGGAGGAGGTTTAGGAGTAGTATAATTAAACCTTCAATACTGAAGGTCTAATTATATAAAACAAGTAACTAAAAGGGGAGAGAATTATTTATGAAGAGGAGAAAACAGATGAGAAAACTATTTAGTATCATGCTGGCGTTGGCTCTTGTATTTGCTTTATTTGCCGGTTGTGGCGGCAAAAGCGATCCCACTGGTGATGCCGGTTCCGAAGGGGAACCCATGGGACCCCAGGTGAACCTATCATTTGCTATGTATTTGCCTGACTTTGACGCAACTACCCAAGATTGTGTTCGTTACCTGGAAATGATTAAAGAAGCTACTGAAGGAACAGTTGACTTTACCCTTTATGCCGGTGGCACCCTTTGTCCTGCCCATGAGGAACTTGATGCCGTAAGAAAAGGTCTAGCTGACATTACATTCTTCCCTGTAGC
>JAAYOJ010000010.1 GCA_012520405.1 Peptococcaceae bacterium
GGCGGCCATGCCCCCAGGAAAGGAAAAGAGCCTGCAATAAAATGCATGTCGTACCCGAAACGCTCCGTATACTCACGACACAATTTCTTGCCTGTTTGAATCATCGCGGCGTCCTGAACCATGTTCATATTCAAGCCATTTTCCAAATAAATCTGGCGGAGCCCCTGTTCTCCTCCCATCAGGGCCTGGGCCACCATAACGAAGATCTTAAAACCGCAGCTATCATACCCCGTCAGGTTGCTGGCGATATGTGGGCATTGTGGAACACCGTGTTCGCTGTAGATCGCGGCAAGCCGCGACTCATATTTGTTAATCCTGATCTCGTCTGCCAGAGGGATATCCTTGCAATGAGACAGTACCTCCTGCAAAGAACGACAATTGCAGGCGTTCCAGCCGGCCGCCAAAGCAATTTCGGAAGCCAAGCGGCCGTCCTCATCTGTTGAGTTTAAGGTTATAGGACTTTTTATTGCTTTTTTAATTTTTCTAGCTTCGGATACGCCAAAATTCACGATCGGCCATCCGTTTAGATAATTTTTGTTCTCTGCTTTGCTACGTTTAATGCCGGCCTCGGCCAAATCGAATTTGAGTTTTCGGGTGTAGGAATCAGAAAAAATATTCCACAGTCCATCGGGGGCAAGAGGAGACGTCTCCTCAACAAAGCTCATACCCTCTATCATATATTCAGTAAGCGCCTGGCCAAATTGAGGCTGTAGTAAATGAGTCCCACGCTTTTCCGCATCAAGCAGCTTAAGGGCATAGTTCTTTCCTTCGGAAAGTTCCTTTGCTGCGGCGATACACTCATCCAAATTCTCAAGTTCTTTCCCTGTTTCCCACTGAGGCAATACTTCTTCACGGCGAATGCGGAAAAATTCTTCATCACTCAAACGTTCGTTTTTAACAGGTTCATTCTTATACATTTTCACAACTCCTTTTCTGCTCCTAATGTGTTTTTTGGTTTCATGGCAAAAACAAAGGAATTATTGAATTAATACTCGCAACGTTCTCAATGCCTTCAATGACAGATAGAATAGACTCACATTTTTTATCGGTCAGCCATGGTAAATTTGCAAATGAAACGCAATCTTGAAAATGTCGTCGATGCTCTTCATATGTCATAGGATTATCTGGAGTTCCGGGCGGTACGTCGATGCTACCATTTAGAACAACGCCATTTTTTAAGCGGACCACGATATCTGATGAATAATGGCTGCGGCCAGCATTGGGATCGTTGATCACTTCTACTCTTTCCGCAAGAAATTGTTGGACATCATCAGCTTTAATCATCTCCGCTTCAAATTGAGATAGTGATATTTCTTTTCTTACTACGGCATTAGCAACACAATAGCCCACGCTGAATTGGGCGTTGACTTTAGGGTTGCGGCCCAATGCAAATTTTCCAACGAGTTTGTATGAATAAGGTGGTACACGTACTTCAATCTTTTCCACATCTGAGGCTAAAAACCGGTGCTCGCGCATCATGTCTAAAATTAGCTCCGTACTTCCCTGTGTCAAACCGCAGCTCGGGTATTTTTTAAAATTAATCGTTCCAATGTGCCACTTTTTACCAAGATTTTCAATTACGTAGCTGCGGTCCTTCTCCTCGCTGGCGTATAGGTGAAAATAGCTGTAAACTCCCTCTAAAAAGTTGTGAGGACCGGTTATTCCGATTTGGGCAAGACGAGCACATTCTATCCCGGCTTGCGCAGTCCAACCTTCTATGATCCTAACAGCGAGAGATCCGTCAACATTGCTTTGAAAGCTACCTCCACAGCGGTTAAATGCTAAAGCAAGGGTGTTTAGGGTTTGTTCCTCGTTTAGGTTCAGTAGTTTGGCAGCTGCGGCGGCGGATGCGTATACCGCAGCCACACCGGTAGGGTCAAATCCGTCGTAATCCATGTCTTCCAGATTCAAGCGAAGTGATACTTCAGTTCCAACCGCTATCGCCGTCAGAAGTTCTTTACCACTACATCCGCCCACAAGCTCCGCGGTTGCTAGGGCGGCCGGTATAACGGAGGAACCTATATGCACGCCGGGGCTTATATGATCGTCTATATCGAGTGCCCTTCCCATGACAGAGTTTGCAAACGCCGCCATTTGTGCCGGGACCTTCCCGCCGTGAATAAGAACGGTAGCTTCTTTATTACCGCCAAGATTACACACATAATCTGCGATCGCCTTACATCCTTCTGCATTTGCCCCCGCTATTGTTGCTCCATATAATGCGAGAACTTGAAGCTTAACGGTATCGATTACCTTAGTTAGATCTTCATATTTTGTATTACAAACAAATTTTGCCAAGGCTCTTTCTAGTTTCATGGATTGCTCCCCCTTCAACTAATGTTCTATCTGCTTCTAATCTAATTGGCTTTAAATGTTTTTTCATAATTCTCAATGCTGATTCCGAATGTTCCTGTGAAAAAAGGCCCATTGCATAAAGAAGATAATCGGCGTCAAGGTATGCTTTTGGAGCGCGTGGTTTTAGGCTCCAGGGTGTTTTAGCCGAAAACAGTGCAGAAGCTAAAACCACCTCAGGTTTGACGCCGTATCTAAATATTCCGCCTGTGCCCAGTATGTTTTCTACATCAAGGAGATTTCTGCCATATTGAATATATATTTCTCCAACGGCTGTGAACTCTGACTTCAGCCGCCCTGCGTGACGCTCAACGGCAATATTAACAGCCGAAGAGGCAAGAGCTATATCCATCAGGCTTTCGGCAAGGTCTTTAGGCACATGTTCAACGTTATTGCTCAAAAAGCGCGTGTAAGCGTCCGGATCAATTGTTTCTAAATCAGGAGCCATTCCCTTAGCTAAAGCATTAAGCTGATCAGCGCCGACAAAATCAAAAATTGTCCGAGCGTTATACCGAATTCCCAAATCGCCTTCAACAGTTCGGCTGCTTCTTGGCTCAGGTAGTCCCCTGATTATTGTATCCGTCGTGAAAGGTACCATTTCGGTCACTGAATGCACATTGGTAGTTGCGCCGCCTACCTCAACTACCAAAAGGCTCCCGATACCCGGCTCATTTTTCGTACCATCCGCCAAAAGTGCCGATGCCATAAGAGAGGCCTTCGGAGTCGGAATAATTGGCTTGTCAAATAAAACCTTTATTTCCTCAAGACCTTTTGCCTTTATGATGTGCTCAATGAAAATTTCTCTTATTTGGTTCTGAGCCGGTTCGATATCAATCTCGTTAACGCTGGGCAATACATTATTTGTAACATAGACTTTTTTTCCAGCCTGTTCCAGCATCCCGCGTATGGTCTCGCTGACAACGCGGTTTCCGCAAATCAAAAAAGGAC
>JAAYOJ010000036.1 GCA_012520405.1 Peptococcaceae bacterium
AAAATACCGGTCTTACTGAAGATGAGCTGGCGTTTTACGATGCGCTTGCCGAAAATGAGTCTGCCAAAGAAATTATGGGCGACGATATCCTCAAGCAGATAGCAAGGGATTTGACTGAGGCAATACGCAAAAATCTCAGCATTGACTGGTCTATTCGTGCCAGCGTGCAAGCCAAAATGAAGATGATTATAAAGAGACTGCTTAAGCACTATGGTTATCCGCCGGACAAAACGCCAAAGGCTGTAGAAATAGTAATGGAGCAAGCTAAGCTCATGTGCCAAAATGAGAGTTCAGGGGTTAGGTATCAGTACCAGCTTGTTAAAGAAGAATTGCCAAAAGTAGCTGAGAAAAGGGAGAATATATGATTATACCGTGTATAAAATACGATATCTAAGAAACCCTCGGCGTGCTTTCCGAAGGTTCAAAAGCATGGGAGTAAAGAGCTAAATTTTATTAGTTGGAACGACATAGAACCCAAGTATGACATCAGAAAGTGGTCTCCTAATCACTCAAAGATGGGTAAAGGGGTTACTCTGTCAAAACAGGGAATTGAAGGCATTAAAAGAACTACTGGCAATATATCGAAGTTTGAGAATGAAAGAGATTTAACTTACAGGGAGGTGGTAAGTCTGAGCGATAAACAACTAGTAAATTATGACAAAGATCAGTACGGGGAACTATACCGTAACCATATCTTGGAACAATACAAAATTTATGTTGAAATGGCTGATAGAGTTAGTCAACGAAGAATGACGGCAAATTCATTTTTTATTACGATAAACACCTCGTTGCTAACGGTGTTTGGGCTCTTTAAGAGTGAAATGCCTTTTTGGTGGCTGTTAATGCCAGGCATCGGGCTAATAGTATCATTTGCGTGGTTTTCGATTTTGCACAGCTACAAACAACTCAATTCAGCAAAATTTAAAGTAGTGCATGAGACAGAGAAACTTCTGCCATTGGCTCTTTACGATTATGAATGGGTAAAACTTGATAATGGTAAACGAAAGCGTACATATTGGCCATTATCTCATATTGAAAAGATTATACCGGTACTGTTTGCAATAATTTATATGCTGATAGTTGCTGCAAAGTTATTATTCTAGGGAGGGATTATTATGCCGAGTTTAAAAACCTATGATTTATTTATCAGTCATGCTTGGACATATAATGATGAATATTACAAAATGGTGAATATGTTAAAACAAGCCCCTTTATTTACCTGGCGAAATTATAGTGTACCTGAACATGACCCATTGAAAGCTAAAACAGATGCACAACTTTATGCCGCGTTGCAAAATCAAATAAGGCCGGTTAATGCTGTGGTTGTCTTGGCGGGCATGTACGCAGCCTACAGGAAATGGATTGAGGCTGAAATTGAAATTGCAAAAAGCTACAAAAAGCCAATTATTGGCGTTAAGCCTTGGGGCAATGCGGTGGTGCCGAAGATTGTCCAGGATAGTGCAAAAACCGTAGTTGGATGGAATACCGCGTCGATTGTTGAGGCAATTAAAAAATATTCTTTATAGCAATCAGTTATTCCCTGATTGAAAACGACTAGTATAAAAAGAGTAGCCGGGGGAAGTGTTCTTTATTCTGAAGGCAGGGGTTGAGGTAAGGGATATATTTATAATAACTCAAATTGTATGAAAATTATGGTATAATTTAGGTGTACCTGTTAAATAAAGGTGCACTTTATTTTGTTTTCAGGGGGTATTAAAGCGATAATGTACCTTATCGATAAGAAAAATAACCGGCTTTCAAAGATAGAAGAGAAAACCTTTTCAGAACTCGGGTTTAAGGAAAGGGAACATCT
>JAAYOJ010000174.1 GCA_012520405.1 Peptococcaceae bacterium
TAAAATTTGTAACTGCCCTAGGGTTATATTTAGGAATGCCTCAGATTTTAGGAGCGGTTTTTTTGGCAAGTCTGTTGGGAACTATAATTGGCGGACTATGGTTGAAACTTACTAAAAAGAACCTTAAAAATCCAATACCCTTTGGACCATTCTTAGCAGCCGGCGCACTTCTGGTGATTTTTTTTCAGAAACAATTATTAGAATTATGCAATTTCATTTTATAAAAATAAAAACAGTGAGATAAAAACATGAGCAAGCGAAATTTATTGTTTATTGAGATTACGGCTTACGAAATCAGGTTTTTGAAACAACAGCAAAACCTGGGCAGTAAGTTGCCCAGCCTTGCTTTTCAAAGTATTCCTTTGTTACCAGATAACAACTCATCGCCCCAGGAAGCTTATCCTGGAATATTGCAGGTCGGTCTGACAAGGCTGGAACAAATACTGCGAGAATACCGGCAGAGTGTTGTTGGCAATCAAAAGATTCCGGTTTATTTACTTTTGCCTTTTGAAAAGGGCTTAATGAGAGAATACAAACTTCCTTGGATTAAAAAAAGAGACAGGGATTCCGCAATCGAGTATTGTCTTAAGCATGAAATGCCCTATCTGATAGAGGAATTAGTATTTAACTACCGGGTGATAGAAGAGAGAAAAGGCCAGGATTTGCGCATTCAAGTTACCGCTTGCCGCAAGGATGTTATCAAACTCTACACCCAATGCTTTGCTAAGGCCGGTTATGTGATAAAGGGTATAGAGTACTCGGCCTGGGCTTTGGGTGAGTTTCTTAATGCCCCAGAATCAGCAACTTTACTTTGCCTGAGAAAAGCCAACCTTAACGAAGCGGAATTAATTCTCTTCCAAGGTGCTGTGCCGCTGATAATCAGGGAAATCCGCATCAGCCAGGGGGAATACTCTGCCCCGAATGTTTTCTTTAACTCGCAGGACTTGAAAGTTCCTGTAGATTTTTTGCTTACTGACGGAAGCCTTGAATCCACGGAGGCAGCTGAATTATTAAGGGGTTTAAGCCTTGTCAGCCAAGCTAAAACTTTTGCCCCGCCGGCCGCTCCGACGGAAGAGCAGTTTCTGGAGGGATTGGCAACTTATACCTTGCTTGGAGAAAGACAACGAGTTCAGGCCCAAAAAAATTATAATTTTTTTGAGGAAAACAACTTTAAGAGAGTTAAAATATTAGCTCTTATTGTCGTTACCTGCCTAATACTGCTGCTGTCTGCAGCAGGTAAGGTATTATTAGACCAATACTCGGAATATCATGAGCTTCAGGCGGACATAAGCAGCTTAAGTGAACTTTGTGAACAACAAGCGGAGCACAATAATTATACTCAATTGGAGGAGTGGAATAGGATTAAAGCCACTTCATTCAAGGATCTCGAGCGAATAAATCATGCTTGGGGTGAGATTGCTGATATGAAGGGACAATTGACTGTGACCCGTTGGAACTATGTGCCGGGAAAATTGATTATTTATGCCCAATGCTCTCATAACGACGAGATAATATTGCTTATGAATAAACTTACTTTAAGTGGATGGGAAAAGCCGGTGTTGGAAAGTTACCATGGGCAAAGAGAAAGCATTGCCTTTACCCTAAGTATTCAGAGTAAATGAGTTTAGCAATTAGAGAATAATAATTAGTGAATAATAATTAGTGAATAATAATTAGTGAATAGTAAATGGGGAAAGGATAAAGAATAATTGCTAATCATGTTGTGGGGAGCATTCCAAAAGATAAGGACCTTTTTCAAACCTTTAAATACCTGGCCAATGTTTGTAAAGGGCTTAGGCTTGTTTCTTGTAGTTGTGATGGTTTTATTTTATATACTTTACAATTCCTTCGGTAGTAGTATTAAAGATAATTTAACCTTGAAAGCTTCTTTAGAACAAGAATTAACGACTATTCAAGCGGAACAACAAAGTAGAGGGGCAAGAGTGATTAATATTTCCCGGCTGCCGGAAGCTATTGGTTTTGTGGAGCAATCTTTTGAGATTTATGCTTTAGAGGTAAAGGAAATAACGATTACTCGGCCCAATTATAGTCAATGGTCGGCAGAAACAGGCTCTTATTTTCCCCTGGGGCTTAAAGTAACAGTCACTGGGGAACAGCAAAAGATGCTGCAGGCCCTGCTGGACATTTCTTTGAATGAGGTATACTTACTAACTACCCAAGAGATAGATGTGAACGGTACTAAGGCAAATATCCTGCTTCAATTGTTGGTTTATCAAGACTAAGTTCAAAATATTTTAATCCATGGAGTTTATCCAAAGCCTCTTGTCAAGTATAATTATTAGGAGGTGAATTTTTTATGACTACGAATCAAATTCCCTCCAGATTATTGAGGCAGGTGGCTAATATCCTAATCAAGGGTTTAAGGGATAAAGTTTATTACTATCAGGGGAAAGGCCATTTGGAGTTGGAGAGTTCTTTAAGAACATTATGTAACATAGCACGCCGCCATGCTGAACTTGAAGAGACCACCAACTGGGGATACTACTTTCTTATTGAGGATTATGAAAGCGCCTTCCAGCGTTTTTCCATAAAACCTTTGTCTCATTTCCTGGATGCAATAAGTGAGATCGCCCTGCAATATCTGGAAGGCAGTGTTGTTAAAGATTTAAACCAAGCCTTTGCTGAAAATAATTTCCCTTACCGGCTGCAAAATAACCCCGCAACGCCCTGGATTAGCCCGTTGCCTACCGGCAACCAATTGGGGGAGAAAACAGATTAATGTTACAAGAAATTTTTGTAAGAATCTATGCTTTTGTGATAGCATAGATTCTGTAAAACTATATCAATAAGGAGAATGTATGGGTAAAATATATGTTTTTCACGGAGTAAATCTCCACCTTTTAGGTTTACGGGAACCTGATATTTACGGCAATAAGAGTTTAGCTGATCTTAATGCGCGCCTAATAGCCATGGGTGAGGAAAACGGCTTTCCAGTCGAATGCCGGCAAACAAACCATGAGGGTGAGATAATCGATTGGATAACCGAGCTTAGCCCGCAAGATTTTCTAATTCTTAATCCCGGGGCTTGGACCCATTCCAGCTATGCCTTGTATGATGCTATTAAGGGAGTCAAGGTACCTACTATAGAAGTACATATTTCCAATATCTATGCCCGAGAGGGATTCCGCTCCCATTCTGTTATAGCTGGGGCTTGTCTGGGGCAAATAAGCGGGTTAGGCACGGATAGCTACCTTTTGGCTCTGGCTTATGCTTTGGAGTTTCAAAAATATCGCTATAATGAAGGGGCTAAGCATGCTGAGGATAATTAAATTACGACAAAAATTAGCTGCTCATGATATCCAGGGGATACTCATTACCTCTTCCCCTAATATTTTTTACTTAAGCGGTTTTACCGGCACCAATGCTATGTTGTTTATTACCCAGTATAATAATTATTTGCTCACGGATTTTCGCTATGTGGAGCAAGCCAAGCATGAAGCACCTGATTTTGAGCTTGTCCGGGCTGATAAAGATGTGCTGCGGGAAATAAGCAAGTTGGCCGAAGGGTGTACAACTATTGGGTTGGAGGAACAAGTTATTTCCTTGGCCCAGTATCGTGAGCTGGAAAAAAGCTTAAGTGCTAAGGTTTTTAAAAACGCTTCTTTTATTTTACAGGAAATGCGCCAGGTTAAAGATGAGCGGGAGATTGAAATCCTTAAGCAAGCTATAAAAATTACGGATCAAGCCTTTGATTTAATTCTCCCTGCTCTTAAGCCCGGGGTAAGGGAAGAAGAGATAAGCCTTAAGCTGGAGTATAGTTTAAGAAAGCTGGGGGCCAGCGGGAAATCATTTGATTATATTGTTGCTTCAGGCCAAAGATCCGCTTTACCTCACGGAGTGGCTACAGCTAAAAAAATTGAAACAGGGGATCTTGTTACCCTTGATTTTGGGGCAAAATATCAATGGTATTGTTCGGATTTTACCAGAACTGTCTTTATGGGTAAACCCGATGCTAAACATCAAGAAATCTACGATATTGTACTCAGAGCGCAATTAACTGCTCTGGAAGCCATTAAGCCGGGTCTAACAGGGCGAGAAATAGATGCTATGGCTAGGGACGTCATTATCAGGGCAGGGTATGGGGAATACTTCGGGCACGGGCTGGGACACTCTCTCGGTTTGGAAATTCATGAACAGCCTAGTTTAAATACCAGGGAAGAAAAAGTGCTGCAGCCGGGAATGGTTATAACAGTGGAACCCGGTATTTACCTGCCCGGATGGGGAGGAATAAGAATAGAAGATGTGGTTTGGGTGACAAATTCAGGCGTAGAAGTCTTGACACAAGCTCCAAAGCAGTTCATTATTATAAATTAGAGATTAGCAATTATTAGAATTGTTATCATTAAAAATGCCTTTTTTTAATTTATTAGATTATATTATCCTAATACTAATACTAATTTAATTAAATAGGAGGATCACCAATATGATTTCTTCAAATGATTTTAAAACCGGTCTTACCATTGAGCTTGACGGTGATGTTTATCAGGTAGTTGAGTTCCAGCACGTCAAACCTGGCAAAGGCTCCGCTTTTGTCCGTACCAAAATAAAGAATGTAAAAACAGGGGCTGTAATTGAAAGAAAGTTTAATGCCGGGGAAAGAGTTGCTCGGGCGAGACTGGATCGACGCGAAATGCAATATCTTTATAAAGACGGCGAACAATTTGTGGTTATGGATAATGAAACCTATGAACAGATCATGTTGAACGAAGCCCAGATAGGCGAAGAAGTCAAATGGCTGAAAGAAAACATGAATCTAGGGGTATTACTTTATAACAATGAAGTTATTGGGGTTGATCTTCCTAATACAGTAGAATTGGAAGTAATTGAAACTGAACCCGGAATTAGAGGAGACACTGCCACGGGCGGGTCTAAAGAAGCCATAGTCGAGACTGGAGCAGCCGTACAGGTACCATTCTTTATTAATGTGGGAGATGTTCTTATTATTGATACCAGAACGGGAAGCTATGTTTCCAGAGCATAGACTATTGCCCACTCCATGGCTTTGTTCGAAAAGAAGTTACACTGGGTTCTATCCAAAAAGCTTGGCCTTTGCCAAGCTTTTATAGTTAATTTTACATTATTTTCCTTAGGAGAGATTAAAGATTTATTTGCTTATTTTAGCGAGAGCTTGCAGGGCGTAGTTTATTTCTTCGGTGGTATTAAAATGGTTGAAGCTGAAGCGCACTGTTCCCTGGGGGAAAGTTCCCAGGGTTTGATGGGCGGATGGTGCACAATGCAGCCCGGAACGCGTCATGATGCCATAGTCTTTTTCCAAAAGATAGGCGATTTCTCCATTGTCCTTACCCTTAAAATCCAGGGAGACAACCGCTGTGCGGCCTTTTAGGCCTGGGGGGCCGATAAGCTTGATATTTTTTAAATCATGTACTCCTTCCAAAAACAAGCCGGTTAATTCCATAGCTCGGGCTTGGAGGCTTTCTATGCCTTCTTTTTCCAGATAGCTAAGGGCCCGGTGCAGTCCGAAAATCCCGGGGATGTTAGGAGTACCAGCCTCAAATTTATCAGGAAGAAAGGGTGGAATATGTTCTCGGTCTGATAAACTTCCTGTCCCTCCTACTAAAAGAGGGTCCATTTCTTGGGCCAGTTGCGGGCTGATTAGAAAACCGCCTATGCCTTGCGGTCCCAGAAGCCCTTTATGGCCGGTAAAAGCTAAGGCATCGATATTATAGTCCTGTAGGTCGATGGTTAGAGAACCGGCTGTTTGCGCACTGTCTACCATAAAGATAAGACCGTGACTCTTGCAAATTTCGCCGATTTCCTTGAGCGGCAGGATGGTGCCACAAACATTAGAGGCATGGGTCATAATAACCGCTTTAGTATTTTCCTGCAGGACGTTTTTTAGGTCTTGTGGGTCTAGAAATCCCTGAGAGTTGGCCTTTACTCTAGTGAAGCTAATACCCAAAGAGTCAAGCTGCAGTAGGGGACGCATGACCGCATTGTGTTCCATGGATGACACAATACAATGGTCATCAGGTTTTAGCAATCCTTTTAGCAGCATATTCAAAGAATGAGTGATATTCATAGTAAAAATCACATTTTGAGGCTTCTGAAAATGAAAAAGTCGGCATAGCGCTTCTCTGGTCTCCAAGACGATTTCCTCGGCAGACAGAGCGCTGGTGTAGACGCCTCTGTTGATATTAGCCCCTACGTTTTCAAGATAATATTTCATGGCGTCTCCAACCCCAGGTGCTTTAGGGAAAGAGGTAGCGGCCTGGTCAAAATACACTCTGTTCATATTACGCTCCTCAAATTTAATTAGGCTTTGATACTTATATTTATGACTTATTATTTATTGTACTATACTAACTCTTGGCAAGGCCATTATCTTTCTTCTTCGAGTATATAATATATAATTAGTTATTGATGGCCAACTAAAATAGGGAATAGGCAGGTTGAGGAAATATTGGAGTACTTAGCAACATTTCATACCCATATGGGAGCGATCAACTATAACCGTTATTTAAAAAAAATAGGAGTTAGGGCTGAAATTCTGCCTGTGCCCCGCAAATATAGTTCAAACTGCGGGATTGCTGTTAAGTTTTGCACGGAGCAAGATATCCAAACTATAATCAACGAAGATATGGAAAAAGTATTTCTGCTTATCGATGGGGAAGAACGGCTTATTTATCAAAATGAGCAATAATAATTAACGAAATAAATTTAAATTGGACAAGAGTGTTATTAGCGAAATTGCTAGAATAACACTCTTTTTTTAGATCAAAAAACAATTCTAAAAACTTGAATGAGGACATACCTTCTAGTACAGAGGGGGGTGACACATGATTAAAACAGCTTCCTCAATAAATCTCCCACTGCAGGATATCAGCCGCTGGGTAGCTGATCCGGTCGGGAAAATAATTCGAGAAGCGTTCAAAAATATTAGTAATAAAGAAATCATTGAGGAAATCCGTTTAAGAGTTAACCAACCGATTGGGATCAGGACGGATAAGAAAGACTATTTTCTTCCCACCAAAACCCTGGCCGGAAATAAAGAGCAAACTTATATCGTAACCAAAGAAGATCTAATCATAAGCCTGGAAAAAATGACCTATAGTTCCATTTATGCTGCTGAGGAAGAACTGAGGCAAGGTTTTCTCACTTTGCCCGGTGGTCACCGAGTAGGCCTGGCGGGAGAAACAGTTGTTGAATTTGGCAGGATTAAAACCCTAAAAAATATCTCGGCTCTAAATATTCGTTTGGCCCGGCAGTGTGAGGTTGAGGTGTCAGGTCTTTTAGTAAGCTTAATAAACAAGAATAAGAGTTTTTGCCATACACTGCTAGTTTCTCCGCCCAGGGCCGGAAAAACCACAATCTTAAGGTTGCTCATCCGGCATTTAAGTAATGGGTTGCCACGGATCGGGTTAGAAGGTCAGGTTGTAGGAGTGGTTGATGAAAGAAGTGAAATTGCCGGCATGTGCCAGGGTATCCCGGCTTTTGATTTAGGGTGTAGGACCGATGTTTTGGACCGCTGTCCCAAGGCTTTGGGTATGAGTATGTTGATCAGAACTATGTCGCCTGCTGTGGTGGCGGTAGATGAATTGGGAGGAGCGGAGGATATTGCGGCTGTTAAAGACGCTATTCGTTGCGGAGTAAAGGTCCTAGCGACGGTTCATGCTGATTCCCTGGAAGAACTGAAAAAAAGGGAACATATAAAAGATTTGCTTAGTAACAATGCCTTCGAGAGAATAGTGCTTTTAAGCAGAGCCTATGGACCAGGAACAATTGAAGCTATCTACGATCTAAACTCGGGACTAAATCTTAGACCTTTTAAAAAACAATTACCCTATGCAAATAGCAATAGCTGTTGTTAGGAGGAATATATGCTGATAATCGGATACCTGGCTGTGATTCTCGGTTGCGGCTTTCTTGGACTTTTTAAAGCAGCTCAAATCAAGAAAAGACCTAAGGAGATCAGAGAAATGATTAACGCCTTAAGCCTGTTGGATACAGAAATTTTCTGGGGTGTAACCCCTTTACCCGAAGCCTTTGCTACTATCAAAGATCGAGTTGATTCTCCCTGGAAAGAGTTTTTTAGCAAGTTAGAAGAAAAATTAAATAAGGGTGAAAGCGCTTCTAAGGCTTGGATCGCCAGTATTGCAGAGGAGCGAAAAAATGCCTCTTTGCACGCTGAAGA
>JAAYOJ010000139.1 GCA_012520405.1 Peptococcaceae bacterium
AAAATACAGGATTTATTAAATCCTAATGTTTCGGCAAAACATATTTTTGTAATGGTATTTCCAGAAGGAGAGAAAACGTATTGCATAATATCTTGGCTCAAGGAAAATGATGAATTATTTGCAAGATATAAACAGCAACTCTTGAGCTTATCAGAAGAAAAGAAAAAAATATATATCAATAATTTACTACCCATGATTAGTGAAAATATTGTTGTAAACCCTGAAGCGTGGGATAATTGGGAAGAATACAAACGTAATGAATTCTGTGCAATAGAGTTTGGAATAGCAACTTTGTTTGAAGCTGAAGGAGATTACTGGGATAGACTCGAACCACCTGTTTACGATTTGTTTGATTTATAAAGATTATTGTAATTCTATATAATGGACGGATTATAGTTAGTCGACTTGTTTCCGCCTACCGATAGTACTCAAAAGTACCGTAGACATGTTTCCGCCTACCGACAATAAAAAAAGCATCAATATCAATGGCTCGAGCCACATGGAGTGCGTCACATTAATGTCGAGGGCGGGTAATAGGGTTATTTAAAATACGGATTAATAAAGGGTTTCCTGATATTGAGTTTTTCTATCGGTAACTTTACCGAGGAGTAATGTCGGGAACCCCTTATTTTTGTAGAAACATATCAACGACAACGGTAACCGTTACTGTGTTGACGTGCTGTCATTGCATAGATTTGTAAAGGAAACTTGACAAACAAAACGTAGGGTAGTACTCTATAGGTAAAGGAAACTTTACAAGAGGGAGATATATTTGGAAAATATAGTTGAAAAATTAAGAAAGGATAAAGGATTAAATCAAGAAGAACTTGCTAGGATACTAAAAGTATCGCGACAAACAATCAGCGCTATAGAAAACGGAAAATATAACCCTTCTTTGGAATTAGCTTTTTCAATATCCGAGTTTTTTGGATTAAGAATTGAGGAAATATTTTTTCCATCTAGAGGAGGTAAAGAAAATGAAAAAGAATAATTTGTATATTGGGTTGCTCTATATGGTATTTGGGATCGTGTGTCTCTGGTTTGCATTAAAAAATGACAACTCACTTAGCAGTCTGTTGTTCGGTTTTTCAGGTGCCGGACTGATTGGCGGTTTAAGCCTGATCTTTAAGTATTTCTACTGGTCATCATCAAAACGGAAACATGTATATGAGGCAAGGTTGGAAGAAGAACAGATTAATCTCAGGGATGAGCTCAAAGAGAGCCTGAGAAATCTCTCTGGACGAATTGCATATATCATTATTTTACTGGTTATTACGCTGTCGATTGTCGTTTTTTCGATAATTGGTTTGCTGGGAATAATGGAAACCAAGCTGTTTGTTATATATCTCGGTATTCTTTGGATTTTCATGTATGTCGTTGGGGTTTTTGTCTACAGGATTTTGCTGAAAAAATATCAGTAAAAATTGCAATTCAATAATCATTCCAGAGCAAGTAGCTGATTTTATTATTCGTAACTGTTAAATTCCAGTTTGTCTGGGAAAATATAAAAAACGAGGCCAGTTTGATTATTAAATAAGGAGGATAACTATATGGAACGAAAAGTTATTCAACAAGTTAGAGGTTATAGAACTAAGGACGGAGCCGGAGTAAGTTTGGTCAGAGTATTGGGAAACCAAACTGTTAAGGAGTATGATCCGATTTTAATGCTCGATTCCTTTGACAGCACAAATCCGGATGATTACACAGCGGGATTTCCCATGCATCCTCACAGAGGTATTGAGACAATCAGTTATGTGTATCGTGGGTATATGACTCACAGGGATAGTTTAGGAAATGAGGATACCATTGGAGATGGAGAGGTACAATGGATGACAGCTGGCTCCGGTATTATGCATGAAGAAAAATTGCCGGCGGCCGAGCGCCTGCTTGGTGTACAACTCTGGCTGAATCTTCCCGCAAAGGACAAACTGGTTCCTCCTGCATATCACAGTATCAAAAACTCAGACATTGAGGAAATCTATTTTGATTGGGGTAAGCTAAGGCTGCTTTCGGGCGAGTTCGAAGGAAGAAAAGGCTATATGGGCAAATATCTTCCTCTTAACTATTACGATTTACACCTAAACCCAAAAGCATCTGTTTTGATTAATACAGAAAGCGAGAACTCTGTCATGGTGTTCACCCTTTTAGGGGACGCATATATCGGAGGTGACCTTGTAAAAGAAAAGACAGCGGCAAAGCTTTCTTCCGGCGACCAAGTTGAGATAAAGGCTACAGATGAAAAAGCCCAGGTTTTATTTATAAGTTCAAAACGACTGGACGAACCGGTGGCTTGGGGTGGTCCTATTGTAATGAACACCAAGGAAGAATTGAATAAAGCTTTTGATGATTTGAAAAAAGGAACATTTTTACAAGATAAGATTGCATATTAAGGATAACCATTAGAGGAGTGATCACATTGAATAAAATAAAGATACTAGCTATTGTCGGTTCTTTACGAAAAGATTCCTATAATCGGCAATTAGCATTGGCAGCAAAAGAGATTATTGGTGACCGGGCTGTTTTTAACTTACTTGAGTATAAAGACATTCCTATGATGAATCAGGATATTGAATTTCCCACACCTGAGTCTGTAAAACGCGTCCGTGAGGAAGTAAAATCATCAGATGGGATATGGTTCTTCACCCCTGAATACAATCACTTTTTTCCCGGCGTCTTAAAGAATCTTATTGACTGGCTGTCCCGTCCGGTCAGCGATAAAGAGCCTCAGGTTCTTGCAGGAAAGCCCGCTGCAATAAGTGGAATTTCTCCTGGCATGTCTGGAACCGGTATAGCCCAAGATCATTTAGTAACTCTTATCAGTTTCTTGAATATGAATGTTATGAATGTGCCGCGGCTTACCATACCAAACGCAATGCAACAACTTGACCGCGATGGCAAACTAGCACTTAAAGAAAGCTATCCATATTTAGAAAGACAAGCAAATGCTTTTCTGGACTTTATTAAGAAACAAATTGAAAAATAAAAGTGGCACAGACAGGCAACTGCTCTCTTTGTCAAGGCCCAAATACATTCTCCTGTAAGAGGTTATTATAAGGTTTGTTTTAAAGAACTATATTTTCTTGCTCTCCTTTTTCCCATTTAACAATATTGTTAAATGTAATTTCGGCCCTTCTTACCAAGGCTTCTTTTGTTGCAAACCCTATATGGGGAACTATGATGGTATTGGGAGCATTTAATAAAGGGTAATCCGTAGGAATTGGGGGCTCCATGTCAACCCTATCTATACCAGCACCGGCTATTGTGCCATCTTCTAGTGCCTTTGCTAAGGCATTATTATCGACTATAGACCCAACTCCTGTGTTTATTAATAATGAAGTAGGTTTCATTAGCCCTAACCTATCTTTATTAATCATACCCTTGGTCTCATTTGTTAATGGCATATGAATTGTTACTATATCACTTATCTTTAAAACTTCTTCCAAAGGCATATATCTTACACCTTTATTTATTAGTTCTGGTTTTTCGCTTCTACTATAAGCAATCACATTACAGCCAAATGCTAAACCTAATTCAGCTACTGCACTACCTATTTCTCCAGTACCTAATATTCCTAAAGTTTTTCCTTTTAAATCAGATTGCCCATAACCTTTCCTTGTGCCTTTCTTTCTCACTACACCATCTAAAATTACAATATTACGTAAGAGTCCAATCATAAGTCCGAAAGTCAGCTCCGCTACAGAGTTAGTACTATACCCTCCAGCATTTGAGACCTTAATACCTTTCTCTTTACACTTATCTAAATCAATATGATCATAGCCAGTAAATGCTACTGAAATATATTTTAAATTTTTGGCAGCATCTATTACTTTGCCACTAAGTGGCATATTAGCTATTACTAATATGTCTGCGTCTCTGACTCTGGTTTTAAGGGTATCTTCATCCATCTTCCCATCATCGTATGAGACTAATTCATGACCACTATCGATTAGAGGTTTTGTTAATTTAGTTAATTCTTCGTCACTGATACTTAATGATTCTAAAATTACAATTTTCATTCTTTATTGCCCTCCGTTCTTATTTTTACAAATAAAAATTTACATATTATTCCTCAGTTGTTATCATATCACTCTTCAATAACTTTTCAAATTAAAACTTCAATTTATGTTCCCGTCTACAGATAGTGCTAAAAAACGCAGTGGACATGTTCTGGCAACGGACGTACTCAAAGGACATTCATTCTGTTCTCTCGGCTTTACCCCTTGATATGTGTTCATGGAAACATATCGAGGGTATATTTTTGGACAAAATTTGATCTGAAGTTTGGTTGGGCCTGGTTGTCAGCTTCATAACACTGGGAGCGATTTCCCTGATATTAAATGTTCGTTTTCTGAGCAGAATTACAATCATAGAAAGTAGTAGCGATAGATAAAAAAGATAAGGATGGAAACTTGTTGCGGTAAACTGGTGCTGGCATTACTTAAAAAGAGTTGTTGAAAAATAGCTGAAACACTGGTAAATCAGATAGGTGGCGTTATATTCAAGCATTTCTACTCGTCCTAAAAGGCCAAAATACGTACACGGGAACATGTCTTTTTTTAAAGAAGTCATAGATTTTTGGTGTTCATATATATTTATAAGAAAAAGAAACCTTGACATTAAATGTCAGGGTTTTATCGTTATATTATGATATAAATATGGGAAAGGAGTATATATTATGCAGGGTTATGAAAGCAAAAAAGCTCTTATAGCAGAGATCGCGAAAACAGCTGCTCTATTTATATTTCAATAGAGCATAAAAAAGGAACTAATTTAGAAAAGAACTGAGGGAATAGAAATGGGATTATTAGCAAAAATCGCCAAACCACGGCCGGTGGGAACTGCTCAAAATCAGCAGATTACAGACTATATTGGCTCCTATCTGGAAAGCTTAGGATATGAGACCATCAAGATACCCTTTAGCTGTAAAGTGTGGGAAGCAAAAGAATCATTTTTAGTTATCGACGGAATCAAATTAACTTTACAGGTGAACCCTTATTCAGAATCATTTGCTGGGACAAGAAAAGCTACTGTTGTAAGAAGTCTGGAAGAGCTCGAAAGAGTAGAATGCGTAGACAAGATATTATTTTTGACAGAAGAGCTGGCAAAAGAATCTCTACAGCCAAAAAATTATCCGTTCTATTATCCAAACGAGCATAAAGTAATTATTGATTGCCTGGAAGCAAAAAAACCTAGTGCAATCATAGCCATAACAGGTGGAACGCCTATCAGTGGTCTTAAGCCTTTCCCTGTAATGGAAGATGGGAATTTTTATATTCCTATAGCTAGCCTTGATAAAGATATTTTTTTGGAAATAAAAGATCAAGTATTAGAAAAAGAGCTGGAACTGTCTATTGTTTCGAAGAACGACCTTACAACAGCATATCAGCTGATTGCCTCAAAAAAGGTTACCAATCCTAAAGGCACAATTGTAATCTGCGCTCACATGGATAGCAAATATAATACCGATGGTGCGCTGGACAATGCCTCCGGAGTTGCCACAATGCTTTCTGCAGCAAAGGGTATTGAAAACCACAGGTATAACATTGATATTGTTCCGTTTAACTCTGAAGAATACTATGACCCGCAAGGAGAACTTATTTATTTAAAAGAACTTGAAGAAAACAAAAAAGAAGTATCGCTTGTGATAAATATCGATACTGTAGCACATGTTGGATCAAAAGTGGCAGTTGCAACTTTTAATTTTAATGGGAAGGAGCAACTGGAGTTAGACGGCACAACGAATAGCTGTACCAACATTGTTCGCGGTCAGCCTTGGTATGCCGGAGATCATGCAATATTCGCTTTTGGTGGAACAAAATGTATTGTAATTTATACTTCAGATTTATTTGAAGAATGTTTATCCTATACACATTGTCCGAAAGATACAATAGACCTGGTGGATGAAAAGTTAATTGAAAATGCAGCCGAGTACATATGTAAAGTAGTGAATGCTTATAAGTGAATGTTCAGCGCAGGAAGGTTACGGTTCAAAAAATCCACAAGGCTGCAAGAAAAGTGATTATTAAAAGGGAATAAAGGCTACTGAAGAATACGATCTTCGGGTAAATGGATTTTTAGAGGTTGGATAGAGAAATAGAGGAATGAAATGTGAGGAAGGTAAATCTGTGGGACATATTACAAGCAAAGACGCTTATAAGAGTTTGACTGAACGCATCAACTTATTTGCTCAAGGAGCCAAACCGACAGAAACGCTGTACTCGATTTTGCAGGTTTTATATACAGAAATGGAAGCGAAGATGGTGGCTCAATTACCCATTCGCCCCTTTACAGCCAGAAAAGCAGCAAAAATATGGGGAATCAGCGAGGGACAAGCAGAGGCGTATTTAGAGCAGCTTTGCCAGAAGGCTTTGCTTCTGGATTCTTATTATAATGAAGAGCGCCAATTTGTCATGCCACCGCCTATGGCGGGTTTTATGGAATTTGCTTTAATGCGGACGCGAGGTGATCTTGATCAAAAATACTTAAGTGAATTGTATTATCAATATATGAATGTTGAAGAAGATTTTATCAAAGATTTATTTTTTGCTACAGAAACCCGTCTTGGCCGTGCTTTTGTACAAGAGCCTGTACTAACCAGTGAGAACATGATCCATATTTTGGATTATGAACGAGCTAGCCACATTATTGAAGAAGCCTCCTATATTGGTCTGGGGCTATGTTATTGCCGACATAAAATGTCCCATCTTGATCAGCCTTGCGAAATGGATGCCCCTTGGGATGTATGTCTTTCTTTTGGCAATGTGGCTCGCTCCTTGGCTGAGCATGGTCAGCATGTTCGTTTGATTGATATAAAAGAGGCTATGGATGTGCTGGAACGTTCTTATACTGCTAATCTAGTGCAGATGGGAGAAAATGTTCGAGAAGCTCCAGCCTTCTTATGCAATTGCTGTGGGTGCTGCTGTGAAGGCTTACAAGCAGCACGAAAATTTAGCCCCATGCAACCAGTGGCCACCACCAATTATATCCCTAAAATCATAGAAGGATGTGTGGGATGCTGTAAATGTGTGAAGGTATGTCCTGTTTTGGCTATTTCCATGTCTCAAACTCCCGAAGGTAAGAAGGTAGTTCAAGTGGATGAAGAGATTTGCTTAGGTTGTGGCATCTGTGCGAGGAACTGTCCCAAGAAAGCTATTGAGTTGTTGCGAAGACCAGCCCAAGTCATAACACCAGTAAATAGTACCCATCGCATTGTGGTGCAAGCTATAGAAAAAGGCACACTCCAGAATTTGATTTTTGACAATCAGGCGTTTGCTAACCATCGGGCCATGGCAGCAGTTTTAGGTGTAATTCTTAAACTACCGCCTTTAAAGCAGGTGCTGGCCAGCAAACAGTTTAAGTCTATTTACTTGGATAAACTGTTATCCCAAAAGAGCAGTAAGAATGAATACTCTTACCCCGCAGGAAACTCTACATTTTGAAAATTTAGTTGAGCATTTAAGAGCAAACGGTATCAAAGAGGCGATTCTTTATGATTCCTACGGCGAGATAGATTTCTCTATGATATAACAATCAATTAATTTTAGAGGTAAGATAAAATGGATATAAAATTTGATCCAAATAACGCTATTATAAAACTCTGCATGAGCGGGATGGAATTGGAGGATAGTGGAAACAGTGAGGATGCAATTACGATGTTTCATAAAGCATGGCACGAAGCAAAAGATGATTATGACAGATTTATCGCATCTTATCATTTAGCTCGTATACAAAAGAGTATTTCAGACAAATTAAAATGGATGGAGACATCTCTACAGTGTGCCCTAAAGATAAATGATGATAATGTTAAAAGTGCATACTCAACGTTATATTTAAACATTGCCAAATGCTATGAGGAGTTGGGTGATTCTGAGAATGCAAAAAGAAATTATGAATTGTCAAATTCAGCTAAGGGTGCACCCACTGATGTAGGTCCATTTTACCATGGGACAAAGGCAGATTTGAAAGTTGGTGATTTACTGGCAGCGGGTGGAACTTCGAATTACAAACCCGAACTTAAAATGAACCACATTTACTTCACTGCTAATGTCAATGTTGCAGGACTTGCTGCAACACTAGCCAAAGGGGAGGGAAGGGAACGCATTTATATAATAGAACCAACAGGTGAATTTGAAAACGACCCAAATGTTACTGATAAAAAATTCCCTGGTAACTTAACTCGTTCTTATCGCTCGAAAGAACCTTTAAGAATTGTTGGTGAAGTAACGGAGTGGACGAAACTGACAACTACTGAGAAGCGAGAATGGCATGAAAAATCAACTAAAAACAAAGGCAGAATTATTAACTAAATGTATTTAATGGTGTGATAGTGCCAAAAATGCAGTGGATAGAGCCTATCTACTCGACCTAGGCCTTCGATGAGAGTTCGTAGAAACATATCGAGGGTATATTTTTGTAAAAAAATGGGCCATAAATTATTAAAAACCTTAATTGAAATACGAAATGCAATATATAATTTGCATTATGTAAGATATATATTACAATTAGTAATACAGGGAGGTGGATTATGAAGAACACGCGTATGAAAATGGCACGCATAGAAAAGGGTATGAAACAAGAAGATTTGGCAAAAAAAGTTGGTGTTACAAGGCAAACAATTGGGTTAATAGAAGCGGGCGATTATAATCCAACACTGAATCTTTGTATTGCGATTTGTAAAGCATTAGGTAAAACATTAAATGACTTATTTTGGGAGGAAGTCAATGAAAAAGGTAAAAATTCAAGATGAGAGGATAGTCTCTCAAAAAAGAAAGATAGGCAGTGATGCTTTTGGAATTATATATTTCGGCCTGATTATCTCTATTTTACTTCAACAGTTTATGTTGGACGCTCCATTTTCTCAGTATGTTGC
>JAAYOJ010000009.1 GCA_012520405.1 Peptococcaceae bacterium
TAAATACCCATTGACATCTTAGTCTATAAGGTATAGACTTATAATACAAGGTCGATATCGTATAGACCAAGGAGGTATTATCATGAGAGAATATAAGCTTACAGAAAGTGAAGAAAAGATTGCAGAATTAATTTGGCAGAATGAGCCGATAGGTTCGGGCGATCTCGTGAAGCTATGTGAAAAAGAAATGAACTGGAAAAAGTCTACAACATATACAGTATTGAAAAAGCTAGGTGAAAAGGGCATTTTCCAAAATGAAAATGCCGTAGTTTCATCTCTAATTACCAAGGACGAATATTACTCCAGGCAAAGTATACGTTTTGTTGAGGATACCTTTGGAGGGTCTTTGCCAAAGTTTTTGACAGCCTTTATCAGCGGTAAAAAATTAAGCAAGTATCAGGCTGAAGAATTGAAAAGATTGATTGACGAGCACAAGGAGGTGTAGCAATGAGTGAACTTTTTCTTGCTGTATTAAATATGAGCCTAACAGCAAGCTATGTAATCCTTTTTGTGATAATCGTCAGACTACTACTTAAAAAAGCTCCAAAAGTCATCTCCTATGCTTTATGGAGTGTGTTGCATTTCGTCTTATAGTTCCATTTTCCTTTGAAAGTATGTTTAGCCTTATGCCACGCAAGACGAATGTTGTTCCAATCCCTCATGACATAATCTATCAGCAAAATCCGCAGATTAATAGTGGGATGGAAGCAGTAGATACATTTGTAAGTCAATCACTTCTTACACCGGCTGGGGCAAGTGTGAATCCACTTCAAGTTTATGTGGAAATAGGGACATACATATGGATTTTAGGCCTATTGGTTCTACTTATTTATAGTTTAATTTCAGTTTTACAATTAAAAAAACAACTTAAAAGTGCACAGTTAATAGGTCAGAATATCTATCAAGTGAAGAATTTGAAAACACCATTTGTGCTTGGTTTAACAAACCCCCAGATATATTTACCGGTTGGATTGAGCAAAGAAGAACAAAATTATATCCTCCTTCATGAACAGATCCATATCCATCGCAAAGACCATATTATTAAAATATTTGCTTTACTAATATTATCCATACATTGGTTTAATCCTCTGGTATGGATTGCGTTTATGTTAATGAGCATGGATATGGAGCTATCCTGTGACGAAAAAGTATTAAAAGAAGTGAATGAAGATATTAAAAAGCCTTATGCTAATTCCTTATTATCTCTTGCTGCTGGAAAGCATATTTTAAATGGTAGTCCCCTTGCTTTTGGCGAGGGGAATGTAAAAGGGAGGATAAAAAACGTTTTAAATTATAAGAAGCCAAGCTTTTGGGTAATTTTTTTATCAATCATAATTGTCGTAACAATTGGAATAGGATTGGTAGCAAATCCTAAGTCTACGGCCTCATTTAACGGTTCTTCCTATCGTGTTAAAGAAATTCTATACCAAGCCCCCATGTATTCTTTCGTTTATACATTAGATACCGCACCCCAATACTGCATTTCATCCGATTATGTACTTTACAGTAAACAGATAGCCGACGAAGGTTGGATTATGCATGGTGGGTTAAATTGCTATGAAATCAGCAGGCAGAAGTTGTACACCCTGTTCGATATACCTTTTAATAATGTTCAGGAAGCAATAGAGCAAACAAAATTGATTTATCGTGCGGATACAGACGATGATAATAAGACATTTTACATGGTGATGATATACGCACTCTCCGGTGGGAAAATCTATTTAAGCATTTAAAGGTAAATGGTATCAAAGATGCGAGTCTTTTTAATTTCCGCGGCGAGATTGAATTTTCTATGAGCAGCCCGCAGCACATCAATTAAAAAATTACGATTGATTATTTATTTGGCAGGATGTGAAGTATATCAATCATATTGAAACTTTTCGATTTGAAGCATATAATAGTCATATCGATGTTTATAGATTTGAGGTGCCGATATGGGAGACTATTTGGAATACGCTAGAATATTCAAGGCGCTGGGGAATCCTAAAAGGGCCATGATTGTGGATATGCTATCTTGTGGGGAACTTTGCGCTTGTATGATTCTAGAGAAGTTCGAGATGTCCCAATCTACGTTGTCTCACCACATGAAACTCTTGTGTGAATGCGGGCTGGTCAAGGGCAGAGAACGAGGTAAATGGACGTATTACTCATTGAACACGGATACTATCAGCAAAACAAAGCAATTTTTCTGTGACATCACCTCCGCTAAAGAAAATTGTATCTGCAAAGAAGGTGCAGATTGTTGTAAAGGATGTGATGAAAATGATTGAGATGAAAATGATTAACATTAAATCCTGTTGCTCGACTGATAGTTGTTGCAGCACGGAATCCATCACTCCGTATGACAAAAATGATGAATGGGTAATAGGTGAAATCTGCACTCCTAAAGGCATAGTGCCTGTGGTTTCAAGAAATCTTCACTTCGAAGATAAGCTCGGAGCGTGGAAGGTGCGCTGGGGTATAGGCAGGGTGAATTACAAGATCAGTCCTGGGCTTTACGCTATAGGGAAGCCTGATCATTGCTCTCCTGTGTTGGTCAGTGCAAACTACAAGCTGACATTTGACATCTTGAGGAAAGAGTTGTCAGGCCTGGATTGCTGGATTTTAATACTTGATACAAAGGGCATCAATGTTTGGTGTGCCGCAGGTAAAGGTACGTTTGGGACCGATGAATTAGTGAGCCGTATATCGAAGACTGGGCTATCCGGGATCGTGTCTCACAGGAAATAGGTGCTGCCGCAGTTGGGTGCACCCGGCGTGAGCGCTCATGAAGTGACCAAACAAACCGGATTCTCTGTGATTTACGGACCCGTGAGGGCGAAGGATATAAAGGACTTTCTTGATTCAGGGTTTAAAGTCACGGAAGAAATGCGTACCGTAAAATTTACGATGTGGGACAGATTGGTTCTTACCCCAGTGGAGCTGGTGGCTGCCGCAAAATCTTCATTGATGATTTTTGGTGTTTTGTTTCTCATAAACCTATTCGCTGCAAGACCTTTCGGGCTTGCGGATTTCATCGCCTATACGGGTGCTGTGGTAACGGGAACTGTTATAACGCCTTTGCTTCTTCCCCTGATTCCCGGCAGGGCCTTCGCATGGAAGGGCTGGCTAATGGGGCTGTTATGGACGTTGGGATTTATCTGGCTTAGCGGCTGGTTTGTTCCCGGATTCTTGCTTCTTGCCATAGGGTATTTGCTGGTATTGCCGTCATTGTCGGCGTTTCTGGCCATGAATTTCACAGGCTCATCAACGTACACATCCTTTTCCGGTGTTATCAAAGAAATGAAAATAGCTGTGCCGCTCATTGCTCTTTCATCCGTAGCAGGGATTGTATTGTTGTTGATAAAGAGTCTGTCGGCATAAAGGAGGACGCTATGAAACATAAATATTTAAAAAATGTCGCAACGCTTCGTCTATCGGCTGAAAAATGTATTGGCTGCGGAAAATGCGTGGAGGTTTGCCCTCATGGAGTTTTCAGCATGAATGAAAAGAAAGCAAAGATTGAAGATAAAGACCGTTGTATGGAATGTGGCGCTTGCGCTAAAAACTGCCTCGTAAAGGCCATCAATGTTGACGCCGGAGTGGGATGTGCTTCTGCCGTGATTATGGGCTGGATTACGGGGAGCGAGCCGAGCTGTGATTGTTCAAGCGGTGGGGAATGCTGCTGAAATGAGAGTAGCCATTGATTTAGGTAAGAAAAACAGCATGGATAAACCGAAAGCCGCATTCATTTGCGTCCATAACTCCTGCCGAAGCCAAATAGCTGAGGCACTTGGTAAGCACTTTGCAGGATATATATTCGATAGCTACTCTGCTGGCACAGAAATAAAACCTCAAATTAATCAGGATGCTGTGCGCCTAATGAAAGAGCTTTATGATATAGATATGGAAAAAACTCAACATTCAAAGTTACTTGATGAAATCCCTCCAGTAGATATTGTGATTACTATGGGTTGCAATGTGGAAAATAGCCCGGTATTTTAACTTATCCATTGAGGATATTTTTATTTATGAGGAAGAAACGGAGCCGTGAGGAAAAGTATCGGAATCTATGTTTTACTATCGTTGACAGCTATAATCCTGTTGTTATTGGGGTTGTTTTTAGAAAAACCTATGCAAACTGGTATTCTGGCTGCAGTAGGAATAATTGTACTGGGATTTTCAGCAGCGAAGGCTGTCCCTCTGCTTGCAATACGGGCATGATCTTGTTTTTAATATTTGGTTGGAGGTGAAAAAATGTCAAATAATAAGTCCGTAAAAATGCTATTACCCGGGCTAGGTGTAGTGTTCGGCTTTGGAGTCGGGATGCTGGCTTCGATATTGTGCAGCTTTCATATCGTTACCGGTATGATTGGAGGCGCGGTTGTGGGTTTACTGATCGGCCTTTTTGCGTCAATGCTGTTCGGTAAGGGAAGCCGCGCGAAGGGCAGAGTCTGAGTATGAAAAAGAAATGGGTCAAGCATATAAGGATTTTTCTTTGCGTTTTTGCTGTATGTACTATGGCATTATATGGAGCATGGCGGATATGGCTTGATCCTTATCGGGGGAAAGTAAGCACTTTTGAACAATCCGAAAAGCTTGACACCTTCCTTAGTGGGATGCAGGCTGCGGAGGATTTGGAGTTTATCATCAATCGCAGCGATTATCTGGCTTTTGTAGGCATAAATATCGGGCAGGAGGTCGAAATTTTGCTGGAGCGGCAAGATGACGGAAGCACCATCAATAAAGCCTTTACGCTGCAGGAGAATGCGATAGCTACACCGGTTGTAACAGAGCCCTTCTACAGCTATTCGGTAGATAGGGCTTCCGGCGTTGGGATTTTCACGCTTCGTCAATGCATATTTGACAAACCCTACAAGACTGCGCTGAAGGATTTCTTTACATCTGTGCGAGATGGAGGAGCACACAGTGTTATCGTGGACTTGCGAGGCAATCCCGGCGGAGATTCACTGGTCGCTAACGAGTTTCTTCGTTACCTTCCAGTGGAGAGCTATCAGGTTGGAAGTTCCACAGCGCGCTTTGGCCCGGTAATATGGAAAAACCAGCCTAGGCGACAGAGAAACCAGCAAGCGGAGTGTGTGTTTTCAGGAAATGTATATGTGCTGACCGGCACGGACAGCTTTAGTGCAGCTAAGGACAAATATAAAAAAGATGAATAAATCAAAATCTTAATAACTGATAAAAATTAATTAAAGAGAATCAAACAAGGGTATTGATTACCGCCTTAACATATGTTAACGCTAACATGTGTTAAGGCGGTAAATGATTAAGGGGGAATTCGCTATGTCATTAAACCATGTGATTCTGGGACTTGTAAGCCGAGAACCACTGACTGGATATGAAATAAAAAAAATAATCCAGAACACACCTTTTTTGTATTGGTCCGGAAATAACAACCAGGTATATAAAGCATTTGCTGAATTATTGGACGAAGGTTTTGTTACAAAAGAGGTGCAACATCAAGAAGGCTCGCCGTCAAAAAATATCTACACCATCACCGACGATGGCCTAAATGAGCTAAAAAGCTGGCTACTATCCGTTACGGATGAACCAGTTTTCAAGAAGCAGATTTTGATTAAACTTGCTTTGGCCAACCAATTAAAGCGTGGTGATTTGGAAAACATGCTGGATTCATATGCCGATGTAGTTAGGATGCAAGCTGCTTTATCTGAGAGAGAACTCGATAAATGCTATTTTGCAGAACAAGAGCATTCTAACAAAGTTTTGTTCTTAGATTTGATAAGAGAAAATATCTTGTCCTTTTATTCAAGTGAACTTGAATGGGTTCGAAAAGTAAAAGGGCTTATTGCAGAGTTGCCGGATGGGAGAAGTATTATGACGGAAGCTGTCACAGGAAAGGAAGACAAAGAGGTGGGATTAAAAATGGACTATCAAATAATCGGTAATACCGTTTTACATTGCATTGTATAAGGCTTTCAAACTTTTAGACTATATTGATAAAAACATTGCTTTCTCCGAATTATCAGTAAGTGCTTTAAAGAATATTAAATACTGTGCAATCACCATCAGTACCCTGTATGTGGTAATATTGCCATTCGTTACGATTATTGCAGATAAAGACGATGCCCCGGGACTTATAATAATGGGATTGGTGCCTATTTTTGCTTCAATGGTTATTGCCGTATTTGCAGCGGTACTTCAAAAGCTATTAAAAAATGCCATAGAAATAAAATCAGAAAACGATTTAACGATCTGAGGTGAACAACATGGCAATTATAATCAATATTGATGTGCTGCTGGCTAAAAGGAAAATGAGCGTAACAGAACTTGCTGAAAAGGTTGGAATAACTATGGCAAACCTCTCCATTTTAAAAAATGGAAAGGCAAAAGCGATTCGCTTTTCAACTTTAGAGGCTATATGTGAAGCATTGAACTGTCAACCAGGGGATATTCTGGAATATCGAAGTGATGAAGACATTCTCGGATAGGAAGAATTTTTGCACTGAAACTTAGGGGGCGCATTACATTAATGTATGACATAATCATAGTAGGGGCAGGGCCTGCGGGGGCAAACTTTGCTCGATTAATTGGAGATAAATATAAAATTTTATTAATAGATAAACGAGATCTGGAAAATTATAATTCCAAACAGTGTATACTTAAATGCTGCGGGGGCTTACTAGCACCCGATGCTCAGAAAATGATCGCGAAACTGGGTTTAGGGATACCTAAGGATATCCTAGTTGATCCGCAACTTTTTGCTGTAAGAACCATTGATTTAACAAATAATCTGGAAAGGCTATATCAGAGATTCTATTACAATATGGATAGAGAAAAATTTGATAGATGGATGGTTTCCCTAATTCCAAAAGGCGTTGATAGAAAGTTTAACTCTTTTTTTAAAAATGTTGTTAAAATATCAGGCGGATATGAAATAAGGTATATCTGCAATGGACAGGAAATAACTGCAAAAACTAGAATTATCGTTGGAGCTGATGGCGCCTCTTCTAAATTGAGGAAATTTATCAGTAAAGATGTAAATTTACCTGAAAAGTACATTGCCATTCAGGAAGGGTTTAAATGCTCATATCCAATGCCTTATTATACAGCTGTTTTTGATGAAGAAATTAGCGATTTCTATTCTTGGTTAATACCAAAAGAGAATTATCTGCTATTAGGATCGGCTCTTAGGCCTAGGGATAATACCAGAGAAAAGTATAATATGTTGAAAAGAAAATTAACACAGTTAGGCTTTAATTTTGATAATAAAATAAAAACAGAGGGTGCCTATATCTATAGGCCCAAGAAGGTATCACAGTTTTATTTAGGAAAGGATGGTATAACCCTCATTGGGGAAGCAGCAGGTGCCATTAGTCCCAGTTCTGCAGAAGGAATAAGCTACGCATTAAAAAGCTCTTTATACTTGGCTCAGAGCCTTGAATATGGAATAGATGGATATTTTGGCAGATATAAAAATACGGTGAAGGACATTAAGTTAAATCTACTTATTAAAAATTTAAAATCCCCAGCTATGTATAACCCATTAGTTAGGCAGTTAGCTATGAGATCAGGTCTGACATGTATTAAAAAGTAAAGAAAGTTCGTGCCTGAGGCCCTGAAAATCCCTTGGATAATTCATTTCCGAGGGATATTTTCATAAAAAGTTTGTAGTCTACCTATAGGAATTGAAGTATAATATAAATATACAAAAAATACCATAAGGAATAGATGCTTACCTGGACTGAAGAAAGACTAAAGACGGCAGGTAAAAAGGTGAGGAAAATGGGAAATACCATGGAAGACAGGCAAAACAGCATTATAGAATCTTTTCAATCGCTCTTGGAAAAAGAAGAACTCTTTGCCAAAGTAGTCGAGTTCTTCCCTTATCCAATTCAAATTTTCTCCCTAGACGGGACAGCGAGGATGATTAACAAAGCGGGGCTGGAGATGATAGGAATCAGAAATATCGAATCCCATGTGGGTAAATATAACGTTTTTGAGGATCCCGTCGTACGTGAGCTTGGTTTTATGGAACAGGTCAAGGAGGTATTGACAGGTAAAACTGTATATCTTACTGATTTCAATGTCCCCTATAAGGATTTGATCCGGTATTTTAATGTAGTATATAGGGATATTCAAACTATAAGTTCTGATATTACATGTTTCCCATTGTTAAACGCCAATGGTGTTATGGAATACTTTGTCGCAGTTTTTATCTTTAAAAAAATATACCGGGGGAAAGAAGAAATCGAAATTGGTAAACAATATATAGAAACCCATTGGCTGGAGCCGTTTAATGCCGATGAAGTTGCCAAGGCAGCCTGCCTCAGCAAGGCTCATTTTAGCAAGCTGTTTAAAAAACATACCGGTGTAACTCCCCATGAGTATTATATTAATTATAAAATCAGCAAATTAAAGGAGAAACTGCTGGATACTAATCTTTCCATCTCCCAGGCCTTTGCCGCCTGTAATATGGAGTATAACGGCCACTCTGCAAGATTGTTTAAAAAAAAGGTTGGGGTTTCACCGTCTGAGTATCGCAAAATGTCCAAGTGAAATGAATCAAAGTTAGAGTAAGCCTGGCTTTCGTTAAGTCCGAAGCCAGGCTTATTTTTGAAAAATATTTCTCTCACTAAATTTATAAGATAAACAATCAAAAATGACCGGCCTATTTCATTAATGCATATGATTTATAAAAAAGTAATGATGGAACGATAATCTAGCTTGACAAAAAAACAATAAATCCGTATAGTTGAAAGGCAAACAGTTGAATGGTCATCTATGGAGGCTGATGCAATGAATTTCAACAAGCTTGTCATGTTTATCAGGTTGGGACGGGAATATGGCCGGGATATAATTCGGGGAGCGGGTTTATCTGATACGGAACATGGGATAGCCACTTTTCTTTACTACCATGACCAAGTCTCCCAGGACACCATTTCAGCCGCCCTGATGCTTGATAAAACAACCGTAGCCAAAGCCTTAAATACCATGGAAAAAAAAGGTCTTATTAGTCGAAGGCAGAATGAGCTAAACAGAAGGGAAAATGTTATTGAAATAACGGCTGCCGGAAGGCAGGGTATTGCTCATAATATTGATATTTATGAGCAATGGATTGAAAAGGTATGTTCTTGCTTGCAGGAAAAAGAGCTGGAGCAATTTGAGAGCAACTTTGAGAGGCTCCTGGATAATGCCTTAAGGCTCCGCAAGGAAGCTCTTGACAATAAAAATAAAAAGACGAAGGAGTAAATCAAGATGGTTGAACATAATTCCGATACACAAAAGAGTCAGGGGACAGTATTCAGAAAAATTGGGCGTGGTCTAGGAAAATATTTAACAGATTGGCGCAATTTGCTGGGACATTCCTTATTGGGTATTGTTTTTCTTGTACTGGCTATCTGGGCTCCGGTTAACATTTGGATCAAGCTGATTGTGATTGCCTGCTTGATTACTTTTAATGTGATAAGGATGCGGCGCAAGGCCAAAAGGGCAGCTCTTAAAGTGGCGGTGGAGGACGAAAAAGTTTAATATGACCGGTATATAAAGGAAAAGAATAAGCCTGGCTTTGGTTAAATACGAAAGCCAGGCTTATTTTTATTTGCAAATAGCATTTTTCTTACTGATCATAATCATATTTAACCTATTCTCCTAACCGGTAGGTTAATAAAATATGGATATCAGTTATAAAAGGACCATAAAGTTGGCTGGAAAGGGGCGTTCATATGGGTGATAAAACGAAAGAACAACTGCTTGAGGAATTATCAGAGGTGCAAAAAATGCTGGAGGAAAGAACAGAGGCTCAAGGTCAAATGATCAAAAAATTTCAGACGCTTATCGCTCATGAGGGGCTGTTTTCTCAAGTCATCGATTTTTTCCCTTATCCTATCGCCATATTTACCCCAGATTATACGCTGACCTTAGTCAATAAGGCTTTTGAGGCCGAAAGAAAAACGCAAGTTTTAAATGCAGAAAAAGGAGCCGTCTGCATTCTTCCATACAAAATCAACAATATGCAGCTGGCTGCAGGTATCACCCGAGTCTTTGCCGGAGAAACCTTCTTTTTAGAAGACTTAAAGAATCCATTTGTCATGTTTTCAGAAATTAAAGAAAGTGAACCCCAGCCCGATCGTTTCTCTAAGGCTGTTATCTTTCCTGTTCCAGCTGATAACTCGAAGATTACCCATGGTGTAATTGTGTTTATGCCATAAACAGACAAGACAAATAAAATAAGCGGAGGTTAGGAGAATGAAAAAAATTATTTCCATAGCGCTATGCTTTTTAATGGTGTTTATGCTGTGCCCGTCCGCTGTGTTCGCGGCAAGCACCATAACATGGACCGGGTCAGCCGATGACGGGTCATGGTATACTGCCGGCAACTGGGATTTGAATCAAGTACCGGTGGATAACGATTATGTACTTATCCCCGAGTCCTCGGTAGTGGATTATACGTACGGCGAGACGAGTGTCATGCTAAACTGCGCAGGAAATTTAACGGTTTCCGGTGGGGCTCTTAAACTTGCTTCCGGAAATTCTTCTTTAACAAACGGAAAGCTGGACGGAGCGGGAGATATCACAATAACCGAAGGCGGCAACTTTTTATGGAGCGGAGGAAGTATAGAAGGTCTCGGGAGACTAATAATTGAAAATAAAGCGAATTTATATGCAAATGCCTCATCTTCCTTGGACCGTTATCTGGTTAATAGCGGTTCATTGCTAATAACTGATAGCCTTAGACTCACAGGCGGCGCCGAAGGAAGCGGCAACTTCAATATCCAGGAAGGTAAAACTCTGGAACTGAGCGGTAGCGGAGACTATAATCTGAGCAGTAGCAATATTAGCAATATGGGAACTCTAAGAATATCAAACACTTGCACATCTGTAAATTTTAACTCCGATTACACGCAGCAGAGTACAGGCACACTAGAATTTGATATAGGGGGGCCTAGTGACTTCACTCAGCTTGAGGTTGCAGGAACTGCATCCCCGAACGGTATATTAAAAATAAATATACTGGATGGTTATAACCCTTCATCGGACGACACTTTTGAAATTATGACTTACGGTTCAAGGACAGGTACGTTTTCCTCAATCGTGAGCAACTTATCGGAAATCACCTTTGAGCCGATTTATACTGACACCA
>JAAYOJ010000006.1 GCA_012520405.1 Peptococcaceae bacterium
CGATTTCTTCCAGTAGAGGTTCCAGTTTATGTAACGGTGGATATGTCCAGGGGTCATATCCTGCCCAACCGCAGAACGCTGAATATACCGATAAATTGAAATATGATAATCAAGATCAAACCATGCTCAATCCTATTTCTGGAAGGAGAGGTCCGACCGCGAGGCGAAGTAATAGATAACTATTCCAGGAAAAGGGGTTGGCTTTCGTGCTTAGAAACGAACGTTGGATCGTGTATAATGATATTGACTCAAATTCCGCAAGAGGAGGATAAAGTATGAGTGTAAACAAAAAGAATGCTTGGGACAAGTCTGTTCCGGTAGAGAAAAGCGCATATTTGCAAGATGAAGGGATTGATTATTTTAATATAGATAAATTTTCATTGCCACAAGGTAAATTGACAATGATTGATTTGTTTTGTGGTGCGGGAGGGTTTTCGATAGGATGTTCTTGGTCTGGGTTTTATCCCGTACTAGGAGTTGACTATTTAGAACCAGCAATGAAAACGTGGGTATATAACCATCCAAATTCAATAGGTTGCTTAGGAGATATTAAAAAATTAGACGCTAATCATGTTAAGCAATTACTTGAAAGTAAAGGCGTAGAAAAAATAAATTTAATTACGGGCGGCGTTCCCTGTCAAGGCTTTTCAAGAGCAAATCGAAAACATATAGACCATGATGAGCGCAATTATTTGTTTTTAGAGTATATGAGGTTTGTTGAAACATTTCTTCCTGACTATATAATTTTGGAAAATGTATCCGGGTTACGAAGTACTGCAGGAGGGAAATTCGAGCAAGATATTAAAACACATATGGAGACATTAGGTTATTCTGTGCAAGTGAAATTACTTAATGCTGCAGACTATGGTGTTCCACAGATTAGGCAAAGACTTATTTTCGTCGGTGTGAGAAACAATTCTGGACTAACATCACCATACAAATTTCCAGATTGTATTTTTAATACCAGAGAAAGTTACCGGACAGTCTATGACGCAATATCTGACTTGCCTGAACTTTCTAATGGTGAAGAGAAAAATACTTATACTAAGAGTCCTATTACAGAGTTTCAAAAAATGATGAGAGGTGAAGGAGTACTGCCGGTTGAAGCACCAGAACAATTACATAATCATGTTGCACCGAACCATCCGCAAGAAACTATAGAAAAAATTGGGAACACATTGCCAGGTAACCCAATGTACCCAAAATTTAAACAAAGGATTCGGCTTGACCTAAATCAACCTAGCCCGACTCAACTAGCTGGTGGGATTCGCCCTCAATTTCAGTTTGGCCACCCAACTCAACCTAGAGGACTCTCAATTAGAGAAAGGGCTAGAATACAAAGTTTCCCTGATACTTATGTTTTTAAAGGCGGAATTGTTCAAGAAAGAGTACAAACGGGCAATGCTGTTCCACCCTTATTAATTCACGAAGTAACGAAATCTATTGCAGCAGATATTTTAAGAAGAGATAAGGAGAATGAAAATGTTCAGAGTGTGGTATAGTACCGAGAGTTTTGCTGATTTTATCATTGAGAATACGAATTTACGGCATGATAATGTGGTAAAAAACAGGATGTATGAAAGCGATGCTAATAATCCTTCAAGATTTCACACCATGCCTGATCACATTCGTAAAATACTTTATTTGGATGCACCAGACCTAATTGTTGAAAGGGATAAGGAACCTATTTTTTCTATTGAAGTTTCTACTGAAGCAGGAACTGGACATAATGCATTTCAACGCTTTGCACGAGTTGCTGCGTCTGTTGAGAATGATGTTCCTGCATTTTATATTTATCCCGAAGGTGCAATTATCACGAGACGTGGTGCTAATCCTACTTGGGATAGAATTAACCCGCTAATTTTTCAAGCACTAGAGTCAGTTATGAATATATACGACATACCGGCGCTTCTTTACTATTTTCCGTCGGATATTGCTGCATTTCCTGATGCTTCAGCCGCCCCACACATTGGTACAAAAGGGCTAATTTATGATCCAGACATCGTAAGGTATCCGGGTTGCCCAGATGGAACAAGTTCTGAAATGCAACATATGTTTGAAGCTATAAACGAAATTATTACATCTACATCAACACATGGGGTAATAGCGGGCCGTATTAATTTATTAAGGAACTTGATTATTCGCAGCCGAAGGAGTTTTATGCAAGCACAATTTCATAGCAAATCCTTAGGACGGGCTGCTAACGAAATGTCTCCAGCATCTGCAACTAAGCACATACCAACACACTACTTATTAAACTACTTAGCCCAATATGAAACCCCAAACTACTCAATCGGTGAGCTCCTGGGGTCGAGAGAAAGTACAGTAATATACCAAGTTAATGCGGCTTTTAGAGGAGATCCATATCCAGGAGCACTAGCAGCAATCGACTATCTTCTGTGTCGTGAGGGTAAAACATATGAAGATAGAAGATACAATTTAATTCTTGCGTTTGGTCATGTTGAAATTGATGAGCAAAATGAAACAATTTCAATTACGGATATAAACGGCTCTTCAATATTGGATTTTTTTAGTGCAGTCCAAAATAGCGAAAGGCATAATCTACTAACTAAAAACTATTCCGATTTAGAAAGCAATAAAATATCTCGGTATTATATGCAGGTACGCTATGGTTCAACCTATTCTAAGGTTAAACACATCCGAGTGTACTCCTATTTTGCAGACGCTATTCTCTTTCCGGATGGTTCATTATGGAGGGATGCGTGATGCGTGAGGAGCAAGTAACAAAAGCTATCCTCAAATGGTTAACCGAGAATTATTGGCGAATAGTTTGCTTCGACTTTCCCCAAAGCGGCACAGGAATATTATTGCATTCAAACTCAGCACAATCTGAAAAAAATAAAGATGGATTTATTCCAGACATTGTAGCAGTAAAAGACTCTACATCCTTATTTTTTGAAAATAAAGACCGGTTTTATTATCCTGACTATCAAAAAATAAACAATCTAATTGTTAGCGATGAATATTCCATTGCTATTAATGAATTACTGGAGCCATACCATGTAGACGAAATATATTATGGCATAGGTTTGCCTGCAAATAAACATAGTAAACGATCAGAAGAAGCAAAGCATCTTGTGGATTTTATCGTAGGAGTGAATGGGACATTTAGTATTGATATTCTTTATAATAACAGGGACATTAAGATTCCTTAGCAACGAAATTTATACATTCTTGTTTGAAGATATAATAGATTGTTTAGTTGGTTATGTCTTTGGAGCCACATGAATCTGGGAGGTTATAGGTATGACAATGCGTGGGAAAAGTATAAACCTATTTTTGATGGATGGCACGGCAAACGGTCGTATCAAATGCACATTGGCAAACTGGACAGGTGTGGCATATAAGATACCTCGGACTGAACTTGATAAGTGCAAAGAACGAGATGATCTTAAGCAAAGTGGGGTTTACTTTCTATTTGGCACTTCTGATCAGACTGGGGAAAATGTTGTTTATATAGGCCAAGCAGGATAGCAAATCCATACTTTCGCCTCCACAAACGTAAGCGTTAAAGTGAACACACCTACCAACTCTCTTCTTGTGATGAGATAATGAGCTCAACAAGGAAAGGAGTTGGTTCTTATCTCTCATAGCGAAAAACGTGCTCTTTGGAATGAGCGCATTAAC
>JAAYOJ010000127.1 GCA_012520405.1 Peptococcaceae bacterium
ATAACGGTTTGCATTTGCGACGCTCGACCGCTTACAGGAAGCCGCTTATGCCCGGGACCCTTTGGGTGGGCTAATGCGGTGACCGACTCGGTTAGCGGACGGGTGTGGGCAGGAATGACCTCATGCCCAGCTCACAGAGGAATTCTGCATGCTTAGCCCCCTGTGCAAATGCGTTGTTAGCCGATTTATGGCGGCCCTATATTAAGAGAGCGCCATGGATGGCGCTCCCTCAAATTGTCTCTTACTTATAAATGTCTCCCCGACTACCTATAGCTAAAACTATTATAGTAACATTTTGTTCTTCAACCTTATAAACGATTCTCAAACTTGCTACACGATATCTGAAAAGCCCTGTAAGTTCACCATGAAGCCTCTTGATATTCGCACCATTTATTGGATTGGCCTTTAAGTTACTGAAAGCTTCATTTAATAGCCTTTTGGTTTTATTATCACTTCTTCGATAATATTTCACTGCATCTTTTGTAAGTACTATTTTATACATCTTCTATCACTGAATCTAGTTCTACCAGATCCCCTTCTGAAGCCTGTTTAAGACCTTTCTTTATAGCATCAAGTATTTTCTTGTCAGATAAAATTTCCCCTGTTGCTTCAACTTCTTCTTTAATCTTGAGATATTCAAGAAAATTAACAGCCTCAGCAATTTTCCTATCAGATATATAATCAATGATTTCATGTGCTCTTACTCTTATGGTTGACATTTGGATTCCCTCCTTTATTCTTCACTATTATCTAATACTATTATATAACAAAAGTTCATTTATCAACAGTAATGCTAAAAAATTCCCCGCCATGGATGGCGGGTACTCGCCATATTTCGGCTAACGGTTTGCATTTGCGACGCCCGACCGCTTACAGGAAGCCGCTTATGCCCGGGACCCTCTGGGTGGGCTAATGCGGCGACCGACTCGGTTAGCGGGCGGGTGTGGGCAGGAATGACCTCATGCCCTACTCACAACGCCTTGCTACATGCTTTGCCCTTTATGCAAATGCGTTGTTCTCTGATGTGGAGGGCCCTGCAAAGCCTAGCCGCCAAGGATGGCGGCGCCCCAAAATATCTTTGAAAGGTCACTTACTACGCCTTATGTAAATAAAGCGAAGTAAGATAACTTTCTTATTATGCTTATTAGGCCGTGTCACCTATCTTTGCGGTCTTGACTCACAGTCATGTTGCATTATACCAATTTCGATTTTATGTCTTCTACTATTTTGTCCAAAACCTGGTCCCGTTCCGTAGACGTATCATAAATCGTAAAGCCGTATTCCATTAAATGATCAGTCATAGATCGACTGAATGGAATAGCATCTTTACTAGCATACTCTCTTAGTTCATCATCATCAAAGCCATATGTCCAATCGTCTTCCGTATCGTATTTCTTGAAATCGTTGACAAATTCATCCACCGTTTTTTTATTTTGTACCAACCCTATAAGCAAGAAATTGTCTTTTAATTCCTCTATCCCATACATTTTCAGAATAGAAGATATCTTCTCAAAATTAAAATACCCTCCTTCCAACACAAACCTATTTCCTTTTACAGCGTGCGCCCGTAGGTTTAGCTCATATGCA
>JAAYOJ010000064.1 GCA_012520405.1 Peptococcaceae bacterium
ATACAACGCAGGACGCCAAAAACTAAGCAGTCTATAGAGGCGTAATCCGTCTATTTTGGGGAGAACAGTAATCAGTATACCGCCGATGCCGCCACTCCCCCAAACACAAAAAAGACCGCAACCTTCGTTGCAGTCCTCATTTACAAATGGCGCGCCCGTCAGGATTCGAACCTGAGGCCTTCTGATTCGTAGTCCGTTTTGAGAGTTTCCACCTCCCTCCAGCGATGTCCGCATTTGGGTGTTTAGCTGGGCATATGCACTATTGTTGTTCCGTGGCCGACCATAGAAAACCGCTGATATTTGGACTAACTGCTGTCAAAACTGCTGTCAAAAACATGTGTCACCCTCAACCCTCGCCGAACCCTCTCCAATCTTTGCACGCTGCCCCCTCACTCATCTGCACCCTCCTGAATCCCCCTCTCGGATTGGCACACTTACCGCGGCTATCGAGTGCTCGGTAGAAGCTAGCGGTATGTTCAATGTCACGCCTACCCATCCAATAGCGACATGTGGCACATACGCGTTGTGTTCGGCTCCAGGTCGACATGGGGGTGCCTCCTTGGGCGGTAAAGATAATCACGGGTCGTTTTATTAACTCAGAACGTCACCACCTTAATCAACTCGATAGACATAAGCTCAGTGCCACCGACAAAACCAGTTTTTTGAACAAGACCCACTCCTTTAGCGTAGTAGTCGCGGCCAACGATATCTACATCACCAATAGCTCCACCGTCAAGAGTAAATTTGGTTTCAATAACCAAACAATCCTCGAATGTCCCTGCTGCGACTGTTACGGACTCAAACCCAATAATGGTACAAATGGTACCAAACATGTCATTCGTTTCCCAGCTTGTACCTGCTTTTATGGAACCCGGAAGGACTAGGACAGGAGGATCAAACTGCATATAACGCGAACCATCATAATACGTCTCATAGATATTCCCACTTTTATCTACCAAGTGACTGCGTCCTAGGAGACTTAAGATAGAAGAGTAGTCACTCGTATGCATATACCCAGCCTCGACATAATGGCGTCCCTGTAAAGAAACCTCATCAAGAGTACTTGCCCAAGTAGTATAGTATGCTCCGTTGTAATATGTCGTGTGCCGTTCTGGCAACTTGAAAAAGTAATCGGCGGAAATGTGAAAATACATTGTTCTGTAAAGCATCATCCCAACCAAAAACAATGTGCCCAACAAGATAACTGACAATAACAAGATTTTCTTCCATTTTGTCTTGGAAAAATTCACGTTACTCTTTATGTTCATAAACTAGGTCACCTCGCTTGTAGTAACACTTTGAGATATTATGGCACTAGCGTTGCATTAAACTAAATCCATCTTGTCAATTCCGTGCTATCCGCACCCAATGGCGATAAACCGAATATTCTGAAAACCATTTTTCCTGGCGTTGTGAAAAAAGACTGGAGGCAATAGAGGGTAGTCCTTTCCACATTTTTCCGTCTATTACAAGATTATGGGGTCATAGGTCGAATCGTACAAAAAGTCAATGTTCTCCGCCATTACCTGCTCATAGGTGTGCTCGAAAATCAGATCATGATTAAGGATCCGGCGTCCTCTTGAGCTTCGCAATGGTTTTCTCAGTAGTCTTACCAGGAAGTCTGAGAAAGAGTTGTGCAAGCAGGCCAGAAGTAACCTTGTCAGTTCCAAGAGGGTTCCCGTGTAACCACTATGCCTTTGTAGCTTGATAAGTACACAAAAGGTGATTAGGGCGATGTAGAGTTGATTTTCTACTGCTTGGTCACTGGTACCGAAGAAGTGCTTGACCTTCAAATGCTGCTTGATCCATTTGAAAAATAGCTCGATTTTCCAGCGGTGCCGATAGACATCAGCGAGTTTCCGCTGCTGTAAGATCGGTTACATTGGTGAGGATCCTGATGGGATTTCCCTCTGTATCCTCCGTCTCAATTAGGCGCAATGGGTGCTTCATCCGCCGATTGTTCTTGCCAAGAAAGACGATAGCGTCTCTTTTTATCGCACTTTCTGGATTGACATTGAGCTCAGCCATTACTTCCATAATCGCATTTTCTTTTAGTCTCGTGACAAATGGAATCTGGTCATTACAGTAACGGTCAAATTGCTTGTAATCAAGGTATCCCCGGTCAAATACATTGATGGCATCTTTCTCATAGGTAACTACCAGAGCATCCATTTGGGTTCTATCAGCTGGCTTGGCTGGGGTCATGACCATTTTATCTGGGATAACCCCACCGTCATGAACTCTAATTCGCAAGTGTACCTTGATTCCGCCCTTGGTCTTTCTAAACTCTGCCCAGCGATATTTGGTCCTCTACCAACTGCTTTCTTGACATTGAGCTCTTCTAGCAAACGCCGAGAGAATTAACCCTAGGATGATTCCGTATCTAATTCGACAACTTGCACAAACATTATCAGGCTAGTCTATAGACATGGTTAATA
>JAAYOJ010000048.1 GCA_012520405.1 Peptococcaceae bacterium
ACGGTGGCTGATACCCTTCTAGCGGCCGGAATCCAGCCCAGGTCTATCGTAGCCAGGCCGGGAGCAGCTCTGGTCTATGAACTCAACGGGGAAATGAAGATTCTGAAAGGGGAATTAGGTAAACCGGCTGAAATCTCTGTTAATGGTCTACCGACCGATTTGGATATCATTACTAAAGCCGGAGATAATATAAATTTTGTTCCCGGACAGGCCGGCGCAGATGCTCAGGCCAGAATTAAGGATGTTTATACTGTTTCCTGTCAGCAAATTATCTTCAACGGTAAAGAAGAACAAATTCGTCCTCTTATTCTTCTCGACGGACAAGAGGTAGATGAAGATGAATGGCTTAGGGACGGTTGTAAATTAATAATTAAAGAGAAGAATTCTTTATTTGCTTTGTTGAGAGCAAAAGGTTATTCTTTAGCGGAACTAAATAAAAGAGTTATCAGTATTAACGGACGTAGCCAGGAAATTCCACCGGGTTTGGAAGTAGAAATAAATAACCAAATAATAAATCAGGATTATATTTTTAAGAATAATGACAGAATAAACCTCAAGGAACGAAAAATTAGGCTTAAGGATCTGGATATCGCAGCTGAGCCTATGAGATTTTTAGTTAATGGCAGAGAGTTTTATTTGCCTCCCTATGAAAAAAAGATCTTTGCTCAAGGCAAAGAACTATCTCCGGATGATCTGGTTGTAGATAATATGGATTTAAGGGTTGAGGGTTTTACACGTAAACCTATTCTATCCGAGCTTTTTCCTTATTTAAATCTGGAAGCGAAAACCATACCCGGAGGAAGACTTCAGATGTCTGTAAATGGTAAAAGTGCGGATTTTACAACTGAATTGAATCCTGGGGACCGTATTTTCGTTTCTTGGGTAAAAAATGCTATTAGTTAATTTACCCTTTAAGTATGGCACCAATAGTTCCACCAAACATACCCGCTATTAAACTTATCAGGAACCTTAGGGCTAAAATCGGCCAAGGTGGATTACCAATATAAAAAATATAAAAAATTATAATAGATAACACAAAAAAGCCTACACCTATGGCAAGGCCATAATATAGGCCTTTGGATCCGGTCCTATAGGAAATGTAAAAACTGGCGATCAATACACTTAGCCCGGCTGTTACTAAAGACGCGGTTATTGATTCCTGAATGGATGTAAAGTAATAAATTAGGCCCAGGGCAACGGTAAATAATAGGGATAAAAAAACAGCAATCAGAATTCCTTTGGCGGCCATGACAATATCAAAAGATTTGGACATGGAAAATCCCCCTTTACATGGTTAGCCAATTTGATTAGTACAGATTATGCTTGCCTGTTAAATCTTATGCCCAATTAGCGAAATATTGCATTTAAATGTAAGTAAGGAGGCACCTTAAAGTGAAAAAAACTATTCAAGAATTGCAGAAGATGGCTAAGGAAGGAAATAAAATTACTATGCTTACAGCCTATGATTATCCTACAGCATATCTTTTGGAGAAGGCCGATATAGATACAATTTTGGTTGGCGATTCCTTGGGGATGGTAGTTCTGGGCTATGATTCTACTGTTCCGGTTACTATGGACGAGATGGTACACCATACCAAAGCGGTAAGGAGAGGAGCCCCTGATACTTTTGTTATAGCCGATTTACCGTATTTAAGTTACTCTACACCCCAAGAAGCCTTGTTTAATTCCGGAAGACTTATCAAAGAGGGCAGAGCAGATGCCGTTAAACTTGAAGGAGGCCAATATTTTGCTCCCATTATTGAATACCTGACCAAAAACGGTATTCCCGTAGTCGCGCATATTGGCTTGACGCCCCAGACCTCTACCCAACTTGGGGGCTTTAAAGTGCAAGGGAAGGATTTAGAAAGTGCTTCGAAGATTTACCATGACGCTTTAGCCGTAGAAAAGGCCGGGGCTATAATGGTTGTTCTGGAGGCTATCCCGGCGCCGCTGGCAGCTCGGATTACCGCCGAACTAATTATTCCTACCATTGGTATAGGTGCCGGTGAAAAATGTGACGGTCAAGTTCTGGTAGTCCATGATCTATTGGGGCTATATGAAAAATTTGTTCCTAAGTTTGTTAAACAGTACGAAAACTTGGCTCAAAACATTCAGTCTGCTGTTAAACAATACTGCCAGGAAGTTAAAGACTCTGAATTTCCCACACCCCAACATTCCTTCCAGATGGAAGAGGCGGTTCTTAATAGTATTTTTACTAAAGATTAGATATAACTATTAACTTTTAATTTTAAATTGCTACTTAATACAATTATGTTTCATAATTGTATTTTTTTAAATTTTTTTGTGAAAAAAGTATTTATAATGGTATAATACATATAAATAAAATACTTTTTGTCTATTTGGAAGGATGAATTATTTTGAAATTAAAAGAAAAAACATATAAAAAATTCGTTGATTTTTTCGAAAAAATGGCAAAACAACATGGTAATAATGAATTTGAGATTGCTTATTCGGAAATTCAACGTGATACAGGAGTTGCCAGCATAACATTAAAAAAAGGAATTCAAGTACTTGAGCAAGATGGGGTTATTACGGTGTCGCCCGGAAGAAATACAAGATATGGTAAATTCAAATATCTTTTATATAGTAATAAAAATACTCTTAGTCAGAGTGATGCCCTAAATAGAAAACCAGATAAGCAAGAGGAAGGGGACCTTGCTTTATTAACTAAGCAGCAGAAAAATATGCAAACTTCAATAGAGCAGCTGCGCTTAAGAATTAGAACTCAAGAAATGGCGATTTCCGTTATCTTAGATAGATTGGCCGAATTGGAAGACCAAGTTAGGAATAAATATTAAAATTGCCCTAAATGGGAAGAAATTAATCTTGATAAATGGTATAATAATATTAAGGTTTCTGCTTTGTTTGTGAGGATTTTTTTGGTTTTGATCCTATATTCTGAACGGGAACCGGAAGTGAGATATTTAGTACATCAGACTTGAAAAAGTAGATGGAAAGGTATATCCAGGTGCCCACCTTGCACTTGCAGGGTCAGAAAACCAGATATCTAACGGCAAAGCGGAAAAAGGTAGAGTGCTACGCACTCTACCTTTTTTTGGAAACGCCACGCTGGCCGGCTTTCTATCCGATATGCAGGGTTTAAGCTTAAGCCGGTGTACTATTCTCCCAATCTTGTTCAAAAACAGAATTAATCTTATTTACGGCGTGGGGTGAGGGGATGGAAAGGGAACCTTCGTGGTTAATCACAAAAGTATTATAACTCCAGGAAGAGTTGGACATGATGAGAGTTTTGTTATCAAAAACTCCAACATTAAAATTCATGGTTTTATTGTCAGTTGACTTAAAATAACGTACCTCAATCTGGGCTTCTTTTAACGCTTTAATGGTATTAGGGGTTCCTTCAGCGCAGGAAGGACTGAGGAGGAGCCGTACTCTGCAGCCTCGTTGTTTAGCGGCGATTAAGGCTTGAACAGTTTCTGTTTCGCTAATTTGTTCGACTTCGGCATAGATATCAGTGGTTGACTGGTTAATAGCGTATAAAATTTGTTGTTTGACTTTTCCGTTAAGGGCCAAAGAAATGTTATCTTCAGGAAGATTGATTGTTTCGGGCAATTCAAGTGCTAAGGTGGTGGTATACTGCCAGTCCTTGGCAAAAGATTTCGCTAAACTCCAAGCAGTATTTCCTGTTAATTTAATAGCCAAGGTGTGAGTATTTGCAAATTTTTGGAGCCAGTCCTGCCCGTAAAAAACTGCTACTTGGTAGTCTATAACCATATAGCGAAGTCTGTGGTACTGGCCTTTCTGAGCCGGGTAGTATTGAACAGAGATATTCTGATTCTTTAAGTTCTTAACCGTTTGCGCATTCTCTCTCTGCCATTGGTCTAACAGTATTCTGACTTCAACTCCTTGGTGGGATCGATTAATAATCAAGTCAATAATTTCGGGGTCATCTAAGGCTGAGAGCTCAATAAAAATTGCTCTCTGGGCATTATTCAGCAAAGCAATGGTTTGGGAACGAATTTCATTGGCATCAATAAATATGGACCCGGCTGACAGATCAGAGACCCGGTCTGGGGCTTTATCTTTAGCAAAAGGCAAGATAATTCCGCAACCGGATACAGTAACAATTAAAATTATCAGTATACTGATCAATACAAATCTGTGCTTACCGTATTTCAAGTTAAACAACCTCTGAATTCAAAAAATAATAATAGTTAAAGTTATAAATTAATGACGGGTTATATTCTATTATACATAATTTTAAAGATTAATAATGTAAAATAAATCATACTTTTGGATAATATTTTTTGCTAACGATATTTGGAGAACGATTATGCCTGTAATGAAAGGTAATTAATTCCAAAACAAAGAATTGTCTCTTTAAAAATATTTAGTTTTTAAGGGGTGATAGTATGAATATACAGCTAAGATCCTCGCTTCCAAACAATTCATTACCTAAAGAAAAGATTAGAAATAATCCGAGAAAAGAGAAGCTGGTAGAAGAAGCTGAACAGCAAAAAACTATTGCTAATCTTTTAACTTATCTGGAAGATACTTTACCCGACCATATTGATTTGGTA
>JAAYOJ010000015.1 GCA_012520405.1 Peptococcaceae bacterium
CCATCCCATTCTCGAGGGTAGCATCCGCCGCCCCCATGTAAAGTCTAATCTGGGGTCAAGATAAAATAATCTACCAAGCAGAAAATCAAATTTGCGAAAGATTATTGACAGTACCGCACAAAAAAGATAACCCGATCTAGAATCAGGTTATCTATTTAGGGGAAAGAAAAGAAGAACTTTTCATTCAAGAATTAGTTAGCTGCCATAAACAACTTGGGGTAGCCAGATAGCAATCTCAGGAAATATGATAATAAGAATAATACAGAACAAGAGTGCCAAAACAAATGGCCAAACTCCCTTGAAGATGGATGATACTGCAAGAGACGGAGCGACACTTTTCATAATAAAGAGATTTAAACCTACCGGAGGGGTAATTGCTCCCATCACGGCAACCAATATTATTATTGCCCCGAACCATATCGGATCATATCCCATTGTGCCGACAATAAGCGGATAGAAAATAGGAACAGTCAACAGGATTAAGGCCAGGGAATCAATAAACATGCCAAGCAGGAAATAGATCAAAATAATCAACATTATTACCACAAAATTCGGAAGGTTAAACATTGTTACCCATGTAGCCAGATTGGCGGGGATACGGGAAAGGGCGAAAAAGTGCCCGAAAACTGTTGCGCCTGCGATTAACAAGAAGATCATCGCGCTTAATTTTGTGGTATCCAGCAAGGATGCTTTAAGCTTGGGCCAATCCATTTTCTTTTGAACAGCGGTAACAATGAGTAAGGCTAAAGCACCCACCGCACCTGCCTCTGTAGGGCTGAACCAGCCTATAAACAGGCCGCCTAAAGAAACTACAAAAACGATGATAACTTCTATGAGGCCCTCATTAAGGGCAGCCACGATATCCTTTAGGGTTGACCGTTCCCCGGCAGGTCCAAGTTGGGGATTTCTTCTGCACAAAATATAGATTACCACCATGTTAGTGAGAGTAAGCAGTATCCCCGGAAATATACCGGCCAAAAAAAGCCGACCGATGGACTGCTCCGCTGAAATTCCGTAGATAATAAACAATACGCTGGGCGGAATCAGGCTTCCGATTGACGCTCCGGCTGCAATACTGGCAGATGAGAGGGAATCAGCATAGTTGAATTTTTTCATTTCCGGATAAGCAATGGTTCCAATGGTGGCCACACTGGCCGCCAATGATCCGCAAATAGCCCCGAATATGGCACAAGCCAACTGGGCTGCCAAAGCAAGTCCTCCTCTGAAGTGTCCGATAACCTTATAAGACAGTTTGAAAAGGCCCGCTCCAATTCCGGAGTAATAGGCAACAAAACCCATAAAAACAAACATCGGTACAACTGTAAGCGAATAGGCTGAAAACTGGATAAAGATATCTTTACAAACTAAGTTAAAAGCAGCATCAGCCGAACGAAGATACCACAGCCCCCAGAACCCTGATAATAGCATGGCAAAACTTACAGGCATACCCAAAAATAACATAGCTAGAAAAACAATTAAACCTAATAAACCAACAATTGTAGGATCCATAATCTACTCCTTCCATAAAACGTACTATCGTCAATCCTTGCAAAAATCAATTCGCCTTCCAATATTTCACCATGTCAATTATTTTTATAATTTGAGCAATAACAAGCAGGAAAAACCCGAAAACAACAAAGGCGACAATATAATGGATCGAAATCCTCAAAACGCTGGCAACTTCCCCTAAAGCCAGTCTTTCCAACATATATTTCCCGAGGTTCCAAGTGATGAGGATAAAATTAACTGTAGCGATTAGAGTTAGTATGATTTCAATTGCAGTGCGTTTTTTGGGGGAGAGTTTATCAACTAAAAAGCTGAGCCTGACGTGTCCGTCCGTAATTGAACAGTTGGCTAAGGCAAAACTAACTGCTATCAGGGTAAGAAAAGACACAATTTCGTATGCTCCAAATACCGGCGCTTTGAACAAATCCGTACGGGTAATAACATTGACAACAACCAGCAGACAGGTTCCAAATAATATAATAGCGGCGGCTACTTCAAATTTTGCGAATATTTCTTTGGTAATCTTTAATGCTTTTTCCACATGCTCACTCCTTTCGGCCGAATCGTTGTGTATCCGGCAATTCTTGCCGGATACACAACTTTAACGAATCCATAACAGCTTTTCTTACTTAGCTTCCTCTGCTAACCGTTCTTCATGAAGCTTGTTGTATTTCTCAGCCAGTTCAA
>JAAYOJ010000175.1 GCA_012520405.1 Peptococcaceae bacterium
CAGTATTGCAAGAATTTGCATAATCGGTCCAATCACTGCTGAAATTCTCTCTTTTTTATCCGAAAAAACAATTCCCAACAGAGAGAAAAGCAGGGCAGTTTGGTAAAAGGGCAGTGATGCCTCTCTGAGAACTTCTTTCTTTACATCACCAAACACCTCCGCCAAACTACGGTTTTCGCGAATATCGGAAATTGCGCCAAGCGTGCTTTTATCGAATTTCTTCAGATCCGCAAAGTTCCATTCCTTTAGCAAAGCATAATCATTTGCGGAAATTCCAATCTCATTAAACTTTTCAATGTTTTCATTGTAATCTGGCAATGGAAAATCCGAAACAATTCCTCTTGCAGTGTTGTATTCCCGGTATTCCACTCCACCCTCCATTCTTTTCACCACAAAGCCATCAACGAATGATAGGGCAAACACGGTAACCACAGTTAAAGAGAGTATGATAATCGGTATTTTTTTTGCTTTTATAATTTCCGTAACCGAAAATCCGTCATGAGTTTTTCCGTCACGGATAAGGTGCGGTAAATTTACGGTTGCCGCAACAGCCGCTCCAATCAAAAAGGCGTTTAACCTGATAAGCGAAGACAGAACTGCAACGATTATTCCTATAACAACTGGAAACCACCTCTTCCTGCAACTGAAATGAAATATCGAAAACATCAAGCAAAAAGATACAAGCGGCAGGAGTTTTGAGTTGTGCAGTTCGATATAAAAATGAGGTGCAAGCGAGAATTGTAAAATCAAGACCGACAAAAAGCCTCTGAAATTCCTGCTTTTGTCAAATATAAGCAACGAAAACAAAAAAAACGCAAAAAATAAAATCAGAATTTCAACTGCCGAAAACCAGTTCAACACCGGTACGACACGCTGCAATACAGTCAGCAGATACGCCAATATTACATTGGTGTGAACCGTAATCGCCGACGGCATTCCATATGCTCCCGAGGTGATTCCGTGTATTATAAAATCATCATTGTTCAAAACACGCGGAGTGGCAAATATCAGCACGAGAACGAATACGACAACCGATATGGCAAGAGAAATCGCAACATTTTTCCTGTAATTTTCAGCTTTGATTTCCAAACTTTCACCTCTTTGAAAAATATGATTTTAGTATATCAAAGTCACATTTGGCTGTAAATAAAATCCAATCCGCACAATTTCCTCCTGAGGATAGTTTATTGCCATAATATTCCTCATATTATATAATTGTTCCTGAATATATTAATTTTTACTTGAGGTTTTGGTGCTCAAATGATTCCTTTTTGTAAACCTTCAATTACCGAGCTTGAATTGAGCTATGCCAGGAAGGCTGTAACAGGCAGGATATGCGGAGACGGTCCCTTTACCGAAACCGCAACTCGTCTTTTTTACGAAAAGACCGGAATGTCGAATATACTTATGGTTTCCTCCTGCACTCATTCCTTGGAGCTTGCCGCTTTGTTGTGCGGACTTGAACCCGGGGATGAGGTTATTCTCCCTTCGTTTACCTTCTCATCAACTGCCAATGCCTTCATCCTCAGGGGGGCAAATCCGGCATTCTGCGAGATAGATCCGCGAACTATGAACATTGACACAAGCAGGATAGAAGAGCTCATAACCGAGAAGACCAAAGCAATCTGTCCTATAGACTACGCCGGTGTCTGTTGCGACATTGACTCAGTAAATGATATTGCCAAACGACACAGTCTAAAAGTGGTTCTTGACTCTGCTCAGTCGCTCGGAAGTAAATTTAAAGGAAGATCAGCCGGGCTCGATGCTGACTATGCATGTTTTTCCTTCCATGAAACAAAAAACTACACCTGCGGCGAAGGCGGAGCAATTTTCATAAAGAGCGACGAAGAAATGAAAACGGCAGAAATTATAAGGGAAAAGGGAACTGATAGAAGCAGTTTTTACAGAGGAGAAGTTGATAAATATACTTGGCAGAATTTCGGTTCATCCTACCTTCCTTCAGATATTTTGATGGCGGTGCTCACTGCACAACTTGAAAGATTTGATGAGATTAAGTCTAAGCGAATTTCAATCTGGAAAAAATACTTTGACGGTCTTTATGATTTAGAGTTAAAAGGCTTTCTAAAACGCCCGTTTATCCCAGAATACACCGAACATAATGCTCACATTTTTTACATAATTCTCA
>JAAYOJ010000125.1 GCA_012520405.1 Peptococcaceae bacterium
CATGTACGATATGAAGGACAATATCTTACGCATAGGTTGCCTGGATTCTACCGAGGTGATTAATGCTTTAAAAAAAGCAGTAAAAAGGTTCGAACACTCCTATCCGGATACACTGCTTAAAATTGAATTGTTAAATTTCAACGACCTACGAGAAGCGCTTGTCTGCGGTAAACTGGACTGTATTGTAACCTATTCGCTAGGCTTTGGCGAGTACTGGAATATTGCCACCAAACCCTTAAAAAAATTGGAAACTTATCTAGGGATTTCGGCAAAAAATCCTTTGGCTGCCGGTTCTAAGATCCAAGTCAAAGAATTAAAAAATGAAACTCTTTATTTGTTATCGGTTGCTGAAATGAAAGATGCTGAAGTTCGTGCCATTGAGACCTGTAGAAGAATGGGATTTATCCCCAAAGACATCAAGTATATGCCTAGTTTTTTCGCTTGGGAAATGGCTATTAAAAATGGCAGAGGCTTCTCTATTTGCGGCAAAAATATGTCCGATCGGTTTAGTTCTGATATTAAGTTATATCCGATAAAAAATCCATACCAAGATCAGTATGTTATCTTGGCCTGGCGTCAAAATGGGAGTACCGCATTAGTAAATGATTTTATTCAATCAATTAGTGAAGTTAAAGGTCTGGCTCAAAATCTGGCATAAGATTTATTATGTAAAAAGGGGGTTAAAACCCCCTTTTATCCATTTAAAACGTTATATTCGCCAAAAAGCTGCAGGATAATTAAGGCCAACTGAAGATCAAAACATAGTTTGTTATCTTTTAAGTTATATCCGCTAATCTTTTGGATTTTTTGAAGGCGGTATTTGATGCCACTGACAGACATGTTGAGACTTCTGGCGGTTCTTTCAATATTATTGCGGAGATAAAGAAACTCTTGCAAGGTTTTAATTAATTCCGCATCATGTTCAGTGTCATAATCGAGTAAAGGCTGCAATAAACTTCTAGCGTAAGTATACAATTCTGCGGGATTTAAGGTGCTTAAAAAAAGTGCATGTATTTTAAACTGCTCAAAAGAGCGTATTTGACCTTCAGTAATCATATATTCTCCTATTTCAAGTGCTTTTTTAGCGGTTAAATAGGATCTTTTATAATCTTTCAACTCTGAGCAACGACTGCCGATACCGATATAAAGTTTAGTTTTTAAGAGGGGGGATACTTCTTTAATTATTTCTTGAGCTATATGTTTAAATTCCTCAAAAGAATGGTTGGGATTATCATTTTGGACAAGAATAATGATTTCATTGTTTCCTGAAACGGCCATGCTTGGAGCGGTAAGAGCTGTTACGCTCTGGATTTTCTTGACTAATTCATGGCGAAAATTGTTTTGTTCGTCAGGATTTTTATATCTGGAAAATTGTTTTGCTTCATCGAACTGGGCAACCAGTACTCGATTGGGAATAGTTATATCATATTCTAAAGCTCGGGCCCGGGCCTTAATAGATTCTATGTCCAAGTAGTTCCCCGATATTAGATCCTCAACAAAATTGCCTTTTAGCTTGAGTTCAATTTCCGCAATTTTTCTGTCGTGGGCCATAAGCGCGGACAAAAAATCAACAACATGTTGGGCCAGTTTCATTTCAAGTTCAGAGTAAGGGGTGTTGATTTTGAGGAAAGATAAAAACCCCAGCAATTCGTTTCCTGCTTTTACCGGAGTAAGCAAGCGGTTTATGGTTATTTCTTGGTATTGATCCGTTATTGATAGCTGTTTGCGGAGGGTAATCTTTGTATAGAGCTTACTACTTAAACTAGGGCTGGTCTGTAAAGACAAATATGGTCTAAGTTGGTCGTTTTGAGATGAATTGTCTTGAGCAAAACTGACTGCTAGAATTGACGGTACGCTATCTTCAAGGACTATACAGCAGCCCGTTTTTTTGGCTATTTTATTTATTAAATCCTGAATTCCTTTACCTTGTAAAATATAATGGGCCAGTGTTTGCTGCATATCAAGGCTTAGGTCCAAAAAAGTACTTTCGAGCAGCGAATTGTTAGTACTCTCTTTATTCATAGTTGCTGATGGATCAGAAATACCGCTCATTAAACTCGCAACTCCTTTATAAATATAAAATTAAATAAGTTACCATCTTTCTGCCAACTATATTCTACCAGCGGGATAAGGCGGAAAACAAGGAGATTTTCGCCCGGTTCAAAGTCTATTTTCCGCCTATATCCTCTTGTATACTTAAATCGGGTGGTAATTATGTCCAGTTTAATCACAAATATCCAAGGATATTCTATTCATGACGGGCCTGGAATAAGAACAGTAGTGTTTTTAAAAGGTTGCGGGCTTGAGTGTATATGGTGCAGCAATCCCGAATGCATTTTTCCTTATCCCGAGATCGGTTTTTTTAAAAACCTTTGTACTAAATGCGGCCAGTGTGCCTCTGTATGTCCTAACCAAGCTATTAGTGCTAAGGTTGGGCAGCTGCCGGTTACTAATCGAGAGATATGTTGTGGTTGTGGGGCCTGCAGTGCAGTTTGCGTTCAGGAAGCACGCGTACTCTATGGTAAAGCAATGAAGGTGGATGAGGTATTCGAGTCCATAAAAGCTGACCAGCTTTTCTATCAAGCCTCTGGTGGTGGAATAACGGTCTCTGGAGGGGAGCCCCTTTTGCAACCCAAATTTGTAAGCGAGCTTTTGCGCAAATGCAAGGAGGCCGGTATTCATACATGTGTTGAAACATCAGGTTATGCCCCCGAGTCTGCTTTGCGACAGGTGCTGCCCTTTACCGATTACATGCTTTTCGACCTGAAACTTCTAAACTCCGATCTTCATCGCTGTTATACCGGTAAGCCCAATGAACTAATTCTTAACAACGCCAAGATTGTAACTTCAAGCGGGTTAGAAGTGCTCTTCCGCATGCCGTTGATTCCCGGAATAAATGATGATCCCCAGAACATAAAAGAAACTGCTGATTTCTTGCATAGCCTGGGAGGAAAAACAATTGGTATTCAATTAATGCCCTATCATGAATTGGGAAAAGGCAAATACGAATCATTAGACAAATTATATCGTCTGGCCGGACTCAGTACCCTTGAACCCGAACAGGTTGAAACCGTGCAGGAAATGTTTAAGGCCAGGGGGATAAGCTGTACCATTTCTAGGTGACCTGGAACAAAGCAAAAATTGAAGCATAATTAGAAATTGCAAGTGAAGTTTTAAACAAATAATATTGCCAAATATTCTTAATATAAATAATATTTTAGATAAAGGAGATATGAAGATGATTACAAAATCAAAGATCGATGAATTGCTGTTGAAAAGGATTGATAACCTGGAGCTCAGTGATAGTCTTTTTGAATTGAAGCATGCTATGTTTAGCGCCCAGAGGAAGGTATCTGTAGACCGGATAAAGCTTGCTATGGAATCTTGGCAGGAGACTGAGGGAGAAGATATTGAAATTCGCAGGGCAAAACTATTTAAAAAAATACTGGAACAAGTACCTATTGCTATTTACGATTTCGACATCATTGTGGGACGGGAAACGGAACATTTGGTGGGAGCACCTCTGTTTTTGGATCAAGTAGGAGACGCGATTCCCGGGCTTTGGGATGGGACAGACGGTTTGGATTTAAACCAGGAAGAAAAAGAGATCGTTAAGGAATGTTCCCGGTTTTTTGCCGGAAAAACTGCGCCCGATCATGTTATGAAGGTTTGGCATTCTTTGGTGGGTACTTGGGCGGAGGATATAATCGAGGCCAAGGGCAGCGATCCGACACCGGATTCCGGTTATTTTCCGGGTATAACCTGTAGAGCCTTGTGGGAGAAAATACTGTCTAAAGGTATGCGCGGTATGATCGCCGAGGCTGAAGCAGGTATCCGGCGTTTCCAAGAAATGAAGGAAACCGATATTAACAAATACTATTTTTGGCAAGCGGCAATAATTGTCTGTCAAGCCATGATTGATTACGCTAAAAGATATGCAAAACTTGCTATTAGCCTGGCTGAAAAAGAACCTGATCCTGCAAGAAAAAAGGAGCTGTATGAGATAGCCGAAATTTGTGAGTGGGTACCGGAAAACCCGGCTCGAACCTTCCATGAGGCTCTTCAATGCATGAACTTTATTATTGTAGGCCGAGGGCTGGAGGCTATGTACCCTGTTTTGATCGGCAGAATGGATCAATACTTGCACCCCTATTTTGAGCAAGATATCCGTGAGGGGCGTTTAACTCCGGAAAGGGCAGCCGAGCTTGTAGGCAATGCCATCACGCTATGGGGCATGAAGACTGTTGTGCAGGTTGGTAAAACTCAGAAACAAACTCACCAATTTAGTTATAGTATCAATAGTATAAATTTAAGCGGAGTGGACAGGAAGGGCAACGATGCTTCCAATGAACTGAGTTATCTGATTTTACACATGGTGGGCCTGTTAAGACTATCTTCACCGACTGTTCTTTTCAATTGGCACTCCAAAACGCCTCGCTGGTTGCTATTAAAAGCCTTAGAAACAAATTATCTTACCAAGGGCGGTATTCCACTGTTTGAGAACAATGACCACGTCGTGGCTAGCTTTGTCAAGGACGGCACTCCTGTGGAGGTGGCTCGAGAGTGGTACGGACAGGGTTGTGTAACCCCAATTCTTCCGACCAAAATTGACCATAACGGCAGTGAAGGCAAAGGAGCAGTGAACGTTGCTTTTATTCTGGACCTTACTCTCCATCGCGGGGTATCCCAAATAACCGGCAAAAAAATTGGTATTGATACCGGTGATCCCCGCAGTTTTAAGAGTTTTGAGGAATTATATGAAGCCTTTAAAAAGCAGTATCGCTATGTCATTAACCGGGTTCTGTGGCTAGGTACCGTAGCCCAAAGTGTAGAACCGCAGTATTTGCGTTTTCCTTTCAATTCCTGCATTGTGGGACCAGAGTGTATGGAAAAAGGTCAAGATATCATGATTACGGACGAGACTCACAGTTACGGCATAAGTGACCGGGCAATTGTGGATACGGCAGATTCTTTACTAGCGATTAAAAAGCTGGTGTTTGATGAAAATAAATTAACCATGTCTGAATTGCTAGAGGCTATTGATAGCAACTTTGAGGGAGAAAAAGGGGAAAAAATACAACAAATGTGCTTGAAGGCGCCCAAGTTTGGCAACGATATCGATGAGGCTGACTATATGGTTCGTGATGTCGGGGAGTTCTCGGCCAGTGTAATTTATGCCTACCAAAATCCATTTGAACAACCCTGTAAAATTTCCCGGGAAGGTTTGTCTTGGCATTATTTTGGCGGCTTGGGAGTGGGGGCTCTTCCCAATGGCCGTAAAGCTAAGGAGCCGCTTAACGACGGCTCTATATCACCGATGCGCGGCATGGATAAACTTGGACCCACCGGGGTACTTAGGTCAGCGCTAAAAGCAGGCTTTGAAGAATCTTACGCTTCATGTCTGAATCAAAAGTTTTCCGGATCAGTAATGCAAAGCGCGGAAAGTCGGGAAAAACTTGCGGTACTCATTGAAACATTCTTTAATAACGGCGGGCAGCATATTCAGTTTAACCTTGTGGATACGGCAGAATTGCTCGATGCCAAAGCTCATCCTGAAAAACACAGGGATCTTGTGGTGCGGGTAGGGGGCTTTAGTGCTTATTTTGTTATGCTGTCACCGGAAATTCAGGATGATATTATCTACAGAAGTGAGTATGGTTGTTAGTTTGTTCAACTTAATGGAAAAAGGCCGAGAAATATTTTAAATCTATAGGAGGTGAGAGGTAAGTAATTTAAGTTTACGTCTAGACATAGGATTAAGAAGGGCTTTGGATACGAAGTGTCAAAAATAGTGCTTGTCAGATATGTAAATTCGGCATGACAAAAAAGTAGGGGTTCATTGACATTATTTTAAACTAAAACCTATACTGAGTATAAATGGGATATTCAGAAAAATATTCCATAAGCGGAATGAAAAAACAAAATTAGCAAGGAGGATAAAAGGATGAAAAAATTATGGCTTCCCCTGTTATTGGCGATTTTAGTACTTAGCCTCATTCTGGCCGGTTGTTCCCAAGCCCCGGTATCTGCGGACGGGGATAATGCCCAGGCTGGAGATCAAGCCTCTGAGAAACCAATTGAACTTACTTTTAGTTATTTTGGTCCGGAAATGATTCCACCCGGACATTGGTCCAAAGAAGCAGCCAAGAGGGTTGAGGAAAAAACCAACGGTCGAGTCAAAATCAATACTTA
>JAAYOJ010000116.1 GCA_012520405.1 Peptococcaceae bacterium
CCTTCAGCAAATTGCTGGTTCAACTTTATTCCAGACAAGCTATCTGTTGTTAATCCCTTCAAATCAAAAAATCTGGCAGTATTGCTCTTTTCCCTTTTTTTAATTACTTTTTCAGGCAGATCGCTAACAAACAGATCATTTAATAAATTTAAGATTTCTTCATCCAGCCCCAGGCTGTAACTTAATCTCAATTTGCTATTTTCATCGTCAATTACAAAAAAGGCAATACCACTATAGTCCATTTTTTCCTTTAATAGTTCTACAGTTTGTTGGGCTAGTTTGTCCATATCCATGGTTTCAGACGACACCTGGTATATTTTATATAGAATAGAAAGCCGGCGATTCGTCTCCCTTAGTTCTGTCTCGGTTCGGATCCGTTCCTCAATATTACGGCTAATAGCAAGGCCCATATCTTTTTTTCCCTCTTGCTTAATATCAGCGGTGATAATTTCAACAGGCATAAGATGGCCATCACGATGTCTATGGGCAGAATAAAATATATTTTTATTTTTATTTTTTAATTGGGTATAAAACTCACGATAATTATCTAACTTATCTAGTTCATAGTGGGCATCAATTTCGCCTATGGTCATTTTGAGCAGTTCCTCTTTGGTATATCCTAACTGTTTAGAAGCTGCCCGGTTTACATAAATAATCCGCCCGCTGTCATCAACCCAGAATACCCCGTCAGGAATGTTTTCCAAGCTGTTCATAGCGTATCTAAGGCGTTTATTAGTTGTCACCTTATTTTTCAACCTATCTAAATATTTTCCAATCCCAAAGTTAATCAATGGGTACCATCTCCCCGGTAACAAAATCTATTCCTGGGCCTGTTTCCTTAAAGTTTCTGCTAAACTCCAAGCCATATTTTCGCCACCAAGCATTCTGGCTAGTTCTTGAATTCGTTCCTCTTCGTTTAATTCTTGAACCCGTGTCAGCGTGCGCTCACCAATAACCCTTTTCTCAATCCCAAAATGTTTATCCGCCAAGGCCGCCACCGGCGCTGAATGAGTGATACATAAAACTTGGCGGTTTAAAGAGATTTTCTCCAACTTCTCCGCAACTTTTTTTATTGTACGGCCGCCCACACCGCTGTCCACTTCATCAAAGATAAAAGTATCTACTTTCTCCACTTGGGACATGAGACTTTTTAAAGCAAGCATGAGTCTGGACATTTCTCCACCGGAAGCCACTTTGATCAAAGGTTTGGGCGGTTCACCAACATTGGCGGTAAAATAAAACTCCACCTGTTCCGCTCCATCCTGAGAAGGTTCGGTTACTGGATTAAAAATAACTTCCACTCTGGCTTCCGCCAAACCCAAATCCCGGAGTTCTTCATCCAAGCTTTTTTCAATTTTTTGAGCTTGAATCCCCCGATAAAGACTTAATTTCTCCGCCAAAGCATTATATTCCACTAAAACATCCTTTTTTTGCCTTTTAATATTTTCGTTTTCTTCCTGCAGGTGAGATATCTCTTCCAGTTCTTGTTCCATTTCTTTCTTTTTCTCCAACACCGCATCTATATCCAAGGAATACTTTCTTAACTTGTGGAGTTCAACCAGTCTGGCCTCGATTTGGTCCAATCTTCCGGGTTGAAAATCCAAATTGTCTTTATATGTTCTTAGATTCTCTATACAATCCTCCAAGTTATAGTAAATATCCCGCAGGCCGTTATAAAGAGTCTCACTTTCCGGATCAAGATTGGTTAGTTCTTCCATATTGCGCATAGAGGCGCCAATTTGATCAAAAGCGGCCATATAGGTTAGGCTGTTCTCACTACCATAAAGCTGTTCGTAGGCTTCGGTGACTAAGCTCACTATTTTTTCAGCATTATGCAAAAATTTCTTCTCTTTCTCTAACTCTTGTATTTCCCCGGGTTGAGGATTGATTTGTTCTATTTCTGTAATCTGGTAACGTAGAAGTTCTTCTCTTCTCTCTCGATCCCTTTCCGAACGTAAAAGCTCCCTTTCCCTGGCTAGAACCTTACGATAGCGCAGGGCTGCTTTCTTTACCTGAGACAATAAGTCTTGGTGTTCTTTTCCGCCAAAGCGATCGAGCAATTCTCGATGATTATCTACAACCAATAGGGACTGGTGCTCCATCTGACCATGGATATCTACCAGCCCTTCACAAAATGTACGATATAAGGTTAAGGGGACAGTTCTTCCTTGGACCCGGCACAAGTTTTTCCCGTTCTCATTAATCTCTCTGTATAGAAACAGCAATTCATCCTCATAGGGATATCCTTCTTCAAGTAGAAAATTAATGATATTAGTCGGTAGATTGGTAAATATTCCTTCCACGCAGGCCTTTGCCTTATTATGACGAATAAATTCACTGCTGGCTCTGCTGCCGAGCAGAATGCCCAGGGCATCGACCAACATGGACTTGCCGGCGCCGGTTTCGCCTGTAAAAACTGTTAAACCTTTATCTAATTGCAAATGAACATCTTCCATAAGTCCAAAATCTTTAATCCGCAACTCCAGAAGCATGAGAATAACTCCCTCCTTGGCTTTTTAGCCTGTTGGCGTTCGCTTTCGTAGTCAAATAAAACTGTCAAGACGCTGAAGAATGGTTTTTACGGATTCTTTTGGTTTTATCAGTAGAAATATGGTATCATCTCCAGCAACCGAGCCGATAACTTCCTTCCAGTCAACATTATCCAGAAGTAAAGCCAGGGCTTGAGCATTGCCAGGGATAGTTTTCACCACGATAATATTTTCACTGAAGTCGATACTGAGAACAGCTTCTTTTAACATTCTTTTTAATCGTTCTTGGTAACTTATGGGAATGGATTCATTGCGCAGGGCGTAACGATATTCATCCCCTCCGCTTGGGACTTTAACCAACCCCATCTCTTTAATATCCCTGGAAATTGTAGCCTGGGTTACGGCAAAACCTTCTTCTAAGAGTCTACCGGCAAGGTCTTCTTGAGTTTTTATTATTTCGCTGGTAATGAGATCACGAATTTTTTTCTGCCGGCGAGCTTTCATTGGTTTTCCTCCTGTTCTTTTGGATAATCACCCAGTAAGGGGACAGCTTCTTTTGATTTAGATAAATTCCTTGCAGAACACTAAATTCCTTCTTGTCCAAAGATGTTAAAAAGGCAAGAAGGGCCTCGGATTCTTCCAAAGCATGGTCATGAGCGCGATACACCGTGATAGCCATCAAACCTGTTGCCCGAAGAAGATTCAAAGCCTGGGCTATTGCAGGCACAGTGGTTTCCGCTCTAGTCGCCAGCTTACTGCTACTACCCGGCAGATAACCAAGATTAAATACTATGGCCTTAATGCCGGGGGGAACATGGGTAGCAATTTCAGAGTGGGAGGCTTTTATTATTTCCACCCGTTTTTCCAAATCATGATTTTTTATTAATTCCCGAGTAGAAGTTAGCGCTTCTTCCTGAATGTCAAAAGCATAAACTTTACCCTGGTCGCCTACGCATTGGGCCAGAAACAAGGTGTCCCGGCCCCGACCTGCCGTCGCATCCACTGCAACATCGCCGGGTTGGATTACGTCTTTTAGATAATTACGCAACAAGGTTTGAATGTCCTGGATACCCCTCGAGTTTAGCCAAATCCCTCTATTCATATTATAGGCGCCAACCTTCTCTTCTCATAGCTTATTCATGCCAACGGTCTCGCAGCTTTTCCCTGACAATTTTGGGAAAACTCCGTCCCGTTAACCGAATAAATTTTGCTTTCAGCGGAATTGATTCCACCCTAATTGTCTCACCAGGATTCATGATCAACATATTTCCGCCGTCAAAAGTGACCCGACAGGTTGTACCTTTAGTAAAGGCAACATCAATTTTTTCGTGCCGGGAAACAATCATCGGTCTGGAGGAAAGGGAATGAGCTGAGATCTGGGTGATAAGTATTGCTTCCACATCAGGGCTGACTATCGGCCCGCCGGCGGATAAAGAATAGGCAGTTGAACCGGTAGGGGTGGCAATAATCAAGCCGTCTGCGGGGGGACTGGCAAGTGCTTGTCCGGAAAGTTTAACTTCTAAAGTAATCATGTGCTCTGGGTATTCCCTGATGAAAACTACGTCATTCAACACTATATACTGCATTTTTTTCCCGGACCTGGTTAAACTAGCCGCCATCATCATTCTTTCTTCAATCGAGTACTCTTTACTCATTACCCTTTTTAAAGCAGAATAAATATCGTCCCGTTCTACTTCGCATAAAAAACCCAAGCGTCCAAAATTAACCCCTAAAACAGGAATACCAAAGGGTGCTGCTTCCCGCGCCGCTTGTAGCACTGTTCCGTCTCCCCCTAGGGAAAGTATAAAATCTAGGTCCTGAACCACATCCCTATTATATTGCCAATCAAAGACTGTTTCCCACCCCTGCTGTTTAAACCAAGCAGTTAATTGGGACGGAAGGGTATCGGGGTTTATTTTGGTAGGATTTACATATAAGCCCACGCGTTTTGCCATTTTTTACTCCGTTTCTTCTTGTGCCTGCTGCACTAAAACCGGTACAAGGGACAACCAAGCCATGCTTTGCGCCTCAGGCCCACTTTTTTGTAACCAAGCCAAAAATTCTATGTTGCCTTCCGGGCCGCGGATGGGGGAATAATCCAGCCCTCGGACTATAAAATTTTGTTGCTCGGCTTTATTTAAAACTAATTCAATTACCTGCCGGTGGATTTGGGGGTCTTTTACTACCCCGTTCTTACCCACATTTTCCGGCCCCGCTTCAAACTGAGGTTTAATAAGAACAAGGGTTTCGCCTTCCGGCTTGAGCAGGGAGAATATGGCAGGAAAAATCTTAGTTACGGAAATAAAGGAAACATCGCATACTACAATATCGATTTTTTCCGGCAGACTTTGTTCCTGCAAATACCGGGCATTGGTCCTTTCCAGGCATACAACCCTTTTATCATTGCGAAGTTTCCAAGCCAGTTGCCCGTAACCAACATCAATAGCGTATACCTTTTGCGCTCCGTTCTGGAGTGCGCAGTCCGTAAACCCTCCCGTGGAAGCGCCGATATCGGCAACAATTTTATTCTTAAAATCCAGATTGAAAACTTTAATCGCTTTGGCCAGTTTAAGGCCCCCGCGCGAAACATAGGGGCTAACATCGCCTTTAATAGTTATGTTTATATCTTCTTTAACCATCATTCCCGGTTTGTCAAGCCGGATATTTTCTTCATATACTTTACCGGCCATAATTAAAGCCTTAGCTTTTTCTCTACTGTCAACCAAGCCTTGCTGCACTAGAAAAACATCGAGTCTGGATTTATTATTAGCCACTTGCTAAACCTTCCCTTTTATCCCTGCCTGCTAGTTTTAGGGCAGTTTCTACTATTTGTTCAGAGTTTATTCCGTAAACCTGGTGCAAAACAGCAGTAGAGCCATGTTCAACATAATGCTTATAGCCTATTCTTTCAACTATTATATCCGTCAACCCTTTACTTTGGAGAACTTCCAGTACGGCACTGCCTGCCCCCCCGTTTAGGATATGATCCTCAACAGTTACGATTTTCCCGGTCTTTTTAGCCAAAGATATAATTAAATGCTCATCGAGAGGATTAACAAACCTTAGATTTATAACTGCAGCGTCGATACCCATAGTTTTTAACTTCTCGGCCGCTTGCAAACACCTATAAACTACAGGCCCAAAACCTATGAGAGTAAGGTCTTTACCATCTCGGAGCAGTTCTGCTTTCCCCTTTTCTATCAATTGCATTTTATTATCCATCTCGACACCTAAACCCGCTGAACGGGGATAACGAACAGCCACCGGCTGCTGATAGCTAAAAGCTGAATAAATCATATGCCTCAATTCGTTCTCGTCTTTAGGTGCCATTAATGTCAAGTTTGGTATAGTCCTGAAAAAAGAAATATCGAAGATACCATGATGAGTAGGCCCGTCTTCTCCTACTACTCCGGCTCGATCAACAGCCAAGACAACAGGTGCATTTTGCAAGCATATATCGTGCAGGACCTGGTCATAAGCCCTTTGATAAAAAGTTGAATACATGGACACCACGGGTTTAAGACCACCAAAGGCTAAAGCGGCTGCAAAGGTTACGGCGTGTTGTTCGGCAATTCCTACATCGAAAAATCTTTGAGGAAAAAGCTTGCCGAATTTGCTTAACCCTGTTCCGCTTCCCATGGCAGCCGTAACAGCAACTATACTGTCATCCCGTTCAGCCATTTCACAAATAGTCTTACCAAAAACTTGGGTATAGGTAGGAGGTGCATTTTTTTTGATTATTTCACCGGTTTCTTTGTTGAAGGGCCCTACACCGTGGAAAATATCAGAACTCTGCTTGGCCGGTTCATAACCTTGGCCCTTACAGGTCACTACATGTATGAGTACCGGCCCTTTTTTTTGTTTGGCCTGGTTAAGTGCTTGCTCTAAAATGGGAATATCGTGGCCGTTTATAGGTCCTAAATAGGTAAATCCCAATTCTTCAAAGACCATGCCAGGCATCAAAAAATATTTAAGCCCGTCTTTGGCTTTTTCTGCTGCCTTGGCTACCGATGACCCTATAGCAGGTATATTAGTCAAGAAGTTTTTTAATCCCTCTTTCCTTTTTTCATACCCCGGTGCTGTTCTAATTTTGTTGAGGTAGGAGGACATGGCGCCGACATGAGGGGAAATAAACATTTCATTATCGTTAAGAACGACAATTAGGTTGCTGTCACTACTGCCGGCATGATTTAAAGCTTCGTAAGCCATACCGGCACTCATAGCCCCGTCGCCGATAACTGCTACTACCTCATGCTTTTCTCCCTTAATATCCCTGGCTTTGGCAAAACCCAAAGCCGCAGAAATTGAAGTGCTGGAGTGACCGGTATTAAAGCTGTCATGCACGCTCTCCTCTCTCTTGGGAAAACCGGCCAGCCCTCCAAATTGTCTTAGGCTTTTAAATTGTTGCCGGCGGTTAGTGAGTAGCTTATGCACATATGATTGATGCCCCACATCCCAGATTATTTTATCTTGGGGGCTATTAAAGACCCGATGCAGAGCAATTGTTAATTCCACCACTCCCAAATTGGAAGCTAAATGACCTCCATTTACAGAAACCACATCTATCATTTCTTGCCGGATTTCTTCTGAAAGTTCTTCTAGTTGGTTATAAGTCAATTTTTTCAGGTCATCCGGCGAGCTTATATTCTCAAGAAACCCCAAATTATTTTCCTCCCCTTTTGGTTGCTCCGGTCAAATTGAGTCTGGTTACTTTTTCAAAACCAGCTACTAATCTACCGGCGTAGTCCAATATGGTGTTAGCTTCATTGATAGCAAATGTTTTAGCCCAGGCTTTTCCTGTCACGGTACAGGAAGCAATAAGCGCCAGGATTAATACATTAAGCAGTATTTGCCACTTACTTAATTCCGGATAACTGGACAACAAACTCATAATAATGGTAGCCCCAATTGCTCCGCTGAGGGTCCCGGTAATATCACCGATAATATCACAGGCAAAATTAGACACCCTGTCAGCACGTTTAATCAAATGAACAGACTGCCTGGCGCCAAAAATTTTCTTTGCCGCCCTGGCATTGTGAGGCGCTTCATCGGCGGCAGCGGCAGCCACCCCTAAAACGTCGAAAACAATACCTACCACGATAACGAAAACTAAAAGTATCCAGGCCAAACTTAAGGGCATATAACGGAGAATAGTTTCCGCCCCGCTTCCCAGTAAAGCCGCGATAAAAAAAGTCCCTATTAAAACAACTATCAGATATTTATAACTGCGTTTCTTTTTATTTCCCAAGGAACTTACCCCTTAAAAGTTTGACAATTAACCATAATAATTAAACCTTAAAAGCAAATATAATTTAAATTCCAAAAAATATTATGGCCACAATGCACCCTACTATCGCACCTCCGAAAACCTCAAAAGGAGTATGCCCGATAAGTTCTTTCAGTCTTTTCTCTTCTAAATTAAATACCAGTCTGTCACCTTGATGCATTTTAAGCCAATCTACCATATAATTAATAACTTTGGCTTGGTTTCCAGCTGCTCGCCGAACCCCAGCCGCATCGTACATGACAATGACTGCCAAAGCCACGGATATGGCAAACAAAGAAGAATCCCAACCCTCCACTTTGCCGACACTTACAGCTAAGGCGCACACAATAGCGGTATGTGAGCTTGGAAAACTGCCCGAACTCATTAAAAGGTTAAAATCCCATTTTCTCTCCACAAAAAAATTAAATAAGATTTTTGCTACCTGAGCCACAAGGAAAGCAGTCAGAGACGCCCACATAATCATATTATTTAAAATCGCTGAAATATGAGTCATACCACGACCACCTTGCATCAGAATAAACTATCACTCATGTATTGCGTTGAGCAATATAATCAGCGAGAGATAAGAGAAATTGCGCGCCGTCCTGAAAATCTTCCAGGCAGCACTTAGCAGCAGCTACTGTCTCAGCTAAACGTTTTTCGGCGTGGGTCAACCCTAACAAAGACACAAAAGTTTTTTTGTCTTGTTTCAAGTCACTGCCGACAGGTTTTCCGAGAATAGCCTGCTCACTGCTAATATCCAGAATATCGTCTTTAATTTGAAAAGCCAGGCCAAGGAGGGTGGCATAATGAGAAATTTGTTCTATTTGATCTTCCGTTCCTCCTCCTAAAATTGCACCTAAACGAGCTGAAGCCACTAATAAGGCGCCTGTCTTTTGACGATGAATATTTTCAATATCGGCTAAAGTATACTCCTGCCCACTTCCTAAAGTATCCAGTACCTGGCCCCCGATCATTCCCTGCCAGCCTGCTGCCTTAGCGGTTTCCCGGATTACTCGAAGTTGTTTTTCCGGAGGAGTAGATGAAGGCTGAGCTAAAAGTTCAAAGGCATAAGTGAGCAAAGCATCGCCGGCAAGAATCGCGGTTGCTTCGCCAAACACTTTATGATTGGAAGGTTTACCTCGTCGGAAATCATCATCGTCCATAGCCGGTAGATCATCATGAACTAAAGAATAGGTATGAATAAGTTCCAAGGCTACGACTTCTCGAATAAAATCCAGCCCTTGGCCGCCCACAAGCTCAATGCAAGCCAGGGCCAATACGGGTCTGATCCTTTTCCCTCCGGCGGTTAGCGAATAATTCATACTATTACAGATTAAGCTCTCGTCCCAAGGCAATTGGGCCAAGTATTTTTCCACCAATTGGCGATAAGCTTCATATTGCTGTTTAAACATTGCCGGCCATAACCTCTTCCTCGCTATCTTCCGTAAGAGCCTTAACTCTTGCTTCTGCTAAATCTAAAAGACTATTACAATGCCTAATTAATTCAATGCCCTCCTGAAAACTAGCTAAAGCCTTATCCAGAGGCAGATTATTTTTATCCAACTCGCTAACAATTTGCTCCAATCTTTCTATTCCCTTTTCAAAGCTTAATTCCGATTTTAATTCGGTCATGTCCAATCCCTTCTACCTTAATATAATATGGTGTAGATTATGATTTATCTACTCTTCTTACTTCACAATCTGCTCTACCGTCTTTAAATTGTAGCTGCAACTTATCGCCTGCAGTCAGCCGGGTAACAGTATTTACCATTTCCCCCTTTGTATTGTAAGCAAGAACATAGCCTCTCCCTAACGTTGTTAAGGGGCTGAGCATATCAATTTTGGTGCTTAATAGTTTAAGTATACCATCCCTATTAGTAAGAAATCCAGTCATACTGTCCTGTAGACGAACAGCTAAGATATCAACTTCCTGCCGTGCCTGTTCAAGCTTAAAAGCTTGCATGGCCAAGCCGCGGTGGGAAGATAATTCCCGAACTCTATTTCTATAATTTTCGATAATAGCGTTCATTTTTTGGTTGAGTTTTTCTCGGTAAGACATTACAGTGCTTTGCATATCAGCCAACAAAGGAATGGCGATTTCTGCCGCTGCTGAAGGGGTTGGTGCTCTGAGATCAGCTACAAAATCTGCTATGGTAAAATCTATTTCATGCCCCACGGCAGAGATAACAGGAATTCTGGAGTCGGCAATCGCCCTGGCTACTTCTTCAGTATTAAAGGCCCACAATTCCTCCAGCGAGCCTCCTCCCCGGCCGACAATTAATAAATCAATATCTTGATAATTATTAGCTCGAGCTATGGCTTCCGCAATTTCCTGCGGAGCAGCTTCCCCTTGTACTGCAGAAGGAAAAATCATTAACTTGACCAAGGGATTACGTCTTCCCGCAATGTTTAAAATATCTTTTATGGCCGCTCCGGTAGGACTGGTAATAATCGCAATGCGTTGCGGATATTTGGGGATTGGTTTTTTCTTTTCGGGAGCAAACAATCCTTCCGCCGCCAGCCTGTTCTTTAACTGTTCAAAAGCAATATACAAGGCCCCTAAACCGCTGGGAAATATTTCTTCCGCGTAAAGCTGAACACTACCGTTTTTCTCGTACAGTTTCACGCTTCCTCGGACTAAAACCTTCATGCCATTTTGGGGTTTAAAAGCGACAGAAGCCGCCCTGGTTCTAAACATAACGGCTTTGAGACTTGTATACTCATCCTTTAAAGTAAAATACCAGTGTCCGGATGGCAGGTGCTCTTTGTAATTGGAAATTTCTCCGGTTACCCAACAATTTCCCAAAAGCAAATGATTTTTCAGCGCTTGATTAATTTCACGGTTTATTTCCGATACTGTAAAGATATTGTCTGCCAGCTTAAGCCACCTCTCTTTAAGGCCCACAGTCAGTGCTAACTGACAATAGGATTTAGACCAATTTTTGTATATAATATAAACATAATCAATTTGCATAAATTAATCTGCCCAAAAAATAAAAAGGAGATAAAATCAATGGAAATAATTAAAACTGCAGCTGAATTTATGGCCTTAGCAGCCAGTACCGCCCCTAAAGCCAAAGGCCAGGATTTTGTAAGAATTAAAATAGTTACCGATCGGGAGATTATCGGACAGCTGGCAGATAAGATGAGTGAATTGGGGGAACAGCCGGGCAAAAAGTCTTTTACCCGCGATGGTAACAATGTAAGAAAATCCCAGGCAGTTGTCCTGCTGGCTCTAAAAGAGTCTAAACCTGCCGGCTTAAACTGCGGGGCATGTGGCCATCCCAAATGCTCCCAACTTCCAACACCTGCAGAAGGCCCGGAACTGGCAGGGCCCTTATGTGCCTGGCGTTTAATAGACTTGGGTATCGCTTTGGGCTCAGCTGCTAAAACAGCCAGCATCCATAACGTCGATAACCGCATAATGTACACAGTTGGTACAGCAGCCCGTAAACTGGGATTAATGGAAGGTGAGGTTGTAGTAGGCATCCCCTTAAGTGCCGGTAGCAAAAATATTTATTTCGATCGTGTATAAATCTAACGCCCGAAAGACAAAAGAAGGGAACAGAAGGGATGGCTCTGGTGTCCGCCGAGATGGGACACCAGAAACCGTCCCTTTTGCCCCGCTAAGTCAAAGTATTCTCCTTCTGATAAGCACATAAGTAGTTATTCCGGTCGCAACTACAATAATAATAATAGTCCATAAAAAACCTAGAGGGTTTTCCTGAAAGGGGACATAAACGTTCATTCCCCAGAAACTGGCAATCATAGTCGGAATTGCCAAAATAATGGTCATAGAGGTTAAAAATTTCATAACCATATTCAAGTTGTTGGAGATAATGGAGGCAAAAGTATCCGCCATACGCGATAAAATCTTGCTATACATTTCAACCATTTGTATAGCCTGATTATTTTCGATAATTACATCTTCCAAGAGATCCTCATCTTCTTCGTAAATTTGAATAAGATGATTTGTTTGATGGTTAGACCTGATTCGGAGTAGTCTATCAAGTACAATGCCATTGGATCTAAGTGAAGAAGTAAAGTAGGTCAGGCCTTGCTGAAGATCCATAAGTTCAAATAATTCTTTGTTTCTCATGGTCCGGCGCAATCCGCCCTCGATCTGCTCACTTAATTTACTTATTTGGCGCAAGTAACGAAGATAATAGGTTGCTGATTTATACAAGATTTGAAATAAAAACCTTGTTTTTTTAGCCGTATTGAAGGATCTACGATTGTATTCGTTAAATTCGAGGATTACTGGGTTATTTTCCAAACAAACGGAAATAAGATTCTGAGGAGTGATAACAATTCCCAGAGGCAGAGTATCGTAATTGGTCTCGCTATGCATAACTGGGATATTAATTAATATAAGAACAGAGTCTTCTTCCATTTCAATACGTGGCCGTTCCTCTTCGTCCAGCGCGGCTTTAAGAAAATCGATAGGAGCATTGGTTTTTTCAGCAATTAACTCCAGTTCTTTTGTGGTAGGGTTTACAAGATTAATCCAAGCATTTCTAACTAAGTTGGAAATTTCTAACTCCATAAAATTGATACCGTCATTTTTGTAGATTCTGAGCACAATTTCCCCCCCGTTCCAGCAGGTTAAGTCTCAGAATCCCCTCTTTTTTCTCTATAGGCAAGGAGTAAGAAAAAACAAGACTTTAACCTACTTGATACTGTAATATTCATTTTTAGGTCCGTAGCAACTGTCTCCGTCCAGTTTTTTCACCTTCTTAAATAATAGTATCTTCGTAATCACCCATAAAAATATTACTCTCTAATGCTTTAGAAGTCAAACAAAAATAATTAAACCTATATGTAGCGTCAGAAATAGATTATAAAAAAAGAGTGGGGTGTCGGTTATCCGACACCCATGTTTGGTGCGTTTTAACTATAGCAAAAAATTCTAATGAAAATCCACTTCGATAGTTCGAGCAGCAGGATGCTGGTCTTTTAGGAAAGTTAATTCCAGAAGACCGTTGCGATAACTAGCGTGGGCTCCATCTGACTTTACCGGCGCCGGCAGAGTTATCTTACGCCTAAAGGTGCCGAAATACCGTTCTGAAGATCTGGAAGTACGTTCCTCACTATGTTTAACCCGTTTTACTTCTCCTTGAATGGTTAGAATATTTTCGTTTATTTGAATATTAAGATCTTCCTTATTTTCTATTCCGGGAATCTCAGCCGTGATAATCACCTTATCTGAGGTTTCATCCACATCCACGCGATACAACCACTCAGAGACATCCTCTTTACCGCGGCGCATAAATCTGTCCATTTCATTCCAAAGAGGATCAAACAAGCGGAAAGGTTCGTAGGGAATCATGGCCATTTTTTTCACCTCGTTCATATAGTTGTTTAGCAGCTTATTTAGTAGTTGTTAAATTTAGTTTTAGCCACGAAGTCGATATATATTACTGTTAGTATTTGTAAAAAATAGCCATCAACCCATACATGCCGCTGTCTACATCTGTTTAATTACATTTATTAACGGGATATAAATCGCGTTTATTATAATGTGTATGCAAAAGCTTATGAGCTTTAGGGCTGTTAGGAGCCTCTAAAAAATCTTCATAAATCTTTTTTATTTCCGGATTATCATGGGATTTTCTGAGTTTAAGCTGACCGTCAGCTTCATATAGAGCCTGCCCGCGCACTTTCCGGAAATCAGTGCTCATTTTTTCCGTAGCAGTGTGAATAGGCTGACCGCCTCCGGTGGCGCATCCTCCAGGACAAGCCATAACCTCTACAAAATGATAGTCCCCTTCCCCACTACGAATTCTATCTAAGAGTTTACGAGCATTGCCTGTTCCATGGGCTACTGCAGCTTTTAAGTGCAGGTCACCGATTTGAATGCTGGCCTCTTTTATTCCTTCCACACCGCGGACTGCATGATATTCGATATTTTCAGCTTCTTGCCCGGTGAGCACTTCAGCCACAGTTCTTAAAGCTGCTTCCATTACACCGCCTGTGGTGCCGAAAATTACTGCTGCCCCGGTGCTCTCGCCTAAGGGACTGTCAAAAGTACCATCTTCCAGGTTAACAAAATCAATGCCCACCTGCTGAATCATCTGAGCCAGTTCTCTGGTGGTCAAGACTGCATCCACATCCTGATAGCCGGAAGAATTCATCTCTGGCCGCTCACATTCATATTTCTTGGCGGTACAAGGCATGATCGAGACAGAATATATTTGTCCAGGATCAACCCCTGCTTTTTGAGCGTAATAGGTCTTAATAACTGCACCCATCATTTGTTGAGGCGATTTACAGGTGGAAAGATTGTCAATCATATCTGGATAATAAGTCTCCAAAAATTTAATCCAACCGGGACTGCAGGAAGTTATAAGCGGCAACTTGCCACCGCTTTGAATACGGTTAATTAATTCTGTTCCTTCTTCCATTATAGTCAAATCGGCAGAAAAGTCTGTATCAAAAACTCGGTCAAAGCCTAAGAGGCGTAAAGCGCTCACCATTTTCCCCGTAACTAAGCTTCCGGGCGGCAGACCGAATTCTTCGCCCAGAGCAATCCTTACGGCTGGGGCGGTTTGCACCACTACGTGCTTATCCGGATCGGCCAAAGCCTGCCAAACCTTTTCTGTATCATCTTTCTCTTTCAGGGCACCCACCGGACAGGCTTGGATACATTGACCACAATTAATACAGGCAACTTCATTTAGGCTCAAGCCGAAGGCAGGCTCGACTGTGGTATGAAAGCCCCTATTAGTAGCCTGAATAACCCCTACTCCTTGAACTTCATGACAGACCGCTATACAACGGCGGCAAAGAATACATTTGCTCTGGTCCCGGACAATAGAGGGTGAAAGGTCGTCAACTTTAGAGGGCGAAAGCTTTGTTTTAAAATATATATCTTTTATGCCGAATTGTCTGGCCATACTCTGCAATTCACAGTTTTTACTGCGTACACAGGTTGTACATTCCCGGTTATGATCGGAAAGTATTAGTTCCAAAATAGTTTTACGGGTTTGTCTAAGCAAGGGAGTATTGGTCTTAACTTCCATACCTTCGGCAACCGGCAGCGTACATGATGCTTGCAAAGACCGTGCCCCTTTTACTTCCACCAGACACATACGGCAAGCTCCGATCTGGTTAATGTCTCGTAAATAACAGAGAGTAGGAATATTGATATTCAATTGTTTTGCGGCCTTAAGGACGGTGTAGTCTTTAGGTACCGTAACACTACGGCCATCGATAGTCAGAGTGACTTTTTCCATATTTATTCTCCTCCCTTAATTCTTACTAGTTTTTTCGATGGCATTTTTGGGGCATTTTGTTATACAGAGGCCGCATTTTATACAGAGATTAGTATCGATATAATGCTTTTCCTTGGGTTTACCAATAATAGCATTGGTTGGACAGTTTTTAGCACAAATATGACATTTGGTGCATTTTTCTTGATTTATTACGTAAGTCATGAAGGCTTGGCAGATACCTGCCGGACAGCGTTTATCCTTAATATGAGCATCGTACTCATGCCGGAAATAACGCAAGGTACTTAAGACCGGATTGGGAGCGGTTTGCCCTAAAGCGCATAGGGCTCCGGCTTTAATGGTTACGGCTAGGTTCTCAAGGACTTCGATATCCCCCTCTTCGCCTTCGTTATTACAAATTTTCTCCAATAACTCCAGCATTCTCTTGGTACCTATCCGGCAGGGAGGGCATTTTCCACAGGACTCATCAACCGTGAACTCCAGGAAAAAACGCGCCACATCTACCATACAGTTATCCTCATCCATGACAATCATGCCGCCAGAACCCATCATAGAACCCAGTTCGATCAAGGTTTCATATTCGATTGGGGTGTCAATATGTTCCGCCGGAATACAACCCCCGGAAGGCCCGCCGGTTTGTGCTGCTTTAAACCTTTTACCGCCTGAAATTCCTCCTCCGATTTTTTCAATAACTGTCCTTAAAGTGGTTCCCATCGGGACTTCGATTAAGCCAATATTGTTGACTTTACCGACCAAAGCAAAAACCTTAGTTCCTTTGCTTCTTTCCGTGCCAATATTGGCAAACCAATCGGCTCCTTTGAGAATAATAGGAGGAATATTTGCAAAGGTTTCAACATTATTAAGAATAGTTGGTCGACCAAAAAGACCTTTTACAGCAGGAAAGGGTGGCCGTGGTCTTGGTTCGCCACGCTTACCCTCGATAGAAGTCATTAGAGCGGTCTCTTCACCGCAGACAAAGGCTCCGGCTCCAAGACGCAATTCAATATCAAAGCTAAAGCCGGTTCCCAAAATATTTTCACCCAAAAGGCCGGCTTCTCGGGCCTGCTTAATAGCGATCTCCAAGCGTTTTACGGCCACAGGATACTCTGCCCGTACGTAGATATACCCTTGATTAGCACCAATAGCATAACCGGCCAAGGCCATAGCTTCCAAAATAGAATGAGGGTCACCCTCCAGAACACTCCTGTCCATATAAGCGCCAGGATCACCTTCATCGGCATTACAGCAAACATATTTTTGACCGCTGCTTGAAAGTGCAAAAGACCACTTGGTACCGGTTGGGAATCCGGCACCACCGCGGCCTCTTAAACCGGATTTTTTAATCTCTGTAATCAACTCTTCGGGAGTCATTTCTTGCAGAACCTTAGCCAGTGCTTGATAACCGTCCTGGGCAATATATTCATTAATATCTTCGGGATTAATAATCCCGCAATTACGTAACGCTATCCGTTCCTGACCTTTAAATTCCAATTTTCCAACATATTCATCCACTACCCGGCTATTAACCAAGTGCTCTTCAATAATTTTTTGAGCTTTTTGGGGTGTAACTTGAACATAAGTAATCTTTTCCTGGCCAGGAGTATAAACATCGACAATCGGTTCCAAACTGCAAGCGCCGATACATCCGCCCGGAACAAGTTTTACCTCCGTTAAAGCCCGCTTTTTAATTTCTTGTTGGAATACATCATAGACTAGCTGGGCTCCCGCCGCTAACCCACAGGTTGCCATTCCGACTACAACTCGAATGCCCTGACGGTTAAGCTCAATGTTAGCTTGACGTATTTGCTCCAATTTTTCAAAGGTTAGCATTGATATCCCTCCTCGCTCTTAAGAGGTACTCTTGGATGATTTTCTCAGCACTTTCCACAGTTAACTGGCCATAAACCTGATTGTTTACAGTCATCACCGGGGCCAGGCCACAAGCACCAATACATCTGGTGGCGTCCAAAGAAAAAATCCCGTCCGCAGTAGTTTCACCTACGGATATTTGCAACATTTCAGCAAGCTTATCCAGAATCAATTGAGATCCTTTAACGTAACATGCTGTACCCATGCAAACATTGATTTGGAATTTCCCCTTAGGCTGGAGGGTAAATTTGGAATAAAAAGTTGCAACTCCGTAAACATCAGCTAAAGGAACATCCAACCCTTCAGCTATAGCCGCCTGAACTTCAAGCGGCAGGTGTCCAAACAGCTCTTGAGCATCATGCATAACGGGAATGAGTGAACCAGGCTGCCCTTTTTGCTCTGCTATAATCTGTTCCAGCTGTTTGAACTTCTCAGATTGACACACACACACACCTTTTCCCATTTTCTTTCCCCCAAATCTCTTCTTCTTATAAACTAAGGTCACAACAGAATCAAGAAACAAATATTTCGCAAGAAAAATGTTTATTTTTTTCAAGTTTTTCACTAACCTGCAAAATATTTCCTCTTTCTTAATTAATATAATACTTAACTTGTGTCTTGTCTAGTTTATCTTTTATCATTATGTATATATGTTTGTTATTTTTTTATCTATTAAGCCCAAAAAAACTGCAGATAAGTATCCGCAGCATTTTATAGTTTAATTCATTCTACTTTGTAGCTAAATATTTATTAATGGAGGCAGCAGCTTTTTTACCGGCTCCCATGGCCTGAATAACGGTAGCTGCACCGGTAACAATATCTCCGCCTGCGTAAACGCCGGGAATAGAAGTTGCCATAGTCTCTTTATCAGCGAGTATGGTACCGCGCTTATCGAGCGCCAGCCCCTTGGTCGTCATAGTCACCAAAGGATTGGGACCTTGACCAACTGCTACCACAACTGTATCCACCGATATTTCAAATTCCGATCCTTTTATCGCTAATGGTTTACAGCGTCCGGATTCATCCGGTTCACCCAGCTCATAACGTAAACAAACCATACTTTTAACGTTGCCCTTTTCATTCCCTAAAATCTCCACTGGGAAAGTCAGCAGGTGAAATTTAACGCCTTCCTCTTCCGCATTCTCAACCTCTTCCGCTCTGGCAGGAAGTTCTGTTTTAGAGCGTCGATAAATAATGTATACATCTTTTGCTCCAAGCCTTAAGGCTGTGCGAGCAGCATCCATCGCCACGTTTCCTCCCCCTAGTACGGCCACTCGTTCACCGACCTTTATAGGGGTAATATGGTTGGGAAAGTCATAAGCTTTCATAAGGTTAGAGCGGGTTAAGAATTCGTTAGCCGAGTAAACTCCGCATAAATTTTCACCGGGAATATTCAAAAAATGAGGCAGACCGGCGCCTGTACCAATAAATACTGCATCATAGCCCGAGTCCAATAATTCCTGCACAGATGTAACCTTGCCTACCACTTGATTGACTTTGATCTCTACTCCCATATCTTTTAAGCCGTTTATTTCTTTCTGCACTATAGCCTTAGGTAAACGAAATTCCGGTATGCCATACATCAGTACTCCACCGGCAACATGCAGGGCTTCATAAATAGTGACTCCATGCCCTGAGCGAGCTAATTCAGCTGCACAGGTCAGACCTGCCGGACCGGCCCCAATTACAGCGACCTTTTTACCGGTAGGGGCTTGGCACTCAGGTTTGCAGCAGCCTTGAGCGATTTCATAGTCAGCAGCAAAACGTTCCAAACGACCAATTGCAACCGGTTCCCCTTTAACACCGAGAATACATTGGGCCTCACACTGACTCTCTTGGGGGCAAACCCTCCCGCAGATTGCAGGTAGCAAATTCTTGCGTTTTATAATTTGGGCAGCTTCAAGAAACTCACGTTCAGTTATTTTTTGAATAAACTTAGGTATATCAACACCCACGGGACAACCTGCTACACATTTTGGCTTTTTGCACTGGAGACAGCGGTTAGCTTCTTGCACAGCCACTTCTAATGGATAGCCAAGCGCAACTTCTTGGAAATTATTTCCTCTGGCCAGAGCATCCTGGCGGGGCATATCATGACGGGGCATTTTTGAAGCCATATTATTTCCCCTCCTTTTGACACTGGCATTTATGCTCGTGCAGTGCTATTGCCTCTTCTTGACGAAAATAGGCCGAACGTTTCATGGCTAGGTCAAAATCAACTAAATGACCATCAAATTCAGGTCCGTGAACGCAAGCAAACTTTGTTTCCTGCCCGACCAGGACGCGACAGGCACCGCACATACCTGTTCCGTCTACCATAATAGGATTCATACTGACTAAGGTCTTAATCCCTAACGGTTTAGTAAAATCGGCCACCGATTTCATCATTATCATAGGACCGATAGCCCAAATTGCACTAATCTCCAAGCCTCTGTCTAAAACGGCTTGCACACCATGAGTGGCAAAGCCCTTAAGGCCATAGGATCCATCGTCGGTGGTAATTACTATTTCATCACTGACAGCTTTCATTTCTTCTTCCAAGATAATTAAGTCTTTATTCTTAGCTGCCAAGATAGAGATCACTTTATTGCCGGCATCTCTCAAGGCCCGGGCAATGGGATGAATTGGTGCCACACCAACACCTCCGCCCACGCAAAGCACTGTACCGTAGTTCTTGATCTCGGTCGGTTGCCCCAAGGGACCTACAAAGTCAAGTAAATTATCACCTTCCTCCATCTCGGTAAGGAGTTTGGAGGAATAGCCGACAGCTTGGAGGACAATGGTCACAGTTCCTTTCTGCCGATCAAAATCCATTATGGTCAAAGGTATCCTTTCCGAATTATGCATTTGCCGTACAATTACAAATTGACCTGCTTGAGCCTTATTAGCAACATCCGGAGCCAGAATTTCCAATAAAACTATTGCTTCTGCTAATACTCGTCTTTTTACAACTGTGTACATTGCATTCCTCCTTACCAGGTAAAACCCTAAATTTAATTTTATTCTATAAATTTAATTAATATAAAATAACTTGATAAATATAAAATTCCTTGTCTATTTTTTCTTAATTAGAGTTTCAGTAAAGTAAAATTTTACCTCTAGGATAATTATACAAGGACTCACATTATTTGTTAATGTAAAAAGTTAATTATTTTAACCATCAGTAATTAGCAGTTTGAACTTCTTGAGCAATTAATGCCACTCCTATGGCGTTGTCTGAGCTCCACTCCGGTTTAGCCCAGTACAATCTCCCTTTTGTTCCGACTTTTTTAGCAAGTTCAGCCCGGATATATTTATTGGAAGCAACTCCACCCACAACCAGAATATTGCTTAAACCTGTTTCCTCGATAGCTTTGGTCAATACTTTAAACAGGGTTCGGACAATGCACCCTTCAACCGCCCTGGCCACATCAGCAGGACGTTTGTTTGTTTCCAGCAGACGTTGGGCTGCGGATTCAACTCCTGAAAAGCTCATCTCATACCCCTTTACGGACGACGGCAACAAAGAAGCAGCCCCCGGTGCTGCCTTCAAAGCTAACTTCTCCAGATCTTTACCGGCAGGAAAAGGAAGTCCTAAGCTTACTCCAACTCGGTCTACAAATTGACCGGCATGCAAATCAGTGCTTTCTCCCAAAATTTCAATATTAAATCTCCCAGGGCTCGTTTTCCTGACAACCAGCAATTCGGTGGTTCCGCCGGAGAGATGAACGGCCAGAAACTCCCTTCCTATTGATTCTTCCAAAGAATTAAGTCCGGCAACAATATGTCCTTCCTGATGGGAGGTTGAAGTCAATTCCACCCCTAAGGCCGCTGCCAAGGATAAAGCAATTGATTTTCCCGCTGTAAAAACAGGCATGTAAGAACCTTCTATCGGCCGAGGCCTAGTGCTGACAGCAATAGCTTTGATTCTTTGCCAGGTACTTGTAGGAATTAATCGTAAAAGTTCCGGCAATACTTGCAGGTGTTTAAAAAGGGCCTCCGATTGAGCCATTCCTCTCTCGCCGATGGGTACTTCTAGGACCCTTCGTTCTTCCTGCACCAGCTCTTTACAATTATTTACAACCGCTATGGATGTTGTATACATGCTAGTGTCTATTCCTAAATAGAGCATATTGTTTTTACCTTTCTGCTGCATCCATAAATTTATCCAGTATTCCGTTAATAAATCTGGATGAGTCATCTCCCCCAAACTTTTTTGCGATTTCGATGGCATCATTGAGAATTACCCTGTGGGGAGTATGACCGTAGTAAAGCATTTCAAAAATCGCGAGCCTCAATAAGTTCCGGTCAACGGCATTCATTCTGTCCATAGCCCATTCATGGGCCGTGGAAGCAATTTTAGCGTCAATTTCCTTCTCATACCTTAAGCTACCCTCAACCAGCACTTGAGCAAACTCGACACTTTTTGGGGGCAAAGCAAATTCAGCCGACCAATGTTCGATGATTTTAGAGAAACTTTCAGGTTCTCCGGTCATTTCTATTTGATATAACACTTGTAGGGCTGTCTCGCGTGCCACTCTTCTGCTCATGAACTGCCTCCGCTATAATTTTTGTGTAGAATCATTAATATCTTTAATTTTAGCCTTTGTCTCCAATTGTATGTAGGAGAAGGCAAAGCCCTAAAATAAAGGGAACATACTGATTATTTTTTTCGTTGATCGACTTTGATCAGTATTCGCACCTCTTTGACCTTAATTCCTATATATTTTTCAATATCCTGACTAATGTTTTTTTGAATTTGCAAGGAACCGGAATTAATTTCAAATCTGTGATCCGGGCGGCAATAACACTTGACAATCAGTCCATCGGGTTCTTGTTTAATCTTAATCTTGGTGTTCTGCAAGCCACTAAGGCCGGCGATGCTTCTTGCTGCAATTTGTTCCACAGCAGCTTGGGAAATCCTGACCTCTCCATTATTTATCCTGGGCAGCTGTATTTTGGGGGTCCTAGAGCTGCCTTCCCGCAATAAGTAAAGGCCAACAAACAAGCCTAGGAAGGCCAAGGCTGCACTTAACAGGGCGTTAGTGCGCAACCAGACTAAAAGACTCAAAATAATCTTATAAGGCAGGCTCCATCCGACGGCAAGCAGTAAAAGCCAAACTGAAATGACTAGCAGGATTAATCCCAGAAACTTACGAAGCATCGGTCCTCCTCTTTTTC
>JAAYOJ010000047.1 GCA_012520405.1 Peptococcaceae bacterium
CGTAATCAGACATAAACAGTCTATCCTGCACAATGCGGTACTTTTCAAACTCAGTTTCTGCATGGAGCTTTGTTGGCCAGTTAGTCAAGAAAACCTATTTTCCTTTCCCCTTTCTACTTTCCAACTTTCCACTTACTGATCCCATAGCTTCGCCATTTTATCTGGGCTCCTACCTTATGAGCTCCCACACAATACTGGTTCAGGCTATGCAGCCTCACTACAATAAACACGCACTTGGCGATGATTTATTGGGAATGAAGCATTTTGAGTTGGTCAGTTGGAAAGTTGTTAGGAGTGTTACTGGGACGCTCTAACCGTCTTGGCAAACCTTTCTAATTGACCTTTTGTATTTCTGTTTCTGCTATACATTCAGCAGAAAGTGATACTACGCGTTTTTGGCCATCAAATTGGAACTCTACCCAAACTCTACGCTTATGCTTGTCTAACTTTACTATGGTTCCAGAACAATCCAGCAGAGGCCCATCTACGACTTTTACGTTTCTGCCTTCGCTTAGTACCTTGGATGCAGTAATATTACCATGATGGCGATATATCCACATGGAGTATTCATAATCCATGCCCTGTAGTTCTCTAAGACCTGATTCATAATTCAATATCTTATACAGATTCGGAATTTCTGCTCTCAATCCAAATTGTATTACTTCGTCTGCATAGAGCAATACATATCCGGGAAGTAAAATTTGCTCACGCTTTTCCCATCTGCCTTTGCGTTTTTCCTGTAAAACACGGGTGGGGGCGATGGCTTGGATTCTTTTATCTTTTTTGTTTATAAGTTCAGCGATAAGTTTTTCTGAACCGGTTTTGCAAAAGATACAGTAGGAGTACATGGCTGTTACCTTTCTGTTTATCGGTTGGTCAGGGGTCAGGGATAACGTTCTAAGTTAGCTGTCCAACTGCCCAACTGCCTAACTGTCCAACTTTCTACTTTACCCAACTCCCATCTCTTCACTAAATTTTTCTGTGATATTTTGTCTAATATGCAGTATCTTGCATAACCCATTTTTGCCTTCTGCTACATCTTGTGTTTTGCTTATCCCTTACACATAATCACGTCGATTAATTTATTGTTTTACTACATCTTGCATAACATTTTTATTTTCTTTCAGTTTTATGCTACATATTGTGGTCGGTATCCATAGACCATACTCACGGCTAAATTTTCATGGTTAATCATTACCATTTATTCAACATATTGTGTAAATACATATGCTCATCCACAAGTCTTGTTTCCTATGATTATTCTATCAATATCTAAACTACTCAAAATTTTCGAATAGTTCAATGCCACCATTTATAAAAAAGGAACACTTCCATCGTCATTATTTCCATTAGCTTTATCTTCAGAATGCAACATACATCTAACCTTTCCGTTTACATACTTAATATCACCATTATCCGGACATATGATCTCCTTATTATTTTGTAAAAATTCATCAAATACATTATTAGTATGCTCTTTGTTTTCCATCAGCAAATAAACATGATACTTTCTCTCAAACTGGGAAAGATTAAATTTTCAAACTCTATAGACTGTTTCCCCAATATAATTTTTATATAAAGGAACTGCTATTACAATTATTATTGATATGATAGACATAACCACCACTAGTTCAACTAAAGTAAAACCTCTGTTTAAAACAATCCTTCTTTTTTTCACTTAATTTTTCCTGCTATTCTTAATTTTCCTTCAATATTTTGTTTCCTTCAACACTTTATTTAAAAGAGATAATTCTTAAAAAAGACACAGCTCCGCCATATCATCTGGGCATTCTTCCCGCAATCCCACACAACACGGTCACCAACTATGCCACCCTACCACAATAAACACGCCCCAGGCGATGATTTACGTTAATAAGGCTTTTTTTTCATTAAGTGATTTTATACACAATGAACTGATAAAATTATACCAAATTAGCTAATATTGTCAAGTGAGGTCGTTATGTGATGAACCATGGGAACAGTCCTCAATTGATGGGCGGTCAAAGACCGCCCCTACGGTAAACTTAACCATAAACCCATCGTTAAGCCGTTGTCCTCCTATACCCCGGCACCAACTTC
>JAAYOJ010000055.1 GCA_012520405.1 Peptococcaceae bacterium
AGTATTACGATTATTCCTATTAATTTATTTCTAAATCCCCTTTAGGCATCTGCTCTTTTATTAATGTTTCATGAATGTATATACTTTATATTTATTTGTTCTAAAAAACAAGCATATAGACGAAAGTAGTAGTAAAAACATAAAAAAATTACTATAAGTATACAGTAAAGTTGTAAGAACACAGAAAGTAATACGTTAATAGAGAAAGATGTCTGAATTACCTCAGACATCTTTCTCTAAGTTCGTGAGTGGGTCGGTATGAGCTGTACAGTTATTATTTGGCAGCGGCACCTGATTTGGCTTTTCTTCTTTCCAATACCAGTGGCGCCGTTTCATAGATTCCAAATGCTACGAAGAAGCCGACAATCATTAAACCGGCGCATAGCCACATTACAGCGCTGAGACCGAAAGCATCGGCCAGAATACCGGCTATGGCTACAAATCCGACAGCTCCGATTAGCTCACCGGCCAGCTGAACAGTGGCTACAGCACTGGAAGCAAATCTGGGGTTCACGGATTCAGTAGGTACGGCAGCTTCGAAAACGGGGAAAATCCCAGCTCCGCACCAGCCGATGAAACAGCAGACCGCCATAAGGACCGGTGAAGAAGCCGGAGTGAAAAGCAAGCCCAGCGGTGCGAAAAGCGTGATAAGGGAGAAAATAATTATGATCGGTTTTCGACCAAAACGGTCAGATAGGGAAGGTACAACCATTCCCCACAGAATAGCTCCTGCACCCAAAGCAGACATAATAAAACTCATGTGGGTAGGGCTTAATCCTTTGACCACTGTTAAAAACAGCGGGCTAAAGGAAAGCATGGTGACATACCAGCCGATAATGAAAATGGAATAGATACAAGTCACAATAACGTTTCTGTTTTTGAGAACATCGGTAAATTTGACTTTTTCTTTCTGCTCAGGAGTAATAGTGGAGGCAAAGGATTCCATATCCGGTTCAATTAAATATTTGAGAATGAGAAGGACAAGTATCAGGCCCGGAATAATAGTCAAGAAGAAAGTGGCTCTCCACCCTATAGCTGTAGCCAGAGCAACAACGATGATGGGACCGAGTAAACTGGAAATCAAACCAACTCCTGAGGTGGTCATAACCCCCATGTTAAAGCCGCGGCGGGAAGGGGTAGACTGGACCAGCATAAAACTTTGATTGAGAGGAAGAACGGGTCCTTCAAACAAACCCATAACAATGCGGATTAAAAGCAGGGATATAAAGCCAACGGCAAAACCTGTAGCTAAAGAGCAGATAGAGAATAACAACACAAATACGGCCAGGAATTTCTTTTTTTGTCTCCGCAAATCGGAGGTCAAACAGCCGATAAATCCGGAAATTGCCCAAGCAAAGGCGAATGCCGACATAATAAAGCCAAACTGGCTGTTATTTAACCCCAGTTCAGGATTGACAAAGGGGGCCAGGTTGGTAAGGGCAAAGCGGTCAAACATAACAAAGCCGAAGACTAGGGTAAGAATAATTACCATACCATTTTCATAGCGGAAGAATCCCTTTTTCTTAGTGTTCATAAATTCACTCCTCCAAAAAATTGTTTGCTGTACCCCATAATCTTAACTATGATCAGGCCAAAACCAATAAAATCCCTCCTTTTAGTATTTTGAATTATCTGAAAACAGTAATTGTTCATTTTCTTTAAGCAAATAGGATGCCAAACTGTGGGCGACCAATAAAGCTAACATTCTTCAGGATTGGAAAAGCATTATTTAAAAAATAATGCTGCGAATTGAAACCTGCGTAATATAAATGGACATTAATTCATTATGAATGGACACTAAAAGTAGATTTTGTAGTGCTTTTAGACATATGCACCAGTTAAAAGCAAAAAATGTCTTGCTGGATGTCTGAATATTATGTATACTGAAGCCAAAAATCTATTTTATCCCATAAATGTTATTACTAGACACCTAAGGGCGCGTTCGCAGTATAATAGTCATTTGCATTTTGGTGGGCAGTCTGGAAGGAGTGATTTTTCTGTATTCTCTGAGTAATATTCTGAGCCCGATGATTTTCCAAACTAACCGAACCAGCTTGCAAAACCTAACGACAAATGAACTTGAGCTTCTGGAGAGAATTCGTAATTATAAAATTGATATACTTACCAAGCCTGGGCCTCATCCTTATGGGGATTTTGTCCGCCCCGAGGTTGTTGAATCTTGGCAGAGATCTTATAACAACAGGCTTAAGATTTTTGATTATAATTACGGGCCGCTCCTAACTGAAACGGTTTTTTCAGAGGTACTGCGTGAGAAAAATATTTTGTTAAAAGCAGCCGATCCCTACATTCGTCAGATGGAGTCCATATTAACTAATATGGAAAGCATAATTTTGCTGTCGGATGAAAATGGGGTTATGCTTAGGGTTATTGTGGGAAGCAAGGAAAAACTGGCCGAGCAGAACGAAAGGTTTAAATTGGAACCGGGGTCAGTATGGACTGAAAGGACAGTTGGAACTTGTGCCCATGGTTTAAGCCTAATTCTGGGAACTCCAATGCAAATCTGCGGGCCGGAACATTACTGCGAAAAATACGAAGATATTTCTTGTTCTTCGGCGCCCATTTATGACGCCTTTAATGTTTTGGCTGGAACATTATCAATTGTTACTCCAAGTTTTCAGCATCAAAGTTCTCATACCTTGGCCTTGGCTCTTAACATGGCCAGCGCCATCCAAAGCCTCTTCCAGTACCAATTAGAAATTGAATTGCATAATGAATTGCTCAAGGTTACATTCGATGTCTCGGATGAAGGATTGATAACCTTAAATAAAAACGGCACTATTATCAAAGCCAACGCTAAAACCAAGGAGCTGTTTCCATTCCCGGAACGGGACCTAATAGGTATGCCTGTGGAAGAAATTATTGGTAACTCTCCCTTGGTAAAGTCGGTTTTAGAAACCGGCAAAGCGATTAAGGTCGATTATGAATTTAAACGGGCCAAACAAAAACTGGTTTTAAGTTCCGTTAAGCCTTTAATAAGCGATTGTGACATTTGTTTTGGCTGTGTTTTAACTATTAATAGAATAAAAGAGCTCTCTAAACCAGAACTTGTGACAAATAGCATCAACGATTCAGAGAGCAAATATAGTTTTGAACGTATTATAGGCAGTTCACACCAAATGGCGGAAACTATAAAGAAGGCCAAAAAAATTGCCCGTTTGGATGACCCTGTTCTTATTCAAGGGGAAAGCGGAACAGGTAAAGAACTCTTTGCCCAAGCAATTCATTACACCAGTCGCTCCCAAGGGCCTATAATAGCCCTTAATTGTGCGGCTATTCCCAAAACCTTGATCGAAAGTGAACTTTTTGGTTATGAGGGAGGAGCTTTTACCGGGGCCGAACGGCAGGGCCGCCGGGGAAAAATTGAATTGGCCAACGGCGGGACGCTGTTTCTGGATGAGATCGGGGATATGCCTTTAGAATTGCAACCGGTTTTGTTGCGAGTGCTTGAAGAAAAACAAGTGATGCGGGTAGGGGGGAGCCAGTATATACCCGTTGATTTTCGCTTAATTGCGGCAACGAACAAGAATCTGGCCCAATTGGTCCGGGAAGATAAATTTCGAGCCGATTTGTATTACCGTTTAGCCGTTTACACCTTGAAGATTCCTTCTTTACGAGAAAGACGTTCGGATATAAGAGAGTTGTTGCGATACTTCCTTTTGGAGGAGGCTAAGAAACAGCAGATTCGAGTGCCTGCTCTGAGCAATGCTGCCAAACTTTTGTTATACAGGTATGACTGGCCGGGGAATGTCCGGCAGCTGAAAAACACTGTGATGTATGCCATAAACATGTCTACCGGCGGTGTGATTAAGCCCCAGGACCTGCCCGACATGATAAGGGAAGCGGGAGAAACGGAGGTTCCCATAGCGGATAAGCCTGTTTTCCCGGATAGTAAGGAGGATAAACCGGCGCTGGAAGCAGCCCCGTCTTTAAGTGAAGTGGAAAGAGATGTTATTCAAGAAGTCCTGGCTCAAAAAGATTATTGCATTAGTCATGCGGCCAAAGCCTTAGGAATGAGCCGGTCAACTCTATATAAAAAAATTAAGGAATATAATCTTTACCGTATGAAATAAGGCTAGATAAAGATAAGTAAACTGAAAAGTAGCCTCAACGGCTACTTTTTACGTTCTATCACCCACTTTTGGAGAACTGCTTTGCGAAAACCTAATCTTTAGTGCCGGACATGCACAGGACAAATAATACTGGACAATAGGACAAAAGGCCTGAAGGAAATACCCTCCATCTGTAGAAAAGTATACAATGGTAATTATATTCCGGTTAGAAATTTTGTGCTTATCCCCAAAAACAAGAAGATTCCCAGCTTGGTATCAAGAATTTGTTTAACCAAGAATTTGAATTAGATAGCGGGTGCAATGATTGGTTGAAAATATTGCTGCAATACTCCTTTTTTCTATCCCGGAGGGAATTGTAGTTACCTATTTGGCCTCCAGTTTGCAAGCAAGAAAAATAAAAATGGCCCAAATTGTACTGATAGGTATTCTGTTTGGCTTGGCGGTTGAGTTTCTAAATGTTTCTTTCTTGCAAACTATAACCGGAGTAGAACCGACTCGGCTGCAAGCGGACTTCAGTCTCCGCCTGCTCTGGTTTTTATCTCAGGTGTTTATAGTAGTGGTGCTTTCCTTGATTATTAGATGCTTTTTAGTTCGAAAGCTCGAAAGAAAAAAAACTGATCATGACTGTGAATAGGTCATTTCGTTCCTTGAAATGACATTTTCGTTCCAAATTTAACATTTCATGGGAAAAGCAGTGTATAATAAATCACACTAACCAATGTAAGGCCTTTATTATTATGGGGAGGTGTGAGATATGAAAGCAAGGAAGAAAGCAGCTCCGTCTTTGCTTCTATCTGTGCTGGGTTTAATTGGTACATTAGGAATCATAACACCGAATTGCCTGGGGTGGTTTTACGAGCCAAAGAAGCCCGAAGGTATTATTTAGCATAACTAACCATATGAACATAAGCTGAAGCCGGATAAGGTTGTGACTAAAGGGTTGCGACTATGTCAAAGTATGTATAA
>JAAYOJ010000093.1 GCA_012520405.1 Peptococcaceae bacterium
AAATTGTATTTAGAAGTAGGCATTAAGTATATTGAGGAATGCTATAATCCGAGGGTTTTAGATATTGGCGACATATCCTGGGCAAGGACGGCTGCTGATGAGTTTCTTTTCATAATGAGAAAAGCTATGACAACGAACAGAGAAAGCATTGAGTATGTCCAGTGCTTAAGAAAGGCATTAGCAATTGATGTGAACATGAAAAAAGGAATTGATTTATTACTTAGAGAAGTCCAGGAAAATTTGGTCAGTTCTGAGCAAGGTGAGTTAGAGAATCTGAGGAAATCTGTTCAAGAAGCTATTAAGAATGCAATCAATAATGGTGAATTAAAAACTGCGGCTTCTCTAATAAATGAATACGAAAATATAGTTGGGGTTGATGCACCGCTATGTTCAGCAAAAGGGATTGTTTATATGATTGAGGGACAGTTCGACAAAGCTGAAGACGTTTTCTTGGCTGGCTTGGACCTTGAGCCCGAGAATGAGGATTTGCTGTACAATTTAGGGTATTTTCATGAGTACTTCGGTAACACAGAGAAAGCAATTGATTTCTATATTAGAGCCTTGGACTATGCAAAAGATGAGGCAACAAAACGCGAAATCAGCGAGACAATGGTTAAGTTGCAGCAGTGCCAGGAGCCGATGAATATTTCGAAATGTAGTACCGGGGTAGTCATCTCCGTTATTGATGGATATATCTCACTTTTGCGAGAAGCTTGCAAGGAGGGAAGCTAATGCGCTATAGAGAATACATGAAGCTGAAGGAATTGTTGTCACTTGTTAAACAGGTGTTGGGAAGGGCCAGTGATAGAAAAGATATCATCGCCCATATCTCTGACTCGCTTGCGCTTATAAATTCCCTCCTTGAGCGGGAAACCCATCCACCATTGAAGACTATAAGAAAGATTCACGAACTTCAGAGGTTTCTGGGAGAATTAGACAGTGGGACCGAATACTGCGATGATATCTTTAACGAGATAGAATTGAACTTGGAAGAGGAGATCCAAATAAGGCTCAAAGTCGTATTCCTCCCTTACAAGGTCTCGATGTGGGATAGCTTGGAGTCAATCTATTTTGCTACACTCGAGGATGATACGTGTGACGTTCAAGTTGTTCCTATCCCTTATTACAAATTGTCAGGGGAAGGAGCCGAACCATGTTACGAAGGAGACTTGTTCCCTCCAGAAATTCCTATTACTCACTATAGTGCTTATGATATAGAAGCAGACCGCCCAGATATTATCTTTGTTCACAATATATACGATCGTTATAATACTTTGACCAGGGTATTTGATCAATATCACACACATAACTTGAAGAAGTATACAGATATGCTCGTCTATGTACCCTATTGTCTATTCACCTTTGTACCCCCGCAACCTAGTAGTAGTACCGAAACCATAGCCTATGGTTTACCTTCTGTAGCGAATGTAGACAAGGTTGTTCTTTTGGGGGATTACTTAGCTAACGCTGCTGTCAAATTTGGAATACCTACCCATAAAGTTCTTCCGCTAGGATCCCCAAAAGTTGACAAATTAAGGCGGCTGCAGGAAACTGGTGTCTGTTACCCAAAGGGCTGGAATCAAAAAATCAAAGGGAAGACTGTATTTCTTTTGGATACTCATTTGTCGTTTTTTTCAATAGGAGCACTTTTGGATCAGGTGGAGCTATTAATAAAGCTGTTGAACATTCCTAACTTCGTTGAGAATAGTGTTTTAATTTGGAGGCCACATCCGCTGCTGGCTGCGTTCTTAAAAAAACAAAGCCCTATGCTCCTAAACTATTATAATGACTTGGTGCGAAGGATTGGAGAAAACGAATACTCGAATGTTATCTTTGACGATAGTCCTGATTATTTTCCGGCCCTAATGGCAGCCAACGTATATATCGGAATTAACACATCCCTTATGGTTGCGTCGCTCTTGAGCGAAAAGCCAATTGTGTTATTGACTTCAAGATTAGAAGACGACTCACTTGTTTCTCCAGATACTTTTTATTATGTGAGTGAGGAAAGCTGGATGGAAAGGTTGAAGGATTTGTCCAAAGGGGTGGATCCCAAAGCACTGAAACGAAAAGGTGCGTTAGAGGGGATTTACAGCAACATTGATGGGACTAGTGGACAGAAGATACTAAACGCAGTAAAAGAGGCGTTATTCATGAAGTATGAGTCAAAGGAAGGTGACATTCTATAAATTAACGCTGGAATTAATGCTATTTTGAGTGAAAGTTTTTTCGTAAATCTTAAGAAAGAAGCTGTTCATTG
>JAAYOJ010000208.1 GCA_012520405.1 Peptococcaceae bacterium
AACAAGCCAAACGTGAGAAAGAAGCGCGTAAAAAACAGAAAGTCGTTGAAGTCAAAGAAGTAAAACTTCGTCCCAATATTGAGACCCATGATTTTGAGACGAAAGCTCGTAACGCTCTGCGTTTCTTAAATGACGGTGATAAGGTCAAGGTGACAATTATGTTCAGGGGCAGAGAAATTACTCATCCTGACCAAGGAAGGATGTTATGTTTAAAATTAGCTGAGTTCCTGAACGGACAAGCGGTTATCGAACGTGAACCAAAAGTGGAAGGCCGTAATATGGTTATGATTTTATCTCCTGCTACTAATAAACAAGACTAAATCGAAAAGGGGGTTGCCCATAAATGCCTAAAATGAAGACACATCGTGGAGCTGCCAAACGTTTTAAAAAGACTGGTACTGGAAAAATTGTACGTCATCATGCTTACAAAAGCCATATTTTGGAAAAGAAAACAGCAAAACGTAAACGTAATCTTCGCAAATCGGCTATTATGCATAAAACTGACGCTAAGCGGATTGCGCGTCTGATTGCCTACGTCAAATAAGCACTTTAAGGAGGTCTGTACCATGGCACGTGTTAAAAGAGGCGTCAGAGCACATGAACGCCATAAAAAAATATTGAAATTAGCCAGAGGCTATAGAGGACGTAAAAGCAAAACCTTTAAAATGGCCAACCAGCAAGTTATGCGTTCAATGGCCTTTGCCTATGCTCATCGTAAATTAAGAAGAAGGGATTTCCGTAAGCTTTGGATTACGAGAATCAATGCGGCCGCCAGGATGAATAACATTACCTATAATCGTTTGATGTATGGTTTGAAACTGGCCGGTGTCAATATAAACCGCAAAATCATGGCCGAGTTAGCTGTTAGTGATCCGGCAGCTTTCACCAAACTGGTGGAAATAGCTAAAGAGAAAATTGACAGCAACAATACCAAAGTTCAGGCCAATGCTTAAATTTATACCGAGAAGATGTTTGGGGAGTTCGAGCTTTTAATAAGTATCGAGCTCCTGTCTTTATCTGGCTGTCGGTCGGAGGATTATAGATGATTACGTCTTTACAGAATGAACAGGTTAAACAAGTAGTTACTTTACATAAGAATAAAGGAAGAGCTTTAAACCGGGAATACCTGGTGGAAGGTAAACGTTTTGTCAGGGAGGCTTTGCTGAGGAAGGCCAAGATCAGGATAATCTACTTTGTAAATAATAAAGAGGTTAATAGCCTGGTGGAACAAGCTTCTCTTTTAGGTATAACTGTGCAAGAGGTATCTGCTCCAGTTATGAAAAAGATGGCGGCAACAGAAGAACCTCAGGGTATCTTAGCGGTTATTAGCATGACGCCTTCTGACTGGCCGGACCTTTTTGGCGGCCCTGAGAAGGCCTTTGCTAAGAAGAATAACATTATGCTCATCCTGGATAATATTCAGGATCCCGGTAATCTGGGCACTATTTTGAGAACTGCCTTGGCGGCAGATGTCCGGCGGATTATCTTAACTAAAGGTACTGTCGATCTTTATAATCCTAAAGCACTGCGCAGCAGTATGGGAGCAATATTTTCGCAAACAATTTTAACAAACAAGGAACCCGCTGAAGTGGTAAATTTTTGCTACCGACATAATTTTACCTTGGCTGTCTCTTCCATGGACGGAGAATCCATTTTTTCCGCCCATACAAAAGAAATTTATCCTTTAGCTTTAGTTATCGGTAGCGAAGCTAGCGGAGTTTCTGAATTCCTGATAAAGAAAGCTGGGAAAAAGTTCTCTATTCCCATGTTCAACCAAGTCGATTCCTTAAATGCCGCCATGGCTACCGGAATTTTCCTTTATGAACTCCGAAGGCAGCAAGGATTCTTGTAAAGCTAAATTTAAAGTGATATAATTCTGAAAAAGCAAAAAATTTTTTTGCTTCGAACCAAAGCCGAAGAAAGGTGGGCATAACATGTCAACGGAAGATTATTTCTGGAAAGCTTTCGAGGCCACCGGTTCTCCCCAAATTTATATGCTTTATAAGAATCAAAGAAAAAATAATAAATTTAATGGCGATGATTGGGCTAAAAGGAATGCCAACCTTTAAGGGAGGATCGACCCCAGACTGTAAGTCGTTCCAGGGAGGCATCCACCTCAATTAGTAAGAGGTTAAATTTCACCTATGAGTCAAACGGCCAGCACCGTTATCTGCTAGCTAAGAGTAACCTTGGTTTTTTTGGTTAAATAAGGGTGGTACCGCGGGAGTTGAACTCTCGTCCCTAGGGGGGACGGGAGTTTTCTGTTTAAAAATCCGCATAAAATCGATTATGGTTGTAGAAATATGGTTCAAAAGGAAAGGATGATTAGTTTGAAAGCGGAACTGGAAAGGATTAACAAAGAAACCTTACATAAGCTGGACCAGCTTAAAACCATGGAGGAGCTTCAAGATCTGAAAGTAAAAGTTATGGGTAAAAAAGGCTCTCTCACTGCCTTACTGAAACAAATGGGACGTTTAAGCCCGGAAGAACGGCCTATAATGGGGCAGATGGTCAACGAGGTGCGGGCTAAATTTGAAGAGGCCTGGGAAGCTAAAGCCAAACAACTGGACCAATTAGCTTTGTCGGCCAGGCTGGAAGAAGAAAAAATTGATATTACCCTGCCCGGCATTAGGCTACCCAAAGGAAACCAGCATCCCTTAAGCATGGTCATAGAAGAAATAGAAGATATTTTTCTAGGCATGGGCTTTACCATTGCCGAGGGGCCGGAAATTGAAACTGATTATTACAACTTTGAAGCCTTAAACCTGCCTAAAGATCATCCGGCCAGGGATATGCAGGATACATTTTTTATTACAGAAGATATTCTTCTTCGCACGCAGACCTCACCGGTACAAGTCAGGACTATGGAGAAAATGAAGCCTGAGCTGCCGGTAAAAATTATTGCCCCGGGCAAAGTATTCCGCCACGATGATGACGCTACCCATTCCCCTATGTTTCATCAGGTGGAAGGCTTGTTAGTAGATAGAGGAATAAGAATGTCCGACCTCAAAGGAATACTGCTGTACTTTTCCAGGCAAATGTTTGGCGAAAGCCGGGAAATACGGCTTAGGCCCAGTTTTTTCCCTTTCACCGAGCCCAGTGCGGAAGTTGATGTATCCTGTATGCTTTGCGGCGGAGAGGGCTGCAGGCTTTGTAAAAATACAGGCTGGATCGAAATTTTAGGTTCAGGAATGGTCCATCCCCGGGTTTTGGAAATGGGAGGGTATAACCCCCAAGAAGTAACCGGTTTTGCCTTCGGTATGGGGGTAGAAAGAATCGCCATGTTGAAATACGGAATTGAAGACATGAGATTGTTATTTGATAATGATATTAGGTTTTTAAAGCAATTCTAATTATCACTTAACTTTTCAGGAAAATATTTTAGGAGGAATTCAGCCCATGAGAGTAAGCATAGAATGGTTGAAACAATACCTGGAAATAGAACAGGCCCCGGAGGAACTTGCTGAAATACTTACTAGAGGCGGCATTGAGGTCGAAGGAGTCGAATACCTGAATAAAGGTATTAAAAATATTATTATCGGTGAGATTAAGGCCATCAAACCTCACCCTAATGCTCAAAAGCTGCAAGTCTGTAATGTTAATATCGGTTCAGAAGAACTCATAATTGTTACAGGGGCAGATAACATCCAGCTTGGGGACAAGGTCCCGGTCGCTGTTCCCGGAGCAAAATTGCCCGGTGACAAGCTTATAGAACCGACTGACTTAAGAGGAGTTATGTCCCATGGTATGCTTTGTTCGGACAAGGAATTGGGTCTTGAGTTTGTAGGCCTGGATAGAAGTAAGGGAGGGATATTAATTCTGCTCCCTGATGCTGAAGTTGGTAGCAAACTGGAGGATTATTTAGGTCTGGATAATAATGTTTTAGAATTGGAGTTATATCCTAACAGGCCGGACTGCATGTCTATGATCAACGTAGCTCGCGAGGTTGGGACTCTTTTAGGGTTAAAACCGAAATTTGCTGACTGGCTGGAAACCAATACACCTCTTTGGCCAACAGACGTCAAACAAAAAATAGAAATAGAAAACCCTGAATTATCCTGGCGCTATTCGGCCTTACTGGTTGAAGATGTTGTTATCCGTCCTTCCCCCCGCTGGATGCGCAACAGGCTACGGGCTGCCGGCATTCGACCCATTAATAATATTGTGGATATTACAAACTATTGTATGCTGGAGACCGGACAGCCTTTACATGCTTTCGACATGGATAAGCTAAAAGGAACGGTTCGGGTCCGTCTGGCCCGTGAAGGGGAGAAACTGGTCACTCTGGATGGAGTTGAGCGCCAACTGGATAACTCTATGCTGGTAATTGCCGATGATAGCGGCCCCATTGCTCTAGCCGGAGTTATGGGAGGATTAGACACCGAAGTAACCGCGTCTACCAAAAGAATTTTCTTTGAATCCGCCCATTTTGCAGGAGCAAGTATTCGCCGCACCGGCAGAAAACTGGGCATGCGTTCCGAATCCTCCAGCCGCTTTGAAAAAGGTGTGGATCCTCATGGAACAGTAACCACCTTAGCCCGGGTAGCGGAATTGCTCCTGGAACTTGAAGCCGGGGTTCCCATGTCTTTTACTGAACATAGTGTCTTCCTCCCTCCTCAAGCCGTAATTGAGTTGTCTCCAGAGAGAGTAAATACTCTTTTGGGAGTTGATTATTCCAGGCCGGAAATAGAGCAGGTCTTTGAGGCTCTTAATTTTGAATATGAATGTAAGCCGGACGGTAAATATGTTGTCTATATTCCTTCTTACAGACAAGATCTGAAGATAGAGGAAGATATGATTGAAGAAATTGCCCGGATTATCGGTTATAATCGTATTCCTACAACTCTGCCCCTGGGGAGTCAGACTCAGGGTAGAAGGACACCGGAGCAGGAATTCCGCAGGAAGGTACGCCATACTTTGCTTGAGGCAGGAATGAATGAAATCATAACCTACTCTTTTACCAAAAAGGAATCCGACGATATTTGGGGCCGGCGGGACATGAACATTCCTATTCTTAATCCTCTGCGAGAGGAACTTGGAGTGATGAGAACTTCTCTCCTACCCGGACTATTGGAAACGGCCGCCCGCAATGCAGCCAGGCGCAATCTGGACTTACTGCTCTTTGAAATAGGTAGTGTTTATTGGCCGACCAAACTGCCCTTAACAACTCTTCCCCAGGAAAAAACACTAATAGCCGGCTTGGTCCAGGGCCAAACCCAACGCCATTGGCTTGTTCCCCAAATCAAGTTTGATTTCTACTTTCTCAAAGGGATTTTGAGTCAGTTGGAAATGGCCTGCGGTGTTAAATTTACCTATACCCGCTTAAATAACAGCCGTTATCAAGAACTGCTTCATCCCGGCAGATCGGCGGAAATAACGGTGGCCGGAGAATATCTCGGCTTTATGGGTGAAATATTCCCTCAGCTCGATGAAGAATGGGGACTAAACAGACCGGTTTTATTTGAGCTCGATTTCGATGTTCTCTATAGAAACTGTCAAACAACCCTTGTGGCCAAATCCTATCCTCGTTTCCCCGCTATCCAGCGAGACTTAGCTTTGGTCGTTCCCCAGGATATTCCTTCCGAAGCCATCAAGAACAGGATCTTGGAGCTAGGGGGAGAACTTCTGCAAACTGTGGAAATTTTTGATGTTTACCAGGGACAGCCGGTTGAAGAAGGGCATAAGAGTGTTGCCTTCAGTCTGCGTTACCAATCCCCTGAACGGACCCTAAAGGATGAGGAAGTGATTAGTCTCAATTCCAACATCCTGGCAACAGTTCAGCAGGAATTTGGAGCTCAATGGCGAAAGTAGATTTTTAACGAAAAATAATAGAGAGTGGGGAAATAAGGTGAACCAGGACGCTCAAAAAGTTTCGGTTCAAATATTTGGTGAGTTATATGTAATCAAAGGCCATAGGTCGGAAGAGCATATCACCAACCTAGCTAAAGAAGTAGATAGGAGAATGAAAGAAGTTGCCTCTAAATTTCCCCGATTGGCCGCTCACCAAGTGGCTACTCTGGTAGCCATTAATCTAGCTGATGAATTGTCTAAGATTAAGGAAGAACAAAAAACCGTGATGTCTATGTTAGATTAGAATTTTGAGAAAAAATCAAAAAATAAAGCCGCTGTCATTTTAGCTTGATGGCGGCTCTTTACATCTAGCAGCTTAAAAAGTTGTAAATCCGTTCATCTTCTTGTAAAATTAAGTATTCACATGTATTAAGGAGGGTCCAAATGAAAGCTATTATTACGGTAATAGGAAAGGACAAAGTAGGAATTATTTATGCCGTTACTAAAATTTTAACCGAGAATAATGTCAATATTGAGGATATCAGTCAAACAATCCTGCAGGATTATTTCACCATGATGATGCTGGTTAATCTGTCCAAGATGAATTGTGATTTTAACCGACTCAAAGAGCAGTTGGACATATTAGGTGATGAGATCGGACTTTCCATTAAAATACAGCGGGAAGAAATTTTTAATTATATGCATAACATTTAAATTAGAGCCCAGGGAGGTTTATTTTTTAAGCCCGTGGAGGTATTGTGAAGATGACTTTATATAGTAAAAATATTTTTGAGACCATACATATGATTGAAAAAGAAAAGCTGGATATCCGCACCATAACCATGGGTATATCCTTGCTTGATTGTATAGACTCAGACGGAGCAAAGGCTCGGCTAAAAATTTATGATAAAATAACCAAACTAGCCGCTAACCTGGTTAAGGTAGGAGATGAGATTGAAACAGAGTATGGTATTCCAATTATCAACAAAAGAATAGCGGTTACTCCTATTTCCTTGGTTGCTTCAGCCAGTAAGGAAGATCACTATGGGGAATACGCCAGGACTCTGGATGAGGCTGCTAAACAAGTGGGGGTTAATTTTATCGGCGGTTTCTCGGCCATGGTGCAAAAAGGTTTTACCAAGGGGGACAGGGTACTGATAGAATCTATTCCCCAGGTACTGAACGAAACCGAAAGAGTATGTTCCTCAGTCAATGTTGCTACTTCCCAAGCCGGTATCAATATGGATGCTGTAAAACTCATGGGCAAGATTATCAAGGACACGGCTTATCTAACCAGGGATAGGGATTCTCTCGGCTGCGCCAAATTGGTTGTTTTTGCCAACGCCGTAGAGGACAATCCTTTTATGGCCGGTGCTTTTCAAGGAATAGGCGAACCGGAAGTAGTAATCAATGTGGGGGTAAGCGGTCCCGGAGTGGTCAAAAAAGCTTTGGAAAAAGTAAAAGGCCAGCCCTTACATGTGGTCGCCGAAAACATTAAAAAGACAGCCTTTAAAATAACCCGGGCCGGACAGTTGGTCGGCAATGAAGTTTCCCGGAGGCTTAAGGTTCCCTTTGGCATTCTAGATCTGTCCCTGGCTCCGACTCCGGAAATTGGAGACAGTGTAGCCAGAATTTTAGAGGAAATCGGACTGGAGGTTTGCGGCACTCATGGGACTACGGCGGCTTTGGCTCTGCTCAACGATGCGGTGAAAAAAGGAGGCATTATGGCTTCCTCTTCAGTTGGGGGCTTAAGTGGAGCTTTTATCCCAGTCAGCGAAGACGAAGGCATGATTAATGCCGTAAAGTGCGGAGCCTTAACTTTTGATAAGCTTGAAGCCATGACCAGTGTTTGTTCTGTGGGTTTGGATATGATAGCAGTTCCCGGAGATACCAAAGAATCGACTATAGCGGCGATAATTGCCGATGAAGCGGCTATTGGGGTTATTAACCACAAGACTACCGCTGTTCGGATTATTCCTGTTTACGGTAAAAAGGTAGGGGAGAGAGCGGAATTTGGCGGCTTATTAGGATATGCGCCCATTATGCCGGTCCATGAATTTAGTTCCGAAGAATTTATCAGTCGGGGGGGTCGGATCCCTGCCCCCATTCATAGCTTTAAAAACTAAGGATGCCAAGTAAAATGCATTTATCTATGATCTTTGTTGACGGCTTAGGACTGGGTTCCAAGGATAACAATCCCGTATTTTTGGCTCGTACTCCTCATCTTGACAGGCTTCTCGGCGGACATTTTTTATGGGGAGAAAATCCGGAAATACACCACAACAATTGTACTTTGTTTTCTCTGGATGCTACTTTGGGGATTCCCGGAATCCCGCAGAGCGCTACCGGGCAGACTACTTTATGGACAGGAGTTAATGCCGCTGCCCTCTTAGGTTATCATTTAAGGGGCTTTCCTAATGCCGGGCTAAAAGAAATCATCCAAAAAGAAAATATCTTTAAAAAACTTATTGCCAAAGGGAAAAAGGTTACTTTTGCTAACGCTTTTTTTCGAGATATTGCGGACTTAATTAAAGCCGGCCAAATAAATTTGTCGGCTTCTACCCTTTGTGCCCTGAATGCCGGCTTGAGATTGAGGACCAAGCAAGACTTGTTAGCCGGCAAGGCTGTTTTTCAGGATATTACCAACGAGATCTTCCGTCAGAGAGAAGCCCTGAGAGAAGCACAGATTAAAGCACAGCAAAAAACGCAGAGAGAAGCGCAGCAAGAAAAGCAGCTGGAAGAGACCTCAGAAGAGGTGCCAATTTTGCAGCCGGTTATCGCCGGGCAGCGCTTAGCCCGTCTTAGCCAGGAATATGATTTTACCCTGTTTGAGTATTTTCAGACTGACCTAAGAGGACATAAACGCCAGCTGGAAAAAGCGATTACTGTTATAGAAACACTGGATGAATTTTTAGGAGGCTATCTTTCAATTGCAGAATCCGCGGCTTTATCCGGCCTTAAAATGGCTTTGATTCTAACCAGTGATCATGGCAACATAGAGGATTTAACTACTTCCACCCATACTCTAAATAAAGTGCCCGCGCTGTGTTGGTCCAATTTTGGATTGAAATGGCCCCGGCTACAAAGCATTACAGATGTTACCCCGGCTATTATTGACCTGCTGGACGGTAAATACAAAATTGATTCTTAAATAATAGAACTTAAGGTGAGATTATGACAAGGGCTGATCAAGTAAATAAATTAGGAAGTTCAAAAATAGAACTGCTGGCTCCTGCCGGCGATTATGAGGCCTTAAAGGCAGCGGTGGAGAACGGGGCTGATGCAGTTTATTTTGGGGGCAAGCTGTTTAACGCGCGGGCTTCTGCTTCTAATTTCGAGGGTGAAGAGTTAAAGAAGGCTATTAACTATGCCCATGACCGTCTGGTAAAAGTTTATGTGACGGTCAATGTTTTGGTGGCGGACAGCGAATTTCCGCAAGTCAAAGACTTTTTATATGAATTGTCTTCTCTGGGGGTAGATGCGGTCATCGTTCAGGATATCGGTGTGGCTCACTTTATTCGGCAAGTTTTACCCAACATGAAGATCCATGCCAGTACTCAGATGACTATTAATAACAGTTTTGGGCTGCAGCAATTAGAGGAAATGGGCTTTTCCCGTGTCGTGCTGGCCAGGGAAACCACCAGGGAGGAAATTGAGAAAATGGCAGCCCAAAGCAAGCTGGAGTTGGAGATTTTCGGGCACGGAGCTTTGTGTGTTTGTTACTCCGGGCAATGCCTCATGTCCAGCTATATAGGAGCCAGGAGCGGTAACAGGGGCCGGTGTGCTCAGCCTTGTCGCATGGCCTATAAATTGGTGGATTCCAGGGGAAAGGATGTGCTTAGCGGGCTCAAACCAGGGGATCACCTCTTAAGCCCTAAAGACCTTAATCTATCCGAACACTTGGCTGAAATGCAGCGCTTAGGTATAAGCTCCCTCAAGCTGGAGGGGCGGATGAAGAGAGCGGAATATGTGGCTACAGTAGTCAGAATCTACCGCCAGGCCCTGGACGCTCTGAAGGACGGAAGGACAGGACTCTCGGCCCAGGATAAATATGAACTTACCCAAATTTTTAATCGTGATTTTACAACCGGATATTTTCAAGGATACCAGGGTGCCGGTATGATGAGTTTCAAGCGTCCCAATAACCGGGGAACCATGCTGGGAAGAATTCAGGAAATAAAGCAGGGACGTTTGTTTCTTAAACTGGAGAACACGCTGAATATTGGCGATGGCCTGGAAATCTGGACCAGCCGGGGACGAGAAGGAATTACGGTTCAACGGATGTATAATTCTGCAGGCCGGGCAATAGAAAGTGCCGGCCCCGGAGAAACAGCAGCCATAGAATTTAAGGGAACAGCCCGCAAGGGTGACAGGGTATTTAAAACTCATGACCAGGAATTAATCGCTAAAGCCAAACTCAGTTACCAAGAGGGCCAAGAGAAGCGTAAAAGGGCTCTCAACATGGTGCTCTCGGGCCGGATCGGCACCAAACTTCGCCTGGAAGCACATGACGGAGAACACAAAGTTTTTGCGGAGTCTGAAACTATGGCTCAGGAAGCTCTCAATAAGCCTTTAACTTATGCATATTTATGGCAACAGCTTGCCAGACTGGGCAACACCCCCTTTACCCTTGCGGAGTTAAAGTTAGAAATTCCGGAGAATATAATGCTTCCGGTCAGCGAAATTAATAATATGCGGCGTCAGCTAGTAAGTCAGCTGCTTGATAAAGCTCGAGCGAAAAACTCTCCGGGCTTAATCGACTATGAAGAATATCAAAAACGGCTTACCCAGTGGCAGCAAAAAGTAGAGACTAAAGCTTTCCGTCAGGCCACTGCATCAGAAAACCTTAAACCCCAGCTTACAGTTGCCGTTAGTGATATAAGGAGTATTCCCCTTTTGGTAAAAAGCGGTGCGGACAGAATTATTATCGGGGGAGAACACTGGCGCTTTCGTCCCCCGCTTACCCTTAAAGATTTGCAAGAAGCCGTTCAATTTTGCCAGAAGCAAGGGACGCCTTTGCTTTGGCGTCTGCCCCGCATCATGAATGAGGAGCAAAGTAAAAAAGTCTTTGCCCAATTAAGCCAAGTTTGCACTTGGTCGCCAAGACCGGCCATTATGACCGCTAATTTAGCAGGAATTCAAATGATCAAATCTCTCGATCCCCAATGGGAATGGGAAACAGATTACTATTTAAATGTCTTTAATCAAGGGACTTTACATTGGGTACGAACTGCAGGCGCCCAAAGGGCTGCTCTTTCCACTGAACTGAGCAAAGAACAGCTTCCCAAACTCTCAGCTTCGAACGCTGTTGAACTGCTCGTCTTCGGCGACATGGAAATGATGGTCAGCGAATTTTGCTTGGTCGGGGCTAGCTTGGGTCAAGGTCGGGAAAAAGTTCAGAGTTCGGACCATGCCCGAAAAAAATGCTGCGGGGTCTGTCACGAACGGGAATACTTTTTACAGGACAGACTTTCTTATCGTTTTCCGCTGGCTATGGACAGGGAATGTAGGATGCATATTTTTAATGCTAGGAAATTGAACCTGATAACGGAGCTAAATAAAATTGCAGAAATCGGCTTGTGTAATATCCGCTTGGAATTGCCCAGGGCTACGGAAAACCAGGCCAGGGAGACAGTGAAAATCTTTAAGGACCTATGGACCGAGGCAGCTGCGGGTAAGATAATCAGTGAGCAACAAACACAAGCGGCCCTGCACAAGCTGGAATGCTTATACCCCGAAGGATTTACCAAAGGACATTTTCACAGAGGAGTGCTGGCATAAGAAATGATTGCTTCAGATAAAGTATTGGCAAAACTGGATTATGGTGCCATACGAGAAAGATTGGCGGGACATTGCATATTGCCGAGGGCTAAAGAATTGGCGGAAGGACTAATGCCCCAGGCTGATTTGCGTACAGTACGGCATATGCTTAGGGAGACCGATGAAGGGAAGTTATTGCTGCGGATCAAACCCTTGTTTTCGGTTCGCGGAGCTAAAGAGATCCGCCCCTATTTAGATAGATGCAGGCGAGGAGGGATGCTAACCCCCGAAGAACTGCTGAAAATCCGCGACACTTTAAAGATTGCCAGGCAGATTCGTCAGACGCTAATCGAGAATAAACAATCCAACAAAGACCTCTATAGTGAATTATTTATCATTAGGGAAACAGTGGAAGCCGTTATTCCCCAGAAAAACATTGAGGATCAAATTACACGCAGCATTGGTGAAGACGGGAGCGTTCAAGATCAGGCTTCCGCAGAACTCAGCCGCCTGCGCCGTGCTAAGAGTAGCGGGCAACAAAAAATTAAGGACAGTCTTGATGGCATCCTGCGTAATGCCAATTACCAAAAGATGCTCCAAGACCATGTTATTACCACCCGGGGAGACCGTTATGTTGTTCCAATTAAATTAGAGTATAGCTCAGCCTTTCCCGGGATTGTTCATGACCAGTCGGCCAGTGGAGCTACCGTTTTTATCGAACCCCTGGCTATTGTGCAACTGGGTAATGAACTGCGGGAAACAATACTTAAAGAAAACAGGGAGATCCAACGGATCTTAAAGGAACTGGCTGCTTTGGTCACAGCTAAAGTTGCGGAGATAGAAGAGCTATATGAAGCGCTGGCTAAATTGGATTTTATCCTGGCCAAAGCCCGGCTAAGCGAAGAAATGCAAGCCGGTTCTCCCCTCGTGGTTAATAGGCAGGAGATCAAGCTGGTCAACGCCAGGCATCCTTTATTAACCGGCCATGTGGTGCCCATCTCTGTAAGTTTGGGCAAGGCCTATCGTTTTTTAGTAATTACCGGGCCCAATACCGGTGGAAAAACAGTTACCCTGAAGACTATTGGCCTTATGAGTGTTATGATGCAATCCGGGCTTCATATTCCTGCTGAAAGTGAATCCAAGTTAGGAATATTTAGCCACATATTTGTTGACATCGGAGATGAACAAAGCGTAGAACAGTCCCTAAGCACCTTTTCCGCTCATATGGTCAATATTGTGGACATCATCAATAAAGCTAATGCCAAATCCCTTGTTCTCCTTGACGAACTGGGAGCAGGAACAGATCCGGCCGAAGGGTCTGCCTTGGCTATGGCGATACTTTCAGAACTGCTGGAGCGAGGCAGCTGCGGGGTAGCCACAACTCATTATGGTGCACTTAAAAGCTTTGCTTATAATACTCCGGGAGTGGAAAATGCTTCAGTTGAATTCGATCCGGAGACTCTAAAACCTACCTATCGCTTACTTACAGGGATCCCAGGTCGCAGTAACGCTTTGTCTATCGCCCAAAGATTGGGCTTAAGTCCTAAGGTTTTAGAAAAATCCCGTTCCTTCCTTTCCGAACGAGAAATTAAGGAAAGCGGTTTGTTGGAAAACCTGGAGGATATTCAAAGAGAAATCGAACTGCAAAAACAAAAACTACAGGAAGAACATCAAAAGGCCGCCCAAAAGGCTGCGGACTTGAAAAGACAGAATCGGGAGCTGGAAGAAAAATATGAGCAGATAAGCTTAAAAGCAAAAGAAGAGGCTCTGGAAATAATTCGTGAAGTTAAAGCAGAAGCGGAAATAATTATTAAAGAAATCCGAGAGGCACAAAAAAAAGAACGCAAACAACAAGAAGCAGCAGTAGAAAAAGTTAGAAAAAGAATAAAAAATTTATCTAAAAATCTTTATCAACAAGATTCAACCTCCGAAAGAAAAGGTCCTAGCCCTCAGCAAATCCAAGCGGGACAGCTGGTTTATATCCCTAACCTAAGACAAAAAGGCCAGGTCCTGCAGAAACCTGACAATAATAATGAAGTATTAATTCAGGCGGGTATCCTTAAAGTAAGCGTACCCCTATCCCAAATTAGAATTGTGGATGAAACCAGAAAACCCGAACATTTAGCCAAAACAATGCAGGGATCTCTGGGACTGGGCAAAGCAGTTACCCTGCGCAGTGAAATCGACTTAAGAGGAAAACTGGTAGAAGAAGCGGAGTTGCTCTTGGATAAATACTTGGATGACGCTGTAATAACCGGCATTAATCAGGTAAGTATAATCCACGGCAAGGGAACCGGGGCCTTAAGATCTGGTATTCATCAATTTTTAAAGACTCATCCTCACGTCAAAGCCTACCGTCTCGGTGAATTTGGGGAAGGGGATTCAGGCGTAACTATAGTAGAATTAAAATGAGTCGGCCAACAAGCTTGACTTTGGCTTAGTTTACGGGCATTGAATCACGCCTTGCCCCCATAAGCACCCGCCGCAGGTAGGAAAAGTATTACCAAAACAATCCTCTTGGTTACTTTTGGCCAGATCACAGGAAGCACAGGATAAACAAGGAGAGAACTCAAACTTATTTACTTTTTCTCTAAAATTATGATATTCCTGAGAATCCCAAATTTCCTTAAGAGTCTGCTCTTTAATATTCCCTAAACCATAATAGGTAACTTCTCTCTCTAACTTACCTAAATTAAAATAAGTCTTATAGGAATGCAGCAGCCCCATGCAGGGACATACAACCCCATCCCATCTGATGAAAGCACATCTTTCTTGGATAAATTTGCAGCTATTGGTATCTGCCCCCACTTTATTTTTCATCATGCTGATGTTCGGATAGTCTTTAAATAAGTCGAATAAAGCTTGTTTAGTTAACTCAGTTTTATCTATTAACGGAATGTCTATAGCCAAAAGACTTGAGGGGTAGCATGAAAGTTGAAAATTGCTGACCCCAAGATCACACACCATTTCATCTATCATATCCTCGCTATAAGGGATAAGGTTGCTCACTGATATCTTCTGGGCCCCTACCTTGTTCGCCAGCTGACCGAGATTTTTGAGGTCGGCAATGTTTTTTTTCATCACTACAAAAGCTATCCCGACTTTAATTTTATGGGAACTGTATCTGTTTAAAAGCTGTAATTCTCGAATGTTGTTCACTACATTGTTGAAATTGGCTCCATCCCGAATATCCTCATACATGTCGGCACTGCAGCTATCAAAAGATACCCACAGCATATCTAATCCCTTTTCCAAAAGCCCTTTGGCCATAGTCTGATTAAGCAATGTCCCGTTGGTCGTGATTTCTACATTTAGTCCTAAAGCTTTGACCTTGCCCACCATATAGAGAATATCTTTATGAAAAGTCGGTTCCCCGAAGCCTCCAAACATTACAGTGTGGAGGCTTTTCATTTCTTTCATTTGCTCTACCAAGGAATCAAAAGTTTGTTTGTCCATACTTCCCAGTGGTTCATTCCAGGTCTCTCGAATACAAGTTTCACAACGCAGGTTACATCTGGACGTAGGTTCAATATATAGCTTGGCCAGGCTATGCAAATTAGGACAAATCTCAAGGCGGTTTCCATTTTGCACCACTCTTAAAGAGGATAATCCTTCTTCTAAGCCCAGTTTTTTGGCTAAATCATCCGGAATTTGCAGTTGGTTAAGGGAATTTACCTTAACCGTATATTCCGGACTTTGCTCCAGAGGAATGGCAAATGTCTCCATTGCCAGAAAGCCATGGCATCCTCCCGTAAATTCGGTAGTTGGCCGGAGGGTGATTTTCTCTTTTTCTTGCTTGCTATCTTTCAAAGCCCTTTCTCCTTTACATATTATTACAAGGAATAATTCCCATAATTTTCTATGTCTTATAATAGTATTAATTTAATACTTATTTGTGCCTTCAGGCAATTATTGATTATTAAGTTTTTACCGATTGAATTAAAAATTTCAGCCCTTTTTATCTATTGGATTATAGTTCAAGGTATTCTAAATAGATTGACAAATAATATATAAAAAATTAAGATAAACGCATTACCTAATCGGGCCAGCAAAAAGTATTCTTGTGGAGGAGGCACTGCAATGAACAAAAAAACATTAGTCAGATTTATAATCATTATCTGCATATTGCTCATGATAGTGGGGATTTGGATATTTAAAAATAAAAGTGAGATAGATTTTTCCTTGGAAGTAACTGAAATTAATCTTGAAGAATTAAAATCCTATAATTTGCCGATTATTATTGATTTTGGGGCGGATTACTGTCTTCCCTGCCTAGAAATGGCTCCTATATTAGAAAAAATAAATAAGGAAATGCAGGGTAAAGCCATTATAAAATATGTTGATATCTCCCAAAATCCCGAAGCAGCAGGAGATATTCCGATTTTAGCACTTCCAACCCAGGTATTTGTTAATGCTGACGGAACGCCCTATATACCAAGCTCTGATCTAAACCTTCAGTTTAACCAGTACAGGTATAAGGACACTGGCGAGCATGCCTACACAGTGCATTATGGTATGCTTACTGAAGCGCAACTGAGAAGCATACTTTCCGAGATGGGGGTGACTGAATGACTGAAGTCTTGGAGACTTTATCCCAACTCATAACCGAAAGTGGATGGTTTGCGCCCTTGCTTGCATTTGTGGCAGGACTTCTTACTTCCTTTACGCCTTGTTCTCTCTCTAGTATTCCGCTTGTAATTGGTTATGTGGGGGGAACTGGACAGCGGGATATAAAAAGAGCATTTTGGCTGTCTGTAACTTTTGCTGCGGGAGCTGCTGTAACATTCACGGTCTTAGGGATTGCAGCATCCTTAACTGGACGATTAATAGGCACTTGGACATCTTGGTGGTATATTATACTTGGCGTTTTAATGGTACTTATGGCTTTGCAAATATGGGAAGTCTTTGAAATTATACCTTCAAGCTACCTTCTAGCTAAAAGTAAGAAAAAAGGTATTATAGGAGCCTTTATGGCTGGTATCCTCGGAGGGGTGTTTTCCTCGCCATGTTCAACCCCGGTATTAATTGCTTTGCTGGCTATTGTTGCCGGCAAAGGCAGTATAGTATGGGGAATACTGTTGTTATTTCTCTATTCCATAGGACACGGGATTCTTGCTATTGTTGCAGGAACTTCGATCGGCTTTGCCCATAAAATATCAACCAGTGAAAAATACGGCAGGGCCAGTACAGTTATTAAAATAGTTCTAGGTGCCCTAATACTGCTCATCGGATTATATATGTTTTATCTTGGTTTCTGAACAATCTTAGCAATAGATAAGAAGAGATTAGAAGAGATAAGAAGAGATAAAAAGAATATAGAATTAAGAGAATTACTCAAAAAAGGCAATATAGTAACCAGGCGTTACTCTATTGCCTTTTTTTGAAAAAACATCAATCTGTAAGATTCAAGCTTACCGGATTTGAAGGAGGGCCGATGGCAAAGGAATCATTTTTCAATAAAGCGGCCCAGAAGGTATATGAACCGGGTTTAAGTTGATTTCCGGAAGAGGCTAGACGGTAACTAATGGACTTAGTCTTGTTATCTTCCGGTTGAAAGGTTTCTACATAATCAACACCAGGGCGTTTTATATATAAGATCAGTGAATATTCCCCAGGATCATATTCTGTTAAAACCGGTACACTAATAACTGTTGTATTGCTGTTATAAATGGGAGCGGAAATTGAAATACGGGGGATGCTGGAATCACCGGCAGGAGGAGTTGATATACCGTTAGATTCATCTCCATTATTTGTTTTGTGATCTGTAGGCGGTTTGTAAGCCAGCTCATCTTTTGGCCAGGTAACATCCTCGGGCCGGTCAGGGAGGTTAAGACATATCCTTGTAATTGCGTCGAGGGTATCCTCGCTGACCATTAGATCAGGATTGTTAGGATCTACTTTCACCTCAATCCAAACATCGCTAACGCTAGTGGGTACACTGTCAACGGCGCAAATTTCCGTGGAAATAAAATCATCGGGAGTCAGACTGCTCGGAAGGAGCCCTGATTTTCTGTCAAAAGTGACAGTGGTTATGCCTTTTGGCCGGGGGATACTGGACTGTACTTGGAGACCTTCATGAGCTACAGTCATAACCTCTTTCCAAATTGTTGTCGGGTAGCTACTGCCATAAACCCGGCGTAAATAGTGGTTTTTATCTGGATCCTTATCGTATCCCATCCATACTACACCTACATATTTAGGACTGTAACCCGCAAACCAGGCATCCGGGTTCCCAGTTCGGTTACCATATATATCCGGATCGAGAGAAGTTGTTCCCGTTTTGCCACAGATATACCAGTTCCCTAAACGTGCCCTGGTTCCTGTACCCGAAGTCACAACACTACGGAGAAGATCATTCATAATATAGGCAGTTGTTTCTTTCATTACTCTTTGGGGGGACGGTGTATGTTCAACTAAGATTTTACCGTCTCGAGTTTCAACCTTGGTAACGCTATAAGGATCATTTTTCACTCCATTATTGGCAAAGGTAGCATAACTGGAAGCCATCTCCAAAGTAGAGATTTGAAAAGTTCCCAGAGACATGCTTAAATACTTATCGCTTTCTTTGAGATCAAGGCCCAGATTGTTTTTGCCAAATTGCCAAGCATAGTCTACTCCCAGAGCATGCATAAGTTTTACGGCATAAACATTGACTGAATAGCGGACCGCCTCTCTCATGGTAATAAGGCCTCTCCAACCGGTAGTCTGGGTATCATAGTTTTCCGGAGCCCAGATACCGCCTGTTCCATCCTTGTATTCTACCGGCATATCGTCAAAAACGCTCCCCGGATAATACCCGCCTTGTTCCAGAGCAGGAGCATATACTATCAGCGGTTTTGCTGTGGAACCAGGCTGGCGCTTGGATTGCCAAGCACGATTTAATCCCATGGGCGTATATTCCCGTCCGCCAACCATAGCGGAAATAGCACCTGTTTCAGGTTCTAAAACAGTCATGGCCCCCTGGACCGGTATGTCGTCCACACTTTTGGGGAAGTTTTCAGGATTGGCAAATGATTTTTCAGCGGCAGTTTGAATTTTAGTATCTAAAGTAGTATAGATTTTCAAGCCCCCGCTGAAGATTTGTTCAGCTGTGAGTTCGTATTTTTCTTGTAATTCATTGATAACATAATCCACATAATAGGGATGTTTTTTATTACGGGCAGAGGCTACAGGTAGCTCAACTTTTGCTTCTTTTGCTTTAACCTGCTCTACAAATGTGAAGGGTTCTTCTTTGTATTGCTCAAACTCTTCCTCAGTGATTATACCTGCATCTTTCATCACGCTTAACACAATATTACGTCTTGTTTTTGCTTTATCAGGATTGATATAAGGGTCATAGGCGCTGGGAGCCTGAGGAAGACCCGCTAAGAGAGCAACTTCGGCCGGATTAAGTTCATCCAGTTCTTTGCCAAAATAGGTTTGAGCAGCTGTCCTAATACCAAATGAAGATTCCCCTAGATAAATCCTGTTAAGATAAAAAGTTAGAATTTCCTCTTTGGTATATGCTCTTTCTATTTGCAGAGCAAGCACCAACTCCTGAATTTTACGGGATAATTTAAGGGCTGTCGGATCTTCGATAAAAGCATTCTTTGCTAGCTGAATGGTAATGGTGCTTCCGCCCCCCACTACTTCCCCGGCTTTAACAATATCTAAGGCTGATTTCATAATTCGAATTACATCAAAACCATAGTGTTCAAAAAACCGCTTATCTTCAACTGCGATAAAAGTATCCTTTACTAATTGTGGAATATCGTCGTATTCCACCGACAGACGGTTTTCTGAAGCATGAAGTTGGGCTACAGGCTGGCCATCTTTATCAAAAACGATCGAAGATTCCTTTTGACTCGCTAGAAGGGTTGGGTCCCAGTCAGGAGTTTGGGCAATAGCGACAATAGTATATGCCCCTAAGGACACACACCCTAATAGTACTATACCTAAGAACACCAGTAGCATCTTCCTGAGTAATGTTCTTTTTTTCCCTTTTTTCATACTACGAACTCGTCTGTTTTTATTATCTTTATTGCGGTTGCCATGATTACTATTTGACATTTTAGGGCCTCCATAATTTAAGGTTTTATAGAATACCTTGGTTTTAGAAATACCTTATTATTAATCTTTCAAGTGATGTGCAAGTGATGAGTTAAGAGATTAGGGATTAAGAAGTTTAAAATATTATAGCATATTTTCAGATGTTAAGAATATAGCATACAGCTATCCCGCAATTTGCCAACTACGGAAATCATTAACAATATCATTAACAATATCATTAACTACAATATCATTTACAATAATCTATTGAAGGAATCCAATTATCTTCATTGGTTGCCTGTAACCTTTTGAAACTATTTAACTATAATGATAATAATCGTAACATACTTATAGTTAGAGCAACATATAATATGCTGATAATCCAAACAATATACTATCCAAACAATATACTAATACTTGTTTCCGATTCTTATTCCGGCAGCTAAATCAGTTTAAGATATATATGCAGTTATCTAGGATTTTAGCACTAAGTCAAATATACTGACGAAAAAAAGAAATTCTTATAATTTTAAGGTTGACAGTGTGAAAACAGCATGATATTATAATAAAGCGTCGCGAGGCGGAAAGCTGAAAAGCGCAAGAAATGCG
>JAAYOJ010000217.1 GCA_012520405.1 Peptococcaceae bacterium
ATGCTTTGTCCAAAATATGTTACAAGCACTGAGGATTTAGTTGGTAAATATGTAGTAAAACAGTATAAAAGTATGCAAAAATGAGCAAAAAGTTGCAACAAATGATAACTTTGTTGCCAATTTTAATTGACTCATTTGTCTGTCGCTCATATAATGTTAGTATCTGGATTGTAATAAGTGATTGGATTCCAATAACTGAACCTATCATGCCGCTACAGTAATAATTTTGAAAGCATACTAATGTAGGGCTTTTTTGTATTTTAAAAAATATTTCTGAAATTGACTATATTTTATAGTCTAGCGGCATACTATAGATCAAAAAAAGAATTATTTAGAAAGGCAGATTTTTATGGCGACAAGCAGCATTTTTAATGATGTCCGAATTAAGAGAAAAAGTTTAGGCCGTAACTTTGTTAAAGCTCTGGAAAATGCTGAGAAAATACCTACAAAAGACGTTATTTTATCTAAGCGTGTTCAAGAAGTAAAAGGCGAAAGCATTAAAAAATTATTTGGTAAAATTGAGGGGAACTAATGGCTTATTACCAAGTAAACCTTAGAGACATGATTGCGGAACTTGGAGAGGAAGAAACAAAAAATATCCTCTCTTCTTATTTATGTCCCAAAAACGCTGATATTGAATATTTTTTGAAAAACAAAGCCATCGAATTTGCAAAACAAGGAATTGCAGCAACTCATTTAGTTTTTACAGACTTAAGAGAAGTACCTGTGCTCATAGGATATTTTGCGCTGTCGAATAAAACCATACATATTTCAAAACGAGCGCTAAACTATAATTACCAAAGACGAATTAAACGCTTCGCAACTCCGTATGATTCCGGCTATATGTTATCTACCCTATTAATTGCCCAGCTTGGGAAAAACTTTACGAACGAATATAATAAACTAATTACTGGGGATGAACTATTGAAAATGGCATTAGATAAAGTAAAACAACTCGGGCACCATCCCCCGGGCTACGTTATTTCTGCCAACTTTTTTTATACTCACAAGCTCCCAAAGCCGAGTACCTAAACAATAACAGTAAAGACTGAACCCCCCCAGGAACCTAACTCCCTGGGGGGGGTTATTACATACATAGTTCTGTAATATTTACGTGGTTTTAAGTGATGTCCAACCCCCAATTGATAAAATAAAAAAACCCTGAAATCCGCTTAAACAAGGACTTCAAGGCTTCTAAGTTTTTCTTATGGTGGGTTTGAGAGGACTCGAACCTCCGACCCCTGCGATGTCAACGCAGTACTCTAACCAGCTGAGCTACAAACCCACATTATGGTGCCGAAGACCGGAATCGAACCGGTACGGGGTTTAATGCCCCGCGGGATTTTAAGTCCCGTGCGTCTGCCTGTTCCGCCACTTCGGCTTAGTTGGAGGCGGCACCCAGATTCGAACTGGGGAATAAAGGTTTTGCAGACCTCTGCCTTACCACTTGGCTATGCCGCCGATAATAACAAAAATATTTATGGAGCGGGTGACGAGATTCGAACTCGCGACTTTCACCTTGGCAAGGTGACACTCTACCA
>JAAYOJ010000199.1 GCA_012520405.1 Peptococcaceae bacterium
TCATAATTAGCTCATCAATAACTTCTAACGGGTTTAATAATTGGAACTCGCCACTTTCAATTTGGGCTTTCAATTTTGTTTTTTCTTCTATCATTAAGGTTAAGGCACCTAAATAATGGGGCTGCATAGCACTGATAACTTTTGCCGTCTCCACAGCATGGTCTGCGGTCAGCTCTTTGCCTCCTATGCCCAGAATAACGGTGCAAGACAAGATAAATCCTGCCTGACGGGCTTTTTGACCGGCTAGAATCATTTCCTCCGGGCTGACGCCTTTCTGAATATTGGCCAATACTTTGGGGCTGCCGCTTTCAACACCCAGGTAGAGCATAGACAAGCCTGCCCGCCGGATCTGCGCCAGCTCCTCGTCGCTTTTGGCCAGCAGATCTTTGGGACCGGCATAGGCGGTCACTCTTTCCAGATAGGGGAACTCCTCAAACAGGATATGCAAGACATCTATTAAGTCTTGGGTAGGCATACTCAAAACATTGCCGTCTGCCAGAAAAATTCTCCGGGCATGCGGATAGATGCTTTTCCCCCATTGGATATGTTGTTTTATTTCTTCCAGGGACTTAATGCGATATTTCTTCGTTTTGTACATATAGCAAAAAGTGCACTGATTGTGAGAACACCCTATGGTAACCTGCAAAATCAAGCTGGAGGCTTCACTGGGAGGCCTGTACAAAGGTGCCACATAAACCATAACTTCTTAACTCCTATCTTGAAGGCAAATTAAAAATAATCTCATTAATAATACTAGCACGGTAAAAATAAACAGGCAAACACTTTCTATTTGTTTCCTCTGCTTCCCGGCTTTTCCCAGGGAATACCCTGAGCACAGAGAGGGCAATTATCCGGAGCATACGCCTCGATGCTCATCTGTAGCAAGCTATGCATAGGTAAACCGTTAAAATCAGCTTGACCACCGCTGCGATCAACCAAAACCCCTACTCCTACCGGTTCAGCTCCGGCTTCTTGCACTAGCTTGATTACTTCCCGGACTGAGCCGCCGGTGGTAATCACGTCTTCGACCACCAGGACTTTTTCGCCCGCTTTAAGCTTAAAACCCCGGCGCAAAGTCATCTCACCCCCTTGCCTTTCCGTAAAAATGGCTTTAACGCCCAAAGCTCTGCCAACCTCATGAGCGACAATAATCCCACCCGTAGCCGGACCAATAACCGTCTCGATGTCCAGTCTCATAAATTTGTTGGCCAATTCCTGCCCTAGGGTAGCCGCAATCCGCGGATATTGTAATACCTGAGCACATTGCATATACTGAGCACTGTGTTTTCCTGAAGTCAACAAAAAATGTCCCTCCAGAAGGGCCTGGGTATCTTTAAAGATTTGCAAAATATCTATTTGTTTTTCTGGGTCCTTACCACTGTAAGTCACTATAAGTCCACCTTCCAAATTTTTTATAATATTCAAACCCAAAGTCCGGCCAAAGCTTGTCTTGGATCTTGAGCCTTAGTTATCGGTCTGCCCACCACCAGGTAAGAACTTCCTGCTTTGAGCGCCTCAACGGGAGTCAATACTCTAACTTGATCGTTTTTCTCGCTTCCGGCGGGACGAATACCCGGGGTAACCAGCAAAAAGTCCCGGCCTAATTCTTGGCGGAGAAGAGCTGATTCCTGGGGCGAGGCCACCACTCCATCCAGCCCTGCTTTTTGCGCCAGCCGGGCCAGTCTTAATACTTGCTCTTGGGTGGCGTCCTGGACGCCGATATCGAGAAGATCCGCTCGGTCCATACTGGTCAAAACAGTAACCCCGATAATTTTCTTCCCGGTTTTGTGAACTACTTCTGCCGCTTTGGCCATCATTTCATATCCCCCGCTGCAGTGAACGTTCACCATATCCACTCCCGAAGCAGTCAAGACTTTCAGGGTTCTTTCTACTGTGGTAGGAATATCATGCAGCTTAAGATCTAAAAAAATGGAAAATCCCATAGTTTTAAAAGTATCAATTAGTTTCAGGCCGGATAAGGCATAGAGTTCCAAACCTACTTTCAGCCAGCAGCCACTAGCTTGCAGCTTTTTCGCCAGCCCCAGCGCTTGGTCCTCAGAATCTACATCTAAAGCCACTATTACTTTTTCGTTAAGGGGGTTTGTTTCGTTAACAAAAACTGATTCAGACATAAGCTTGCTCCTTTCTAGCTTGCTCTTTTCTTAATCTCTCTAATTAGCTATGAGCCAGACCCACTAATTCCTGGATAGAATCGTAGCCTTCCCGGCGGCAATACTCTTCCAGGCCGTTGACTATTTCTAAAGGCGCCAGCGGATCAACGAAATTTGCTGTACCTATGCTAACTGCTGAAGCTCCGGCCAGCATAAACTCCACCGCATCCTGCCAATTGCTGATGCCGCCCATGCCAATAATGGGCAGGTCCACTGCTTTATAAACCTGATAAACCATCCTGAGGGCTACAGGGAGGACGGCCGGGCCGGAAAGACCTCCCATGGTATTAGCCAAGACAGGTTTACGGGTTTTAAGATCTATACGCATACCCAAAAGGGTATTAATCAAAGATATTATATCCGCTCCCCCTCCAGACACTGCTTTAGCTATCTCCACAATATCGGTGACATTGGGAGAGAGCTTGGCTATAAGGGGCAGACGAGTATGTTTTCTGGTTACTTTTATAACTTCCTCAGCGCTGCGAGGATCAGTACCAAAAGCCATCCCCCCATGTTGGATATTGGGGCAGGAGATGTTTACCTCCAAAGCGCTAATACAGGAATTCTCCGGCAGGGAAGAAGCCATCAAGGCGTAGTCTTCGAGAGAAAAGCCGGAGATATTTACGATTACTGCTGTCCCTATTTTTTCCAGTCGGGGAAGGTAAGTTCTTAGAAATTCTTCCAATCCCGGATTTTCCAAGCCCACGGAATTAAGCATTCCGGAAGGGGTTTCCGCTATTCTGGGAACGGGGTTTCCTAAGCGGGGTAAAGGGGTGATTCCTTTGACCGTAATGCCGCCAAGCAGAGCAGGGTCATAAAACGGAGCATATTCTTCCCCGAAACCATAAGTCCCCGAAGAGGTGATTACCGGGTTTTTTAGTTTCACCCCTGCCAACTGCGTAGTCAGATCAACTTTCTTCATCCCAGACCACCTCCCCGCCATCAAATACCGGCCCGTCCTTACAGACCCGCTTTCTAACCAGGCTACCGCTTGCCTCCCTAACTGTACAGACACAGCCCAAACAGGCTCCAACACCGCAAGCCATTCGTTCCTCTAAAGATACTTCAATCGGTAGGCCTTCTTGCCGGCAGATAGTGGTTACTGCTTGGAGCATAGCTTTAGGACCGCAGGCTGCTGCACTCCAGGCCAATATCGATGATTCTTTTTCCGAGGGATTGTTAAAAGCTTGCAAATAGTATTCTAACAAATCGGTAATTAACCCTTTGTGACCCATACTGCCATCTAAGGTGGAAACTTCATAATCCAAGTTTTTTTCTAACAGAGTTTTCAGCCCGGCAGCTTCAAGAAATTGTCGGTTTTCCGCACCCCACAGCAGTTTAACTTTTACCTTGGATGTATCCAGAGCTTCAATTAAAGAAAAAAGCGGAAATATACCAATACCACCAGCTAAAAGAAGCAGTTTTCCTTGACGCGGAACTGTAAACCCATTGCCTAAGGGTCCGATAAGGTTTAAAGTTTGATTTTCTTTGACCCTAGTCAATTCACTCGTTCCCCTGCCCACCACCCGGTAGAAAAGGGTTATTTCGCCTAGCTGCCTGTTAATGCCGGCAATACTAATAGGACGGCGCAAGAAAGGATCCATAGTTGAACTGACTTTTAAGTGGACAAACTGGCCGGGGCGCGCGGTTTTTGCTGTTTGGCCCCGAAGAACAAGTTTAAAGATTCCTGCTCCCGGATCAAGAACTCGATTTTCAATTACTTTTTCATTCTTAATCATTACTTTACACCTTTATTTATCATTACTTTACACTTTTATTATATTTTTCATAAATACACTTACTTTAATATTAAATAAATCTGCTCGTTTCTTTATCTTTCTCTTTGTCTGTTTATTTTTATAATAAACTTTACTTTTTATCGGTTTTTACAATTATTAATTTTGCTTGTTTTAAATTGCTACTAAACTGGGAGAATTGAGTTCCAGCACCTTAAGCCAGGCTTCAGCCGTATCCAGGCTGGTGAAGCACGGTATCCCCTGCTCCACAGCACTTCGACGGATAGCAAATCCGTCGCTGGCTATTTTACGGCCGTGGGTAGTGGTGTTCAAAACACATTGGACCTGACCTTGCCGGATTTTCTCCGGGATTTCCTCCGACCCGGCATGCAACTTTTCCACGGTTGTAACTTCAATGCCGGCTTGTCTGATTCTTTGGGCCGTTCCTTTGGTGGCTATAATCCGAAAGCCCAGTTTATAAAAACGCTCTACCAATTTTAGACCCTCTTCTTTATCCCTATCGGCCAAGGTTGCCAGCAGGGTGCCATGAACCGACATGCGCAAACCGACAGCCAATAAAGCTTTATAAAGTGCTTTTTGGTACTGGTAATCAATCCCCATTACTTCCCCTGTAGATTTCATTTCCGGTCCCAAGGAGGGTTCTACCAGCAGCAATTTGGAAAAAGAGAAAACCGGAGCCTTGACCGCAACTTTATCCCCCACCGGCCACAGACCGTTGTTTATACCCTGCGAAGCCAGGGTTTGGCCTAAAATTACCCTGGTGGCAAGATCCACAATGGGTACTCCCGTTACCTTACTTAAAAAGGGTACTGTGCGACTGGAGCGGGGATTTACTTCCAAAACATAAACCTCGTCTTGATAAATTACATATTGAATATTCAACAATCCTTTAATGTTGAGGCTACGGGCAATAGCCACAGTGAGATCCACAATTTCGGCTTGTTTTTTCTTAAGAATACTTTGAGGGGGATAGACAGCGATTGAATCACCGGAATGAATACCGGCCCGTTCCAAATGTTCCATAATTCCCGGAATACAAACCCTATCACCGTCCGAGATGGCATCCACTTCTACTTCTTTCCCCAGAAGATACTGGTCCAGCCAAATTTGCTGCCCGGGAAATTCCAGCAAAGCTTTAGTCAAGACCTCGCGCAGCTGCGGCAAATCATAAACGATTTGCATAGCTCTGCCTCCCAGGACATAAGAAGGCCGAACAATTAAGGGGTAACCGATTTCCGCGGCCAGTTTTTCCGCTTCACTGAGAGCGGAGACACAGCCACCGCGGGGCCGCTTAGCTCCTATGGCCTGCAGGACTTCATCGAAAAGACCTCTTTCTTCGGCTCTGTCTGTATCTTCCACGGAAGTTCCTAATATATTATACCCTCTGGCTTTCAGCCCCTTACACAAGCCAATAGCTGTCTGTCCACCGAATTGAACAATTACCCCTTCCGGTTTTTCTTTTTCCAAGACGGCACAAACATCTTCCAAAGTCAAAGGTTCAAAATACAGCCGGTCAGCGGTATCAAAATCCGTAGAAACCGTTTCCGGATTGTTATTAATAATGATGCTCTCTACTCCTGCCCCACGCAAGGCCTTGACAGCGTGCACCGTACAGTAGTCAAATTCTATACCCTGCCCGATACGAATAGGGCCGGAGCCTAGCACTACAACTTTTCGGCGGGAGCTAACCTCCCCTTCATCTTCTTCATCGTAGCTGGAATAAAAATAGGGTGTACTGGCTTCAAACTCTCCGGCGCAGGTGTCCACCATTTTGAAGACGGCCCGCAAACCGTTCTTTTGCCTAAAATCATAGACCTCTTGCTCGGTCGTACCCCAGAGCCTGGCTACTTCCACATCCGCGTAACCCATTCTTTTAGCTTTTTTCAAGACCAATACATCCCAGGGCTTGGCCTTAAGCTCTGCAGCCAACAATACTATATTTTCAATTATTTGCAAATAGTAAGGATTCCATTGATTAAGACTATTTATTTTTTCTATGGTCCATCCTCTACGGAAGGCCTCGGCCATAACGAACAGCTGATTATCTTCCGGCTTACGGCATTTTAATTCAATCTCTTGATTGCTTAAGTCTTCCAAATCGGGATTCAAAAGTCCGAAAGCTTTGGCTTCCAAGGAGCGTACCGCCTTGAGCAGGGCCGTTTCCAAATTGCGACCCAGACCCATTACTTCGCCGGTAGCTTTCATTTGCGTGCCGATAGTACGGTCAGCGTCGGAAAATTTATCAAAAGGCCAGCGCGGCATTTTGACCACTACATAGTCCAGAGCCGGTTCAAAGCAAGCAGATGTTTTGCCGGTCACAGCATTACTTAGCTCAGGCAGGGTATAGCCAATGGCAATTTTGGTTGCGATTTTTGCTATCGGATAACCGGTTGCTTTGGACGCCAGAGCACTGGAACGACTTAACCTAGGGTTAACCTCAATTACCACATACTCCAGTCTTTCAGGATGCAAGGCAAACTGAACATTGCAACCGCCTTCTATTCTTAGAGCCTCAACAATTTTCAAAGCCGAAGTCCTTAAAGTCTGAATCTCTTTCTGGGTCAGGGTCTGGCAAGGGGCAACCACAATACTGTCCCCGGTATGAATCCCTACCGGATCCATGTTTTCCATATGACAGACCGCAATACTGTTGCCACTGCCGTCCCGCAAAACTTCAAACTCAATTTCTTTCCAACCGGCGACACTTTTCTCTACCAAGATCTGACCAATCATACTGGCTTGAAGGCCGCTTTGGGCAATTAATTTCAATTCTTGTTCATTATGAGCAATTCCTCCGCCTGTCCCTCCAAGAGTAAAAGCCGGACGAATTATAACGGGATAAGCTATTTCTTGGGCAAAAGCCAAAGCCTCTTCCACCCGGGAGACTATAGTACTGGCCGGGACAGGTTCATTAATTTCTTGCATGAGACTGCGGAAATGCTCTCTATCCTCGGCTTGGCTAATACTGGTAAGAGAAGTCCCAAGCAAAGTAACACCGCAGCGTTCAAGAACCCCCGCTTGCGCTAACTGAAAAGCAAGATTTAAGCCTGTCTGGCCGCCCATAGTTGCCAGCAGGCCGTCAGGCCTTTCCTTTTCTATGATTCTTTCCAGGAATTCCGGCGTCAAAGGTTCAATATATATTTTATCGGCAATTTCACGGTCAGTCATAATCGTGGCCGGATTGGAATTAACCAGTAGCGTTTGAATCCCTTCTTCACGTAAAGCCCGGCAGGCCTGGGTACCGGCATAATCAAACTCAGCAGCTTGCCCGATAATAATCGGTCCGGAACCGATAACCATAACCTTCCGCCAGTTTTGCTTAGGCATTCTTTTACCCCCTTTTCACCATATCATTAAACAAAGTAAAAATCTCTTCATGCTCTGCCGCTTCCCCGACTGTTTGAGGATGAAATTGCACTGTTAAGATCTTATGCCTTTCATACTGCAAGCCTTCGACTGTTCCGTCGTTGAGATTGGTATACAATACTTCCAAACCCGTCCTGCGAAGTGTTTCTTCACTGACGGCATAGCCGTGATTCTGAATAGTGATGGCCACTTTGCCGGTTTTTTTGTTTTGAACCGGATGGTTGCCTCCTCTATGCCCAAAGGGGAGGCGGTAGGTTTCTGCTCCGGCGGCCAAGGCTATAAGCTGATGCCCCAAGCCAATTCCTAAAATCGGTAATTTGGATATCAAACTGCTTATATTGTCGGCAATCTCCGACAATTCGTCCGGATTACCCGGGCCGTTGCTTACCACCAAACCTTGCGGTTTTATTTCTAAAATCTCCTCAGCTAAAGTTCCGGCCGGGAAGACATGAAGGCTGTAGCCTGTGTTCTGCAGGCTGCGTAAAATACTCCTTTTAACTCCCATATCGAGAATAGCCAAAAGGGGTCCTTTTCCCGGAATAACATACTCTTCAGCGGTAGCGGCTTGATAGACCCAAGGCTTGGCCGGACAAATCACTTGGGAGGTGTTTTCTTGCCAATATTTAAGCCCGTCAGCCAATTCCTCAACCAATACCCCCGGCATGGTGCCATTTTTACGGATATGCCTGGTTAAGGCTCTGGTATCTACTCCTTTTAAGCCGGCAATTTTTTTCTTGCGGCAAAAAGCCTCCAAGCTTTGATCAGCATGAAGGCTGCCCTCCCCGCCGGACAGTTCTCGCACAATAATTCCTTTTAACAGCACCTTAGCGGCTTCGCTGTCTTCCTGATGCCAACCATAGTTGCCTATATGGGGGTGGGTAAAGGTTAGAATCTGACCGGCGCAACATAAATCCGTAATTATTTCCTGATAGCCACTCATGGAGCTATTAAAGACAACTTCCCCGATAACCTGCTCCCCCTTATGCGACCAAAAACCTATTTTTTCTCCTGCAAATGCTTTTCCGTCTTGTAAGACCAGCCAGCCCATGCTGCTTCCTCCTTGCTATTATGGTCTTGCCATAGTGAACTAAATTATTGCTTCTCAACAATCTTTCTATTCTTCATAACCAGCTTTCCTCCCACCCAAACCATTATTGGAAATCCTTGCAGCTCTTTTTCTAAGAAAGGTGTATTTTGGGCTTTGGATTCCAAGGATTCAGCTGTGACTCTTTCCTGCCATTCCGGGTCAAACAAAACCATATCGGCCGGACTGCCTGCTTTTAGGGTTCCGCCTTGGAGCGCAAAACGTTTGGCCGGGTTCAAGGACCAAAGTTCGATCAGTTTTTCCGGTTTTATTTTGTCTTTAAGTACTAATTCCTGCCACAAAGCGGCTAAAGCAGTCTCCAAGCCATTAATGCCAAAAGGGGCCTCCGCAAAAGGTCTCATTTTTTCTTCCCAGGTATGAGGGGCATGATCCGTCGCCAGCATATCGAGGGTCCCATCCAGCAGACCTTCTAACAACACTTCCTGATCCTCTCTGCTTGGTAAGGGTGGGTTTACTTTATAGGAGCTATTAGTTAACTGCACATCCTCATCTGTCAACAACAAATGATGAGGGTTCACTTCAGCGCTGATATCAATGCCCAGTTTTTTAGCCGCCCTGATAACCCACACACTTTCTTTGGTTGAAACATGGGCGATATGAATTTTGCCGCCGGTTTCTCCGGCAAGCAAGGCATCACGGGCCACCATAACGCTTTCAGCGCTGGCCGGAATACCCTTTAACCCTAATCTGGCACTGGCTTCACCCTTGCGCATTACACCCTGGCCGGCTAAACTGGTGTCTTCACAATGACTGATAAGCGGGCAACCGGTAAGTTTAGCATATTCTAAGGCCAGACGCATAGTTTCCGCACTTTGAATTCCGAGACCGTCATCGGAAAAAGCCACCGCTCCTCCTTTTTGAAGGTCAACCATTTCGGTAAGTTCCCGGCCTTGAAAACCCTTGGTTACAGCGGCCACGGGATAGACCCTGGCCAGGCCGGCTCTTTCTCCCTGTAGACGCACAAACTCCACAAGGGCTCTAGTATCAATAACAGGCTGGGTGTTGGCCATGGCTAGAACAGAGGTAAAACCTCCCCTGACGGCTGCCCGGGAACCGCTGTTGATATCTTCTTTATCTTCCTGCCCCGGTTCTCTAAAATGCACATGAGCATCCACCAGTCCCGGAAACAAAAACTTTCCTTCTCCGTCCACTTGCTTTACATCCTTAAGTTCAGAAACACCTAAGGTCATCAGCACTTCCTCTTCCGTCAATTGTTTCTCGCCCCGGCACAGCTTAGCCACTTTACCGTCCTTAATCAACAGGCTCGCCTTATCCGATATCCCTTGCCCCGGATCAACCAGATGCACATTTTTAAGCCATAACATTGCTTGTTCCCCCTATCAGCAAATAAATCAAGGCCATTCTGACTGCTACCCCATTAGTTACTTGTTCTTCAATCACGGACTGAACACTGTCCGCCAAATCGCTGGAGATTTCCACTCCTCTGTTCAACGGCCCGGGGTGCAAAACAATGGTATCCTTGCCTGTCCTTGCTATTCTCTCCCGGGTTAAGCCGTAAAGCCGGTTATATTCCCTAAGAGAAGGGAACAAACCGCTCTGCTGGCGTTCCATTTGAAGGCGCAAAGCCATAACAGCATCAGCCCCTGGTAATTCGCTGTCCAAGTCAAAGGAAGTCCTCACTCCTAAATAACCCATTTCCGGTGGAAGAAGGGTTGGCGGTCCGATTAAGACAACCTCAGCACCAAGCTTTTTCAGTCCCAGTGCATTGCTGCGGGCTACTCTGGAATGAAGTATATCCCCTACAATCAGGACCTTTTTCCCTTTAAATTCTCCCCAACGATCCTTCATGGTGAAAAAATCCAACAGAGCTTGTGTCGGATGGGCATGCTGTCCATCCCCGCCATTAATAACTCCGGCTTTTAACTGCTTAGCTAAAAACTCCGAAGCTCCTGAGCAGGCATGCCGGATAATTACCAAATCAATATTCATAGCCTGCAGGGTCTTAGCTGTATCTAGCAAGCTTTCTCCTTTATTGACGCTGCTTTGGGCCACGGAAAAGTTGGTAACATCCGCTCCCAAAATCTTGCCGGCCGTTTCGAAGGACGTCCTGGTCCTGGTACTGTTTTCATAAAACATTAAGGCAATAGACTTTCCCCTGAGAGTCGGCAGCTTCTTTATAGGTCGGAATAATACTTCTTTCATGGAAAGAGCGCTTTGTAAAACAAGTTCAATTTCCTGGGCTGATAAATTGTCTAAATCAAGTAAATCTTTGTGCCTCCATCGCATAGTGCAAACTCCCTCCTTACCGATAATTAAAAATCCTCCCACCCCAAGGCAGGAGGAATTGCATACATATAACAATTCTTCTTTCCCTTGGTTATCTCTCGGGATAACTTTAAAGGGTGATCTTTTAAAATCTATTTAATAAATCTATTTAATAAATTTATTTAACAAATCATCTTGCAAAATCTATTCTAAGAGCAATACCTCTTCACTATTATCAATTTCCGACAAGCAGACCGAGATAATCTCCCGGCTGGAAGTTGGAATATTTTTACCCACATAATCAGCACGAATAGGTAGTTCTCTATGCCCTCTGTCTATAAGCACTGCGAGTTGTATTTTTTGAGGACGCCCTAAGTCAATTAAAGCATCGAGGGCCGCTCTCACAGTTCTGCCGGTGTAAAGTACATCATCAACTAAAATTACAGTTTTGCCTTCTATACTAAAGGGGACCTTTGTTTCATGAATAACCGGCTGGACATCGATCATACTTAAGTCATCCCGGTAAAGGGTAATATCCAGTAGCCCCAGGGGCAATTTGACATTTTCAAAATCTAAAATTCTGGCCTGGATCCTTTCAGCCAATGGAACTCCCCTTGTTCTAATTCCTATAAGAACCAAGTTTTCTGTTCCCTTGTTTTTCTCCACAATCTCATGGGAAATCCTGGTAATTGCCCGGCGTATGCCGTCGGCGTCCATAATTTTATGCTTGGGAATTCTTTTGGTCATCTAGATCCACCGCCTTCTTTTTGGTTAGATACTAATAAAGCTGTCGGCAAACGCAGACAGCTATTGTTAGTAAGTATATAATACTCTCTAAATTCTCTACAAGTAATCTGCCTTGCCTGTCTCACGGGACAATGTTTAAAGGCAACTATTTAATTCTTTTAGGGCTAGTCTAGTCTATTCAGAACTAAAAGTCAATGAAAAAAAAATTATTAAGACTATTTAGCCGGTAAGGATTTTATTTTTTCCAATACGTCATAGTAGGTTTTGGGTGGTTCACACCTAAACTCCATTTTTTCACCGGTTCTAGGATGAGTAAAAACTAAGGTTTCAGCATGGAGGACCTGTCCGGGAAGATCATAAGGACATTTTTTGGGACCGTATACAGGATCGCCCAAAACCGGATGTTTGATATAAGCCATATGCACCCTTATTTGATGCGTCCGGCCCGTTTCCAGCACAGCCTTAATTTCGGTAAACCCAGGCAGTCTTTCCAGAACATAATAATGAGTGGTGGCATTTTTACTGTTTTTAAAAACAACAGCCATCTTTTTGCGATCTTTGGGGTCCCTGCCGATAGGAGCATCAACAGTACCGGAAGGCTCGGAAAGTACGCCGTGGACTATCGCCCGATAAGTACGCCTAGCGCTGTACTCTTTGATTTGCCTAGCCAGATCATTGTGGGCATCGTCGTTTTTAGCCACGACCAATAAGCCGGAGGTACCCTTATCGATTCTATGGACGATTCCAGGCCGGATAATGCCATTAATCCCGGAAAGGTTATCGCGACAATGATGCAAAAGAGCATTGACCAGAGTACCGTGCCAGGAGCCCGGAGCCGGATGAACTGTCATACCTTGAGGTTTATTGACTACAATTACATCCTCATCTTCATAAACAACATCCAGCTTTATATTTTCCGGCTGGACATCAAGTTCCCGAGGCTGAGGAATACAGATTTCCACCCGATCGTCAGCCGCAATTTTATAACTGGCTTTCTTAACTTCCCCGTTAACCAGCACTTGGCCTTCCTCGATCAGGTTTTGAATAAAGTTCCTGCTTTTGGCTATTTTTTCAGACAAGGCTAAATCCAGCCGTAATCCCTCCGGCAGGGTTATAGTCTGCCATTCCTCATATTGCAGATTTTTTTCCAAACCTCTCTTTTGTTCATCCTGAATCAAATTAACATTCTACCTTTCCCAGATAATCGATCTATATATATAATATCACACTGTAATGCTTTCGGCCATTGAAAAATCAATTTTTCTCAGCTTTTACTTGTTTATCCAGCCTGAGAAAGAGAAAGGCCAGAAGTAATCCCCCCACCACCAGGCAGCTGTCGGCAACATTAAAAATATAGGACCATACTTTAAAATCTAAAAAATCAATAACCTGACCATAAGCCAGCCTGTCTATTAGGTTTCCCAGACCTCCCCCGCCAACCAGGCCCATGCATATCCGAATAAGCTTTTGTTCCGGAGGAACGAATTTCTGAAAATAAATCAGAGCCCCTAAAAAGATAATAGAGATAATGATTAATAGCCATTTTTGCCCGCTAAGAATTCCGAAAGCGGCTCCTGGGTTTTGAATATAGGTGAGATGAAAGAAATGCGGAATAACAGCAATGCTGTCGTATAAAGCCATGTTACTCTGTACTAAAAGTTTGCTTACCCTATCTAAAACTAAGACTACAAGCAGCGTCACCCAAATATGCAAACACCCACCCCCTTATTAAACAGCCGCCTAACGAGTACTAAATCAGCTCTTGATTACACTAACGCAGCGCGGGCAAAGCTCCGGATGCTCAACATCTGCTCCTACTTGTTCCTTATACATCCAACATCTCTCACACTTTTTGCCAGGAGCAGTCGTTACGGCGATTTTCAAGCCCTTATAGTTTTCTCCTTCCTGGGCCCCAGCCGGTGCTTCTTCCCCTGGTTGATGAATAACCAAATCCGATACAATGAAAATATCTACCAGGTCTTCAATATTGTTTAAGAAATTATAGCTATCCTCACTATCGGGATAAAGGTCCACTTTGGCCGTCAGAGAATGATTAATCAGTTTTTCCCTGCGGGCTAGTTCCAGGGCTTTGGTTACATCATAACGCAGCTCAATAATTTTATCCCATTTTTCAGATAAAGCCTCATCTAACCACTCGGGCTTAATCTGGGGCATTTCCTCAATCTGGACTTCTGATCCCTCAGTGTGTCCGGGAAGATAGGGCCAGATTTCGTCGGCGGTGTAGGCTAAAATCGGAGCCATGAGCAAGACCAAAGATTTAAGAATCTCATACATAGCGCTTTGCGCCGCTCGTCTGGTCTTGGATTCCTTGCCTTCTACATAGGCCCGATCCTTAACAATATCCAGGTAGATAGCACTTAATTCCACCGTACAGAAATTATGCAAGGTATGATAAACAACATGGAACTCATAATCATAATAGGCTTTAAGCACTCTTTCAATTACTTTAGCCAGTCTATGCAGAATCCAGCGGTCGATTTCCTTGAGTTCGGCATAAGGAATAAGGTCCAAGGCCGGATCAAAATCATATAAATTGCCCAGCATAAAACGTAGGGTATTTCGGATTTTGCGGTAAGCCTCGCTCATTTGGGTCATAATGCGGGGAGAAGCGGCTACATCGTTTCTGTAATCGGCCGATGATACCCAGAGTCTTAAAATATCAGCTCCCAAATCTCTGACCACCTGCAGGGGATCAACACCATTGCCCATGGACTTAGACATTTTACGTCCTTTTTCATCCACCAAGAAGCCATGGGTTAACACCGCACGATAAGGGGCTTGACCAAAAGCGGCCACCGAAGTTGACAAGGAAGAATTAAACCATCCCCGGTGTTGGTCTGAACCCTCAAGATAAAGATCAGCGGGCCATTTCAAATCTTCACGGTTGCGCAAAACCCCGACATGACTGGTGCCGGAATCAAACCAAACATCCATGGTATCAGTCTCTTTGCGAAATTCACTGCACCCGCACTCGCATTTAAAGCCTGGAGGAAGCAGCTCCGAGGCGGAACGAGCAAACCAAGCGTCAGAACCCTCTTGACGGAAAATTTCCTGTACGGATTTAATGGTCTCATCATTAACAATCGCTTTATCGCATTGTTCACAGTAAAAAATCGGTATAGGCACACCCCAGGTCCTCTGGCGGGAAATACACCAATCGCCACGGTCAGCAACCATATTGTAAATACGGTCCCTTCCCCAAGCCGGAATCCACTGGACCTTATCAATCTCATCCAGGGTAGCTTGCCGGAAACCATCGATGGACGCAAACCATTGCTCGGTAGCCCGGAAAATAATCGGGTTCTTACAGCGCCAGCAGTGGGGGTAACTGTGTTTGATCTTAGATGAATGCACCAAAGCCTTGGTGGTTTCAAGATCCTGAATAATAACTTCGTTAGCTTTTTCTACCTTCATTCCTTCATAAGGCTCAATTTCGTCGGTAAATTTTCCCTGGTGGTCTACAGGACAAAGTACAGGCAGCCCGTACTTCTTACCTACCAAAAAGTCATCTTCCCCATGTCCCGGGGCGGTATGGACACAGCCGGTACCCTGCTCTAAAGTTACATGCTCACCACAGATTAAGAGAGATTCCCTCTCGAATAAAGGATGGCGACAGATTAAGCCTTCCAATTCCTTACCCTCGAAGGTCTTTTCCACTTCCAGCTCCCCACCCCATAATTCGCCTAAAGAAGCGAGCATTTCCTTGGCTATTAACCAACGTTCATTGTCTTTTTTCACCAGGGCATAAGTAAACTCCGGATGAACACAAATCGCCAAGTTGGCCGGGATTGTCCAAGGGGTGGTAGTCCAGATTATTACATGGCTGTTTTCGGCATCAAAAAGTCCTTTACTATCTTTAACGGGGAATTTAACAAAAATAGCCATGGATTTTTTATCGGCATAATCAATTTCCGCTTCAGCTAAAGCTGTTTCACAAGTGGGGCACCAGTAAACAGGTTTAAGCCCTTTATAAATAAAACCTTTCTTAACCATTTCCCCGAAAACGCCAATTTGTTCGGCCTCATATTCTTTAACTAAGGTAAGGTAAGGGTTTTCCCAATCCCCCCTGACACCAAGTCTTTTAAATTGTTGCTTTTGGACCTCAACATAGTGCAAAGCATATTCCTTGCATTTTGATCTAAAATCTAATACAGAAACCGCATGACGGTTTACGCCCAGCTTTTTAATAACCTGCTGCTCAATGGGCAAGCCATGGGTATCCCATCCGGGAACATAAGGAGAACTATATCCGGCCATAGTCTTATAGCGGATAATAATGTCTTTCAGCACCTTGTTTAGAGCATGGCCCAAATGAATATCCCCATTAGCATAGGGAGGACCGTCGTGCAGGACAAACATTTCCCGTCCGGCCCTTGCTTTCTGTACCTTCTCGTAGATTTTATTTTTCTCCCATTTAGCAAGGATTTCCGGTTCTCTTTGAGGCAGATTACCTCTCATGGGGAAATCCGTTTGGGGTAAATTTAAAGTATCCTTGTAATCCATACATAAACCTCCTGTTTTAGGTAAACTGTGTCCTCTAACCAATTAAGCCCGTCCTAAAAAAGGACGAGCCTACTCGCGGTACCACCTTTAGTTGTCCGGGCATGATAAAGCAGGCCGGACCACTCTAAGTTTTTTAACGGCAACAAACCGGACTGCTTACTCATTGCTTTTCAGCAGGTCACTCCGAGGTGATTTCTTCTTGCCGATCTTTACAGGCTCCCACCATCCCTGCTCGCTTTCAAAGTCTGAACAAGAGTCTTTCCTCATCAACATTTTAGTTAATTATTTTAATTATTTTTATATTATATTCAAAAAAACAGCTTAAGTCAAAATAATACGAGCTAAAATACTGTAAACCGGAGGAAGTATTAATGTTCTAATAAGAATTAAAGCAATAAGTGCGAAAAACGGTGCAAAATTAATCATTGCCATTGTCCCGCCTATACGTATACGCTGGAAAGGCCTAATTAGAGGATCAGTTATTTCATTGAGCAAACCAACCAAGGGATTCCCATGGGTTCTGGGAAACCAGGAGAGAATAGCCCTTGCAATAATAGCCCATTCCAAAATGTTAATTACCATATATAATACTCTGAATATCCAAGAGAGTGTCGTGATCGTTATCGCAATTACCTCCTTGATCTTTTTAAGCGGCCTTAGAAGTACTTAGGTTAAGGCTATCTAACGCTTGGACCAGGAATAGTCTTTATCCCCATTTTTAAAACTTAATTCACCGCTAATATCAACATTATTAGGAACAAACAAGAATATTCCATTACCAACCTTCTGCATATTACCACCCAAAGCATAGGTTGTCCCACTGATGAAGTCAACAAGCCTTTGCGAGAGGTTGACATCTGTTCTTTCTAAATTCAGAATAACAGATTTTCTGGCCTTAAGATGTTCGGCAATACCCTGGGCTTCTTCAAAAGAAACAGGCTCGACTACAATTACCCTTACTTGTTTTTGGGTATGGATACTTACTACCGGAGCTGATTTGCGCTTAGTAGGGATTTCACGAACCGCCATATCTCTGGAAAAAGTATCCCTGGGCGCATTCTCCCTTATCCCACTATCTCGTAAATTATTATTTCTAAATTTATTTTGTGTTTTATCCGGGTAATCATCCATTATTTGCTCTGAGGAATAATCATCATCCATATCATCGTCCCCGAAACCCATGATTCCGATAAACTTGTCAAAAATGCTAGCCATTTAAATCCCCCCTCTTAGTTTTTTGGTTAGTTATATTGTCTTTCCCCAAAAATTGAACTGCCTACCCGTACAAGCGTTGCTCCTTCTTCCACGGCCATTTCATAATCTTGGCTCATCCCCATAGAAAGGTGGAAGAATGTTTGGGAATTGCAAATCCCTTTTTTAAGCATGTTGTCTCTGATTTCTCGCAAGGCCCTGAAGTACAATCTTGTTTCTAACGGGCTGGCCTCAAGGTTGCCAATGGTCATGAGTCCAATTATGTTCACAAAGGGATAGTTTCCAGCAGTTAACAAAAAGTCTTCAACTTCTTCTCTCCCCACACCTGCTTTAGCCTCGTCCTGAGCCACATTAACTTGAAGAAGAGTTTTCCAAACAAGTCCTCGTTTTTCTCCTTCCTCATTGAGTTTTTCCAGGAGATTAAGCCTGTCCAGGGAATGAATCAAGGCAACCCTACTATTAAGATATTTGACCTTGTTAGTCTGAAGTCGGCCAATGATATGCCATTCACAATCTTCAGGAAGAACAGTTGATTTTTGCTGCCATTCTTGAACTCTGTTTTCGCCAAAAACCTTTTGCCCGGCGGTATAGGCCTTAAGAATAATATCAGTGGGCATGGTTTTGGTTACCGCAATCAACTTTACAGAATCTTTTCTTCCCGACTTTTCTAACGCCTTGTTAATATTATGATTTATTACTTTTAAGTTTTCAGCAACATTCATAGTTTACTCCGCTAAGCTATTTTTGCACATCAAATATACTTCTACATGCCGGCAAAATTCCCTTCTTATATCCTAGGATAATTTTGTTCTCTCCATCCCCGGTCGGGGATTAACAACCACCCGCACCCCTTCTGCCAGTCCTTTTACACAGGCCCAGTGGTCATTGGCATCTATTAGCTCAACATTTCTGAGCTCAACAATTCCGCCCTCCTCAACATAGACAATTACCTCCTCCCCAAGTCGTAAAAGCGAGCTTAAAGGCACCAACACTCCTTTGCTGGCAGCTTTGTAATACCACACAATATCCTGGATTCTATTCTCCACTGTTCCGTCAATAAACTGCGTAAAGCATACTACCGCCCCCCGGGGCCGGTCGGATATTTTCATCACCCTACCGCAATATTCTTCGCCGTCAATAATAAAGCTCGCTGTCTGATCCGGTCTTATATTCGTGCCTGATTCCAAATAAATAAACATCCAGGTAGGAGAAAGATTATTAACAATTTTGCCCAAAGGCTCATACTTCTTAAATGAACTCTTTTTAGGAGAAGTGCCCACTTGTTTAGCAGTCTCCGCTAACTTCTCTGTTAACTCCCTTTCTGCTTGGGACAATAGATTATTCAACTCTAGTTTCATTAAATTTTCAGGGGTAAGAACCTGTTCTACATTATCCAGGGAACGATAAAATAGACCAGAAATAGGAGCGTTGACAGCTGTTTCCTTTACTGAACGGCTGATATCCACTCCGGTAGGATATAAAGTGGCCAGCATCTCTCCTTTGCGAAACCTTTGTCCTTCCTTTTCCTGTACCGGAACTAGTTTGCCCTCAATCGGAGCGGTCAAAACTATTTCTGTATTGGCAAAAACCGCTTTGGCCCCTTTTTCATGTTTTAGCCATCCTTCTTCCACTGTTGTCAAAAGCACCCGGGCCCCAAGCATTAAAAAACTAAACTTCCAGATCAAGAAAGACACTGCGACTAGGAGTGCTCCAAGCAGCAAAGCTTTACTTTTTCTGCTCATCTCTATTTTCCCCCAATTGATTGCCTCCCTAAACATAAGCTAGCCGGCAAGGAAATCATCAGGTCACTTTTGGTCACTTTTTTTGAATAAATGCTCCCATTCTGCCGGTCGACCCTTCCCGCCGGTAGGAATAGAAAAGATCTTTATGGCAGGCTGTACAAAACGGCGCCTGCACAATATGTTCCGGACAAATTCCTTCCCGGATAAGTTGGGACTTGTTGACTCCGGCTAAATCCAAGCTATATCGATCAGAACCGCTTTTGCTAATTAGATCAGAACCTCTTGCCTCCTTCGTGAATACTGTTGCTACTTCTTCTCCAACTTCATAGCAACATGGTCCGATGCACGGTCCTATGGCAACCAGACAATTCTCCAGGGATCCGCCAAGAGATTGTATTTTATGCAAGATTTTCTGATTAATATTGAGGGCGCTGCCTTTCCAGCCCGCATGGGCCAGGCCTACAATTTTCGCTTGGGGTTCAAAAAAATACAGGGGCACACAATCAGCATAAAAACCTAATAACGCGATATTACTAGTGGTAACCATACCGTCACATTCAGGAATATTAGGGTCTAATTCTCTTACTCCTATCCCTTTATCTTGCTCGCCAACCTCAATAACCTTATTACCATGCACCTGGCTGACCGCAGTACAATCGGCAAAGGAGCATCCCAACTCCTCAAGAAAAATCCGCCTGTTTTGCAGAACATTTTCCGGACTGTCATCCACATGTAAAGCCAAATTCAAAGAGCAATAGGGGGCTTTGCTTACTCCACCGTCTCTTAAGGAAAAGGCCAAGTTGGCCCCTAATTCTGACCACTCCGGAATTGTGAGGTAGTCAATATTTTTTCCGTGAAACAATTGCCATCTCATTTATTACCTCTTCTTAAGAAAAAATTATCATGTTATCACATTTTTCAATTATCTTTCCGGATATCTTTATTAATAATTAATACTCACAATATCCCGGCCGTCAATCAGGATAGTATCTAGGCCAATTTTAACTATTTTATCCCAGGGAATATAGATATCTTCATTCCTCCCGCCAAAAAAACCTTTGGACCGAATGGAGGCCATTATTACAATACCTTTGACCATACCTTTTTCAAAATCCAGATCCAAGTCAATAACCGGTCCTAGACGTCTGCCATCCTCAATGTTTATAACATCGAGCACCCTTAATTCAGAGACTTTCATCACAACGCCCTCCTCATTTATTATTTTATGAGAAGGAGCTTCATTCATACCTACTAGCTAAACATGTTTGCGCATATGTTTAAGCGCCGCTTTTTCCAGACGAGATACCTGGGCTTGAGAAATTCCTATTTCTTCTGCCACTTCCATTTGAGTTTTACCCTGAAAGAAGCGCAAATTGATAATCTTCTTCTCCCTCTCTCCCAGTTTTCCCATTCCTTCATTGATGGAGATTGATTCCAGCCAGACTCTGTCCGACTGCTTGTCATCCCCAATTTGATCCATTACATAGATAGGATCCCCTCCATCATGGTAGATGGGTTCAAATAAAGAAACAGGTTCCTGAATAGCATCCAGCGCAAAAATAACTTCCTCTTGGGGTAATTCCAACTTGGAGGCAATTTCAGCAATAGTTGGTTCCCTGGAACATTCGGTAGCCAGCTTATCTCTAATTTGTAATGCTTTGTAAGCAATATCCCTTAGGGAACGGCTTACCCTGATGGGGTTATTGTCCCTTAAATAGCGCCTTATCTCCCCAATAATCATCGGTACAGCATAAGTAGAGAACTTGACATTTTGGCTAAGATCAAAATTATCTATTGCTTTCATCAGCCCAATGCAACCCACCTGAAACAAATCGTCAACATGTTCACCTCTGTTGCTGAAACGTTGGATAACACTTAAAACGAGCCTCAGGTTTCCTTTAACCAACTGTTCGCGTACCGAACTCTCTCCATTTTGAAGTCGAACAAACAATTCTTTCATTTTGGAACCACTTAAGACGGGCAGTTTGGAAGTATTGACTCCGCAAATTTCAACCTTGTTTAAAGCCATTAGCAGGCACCCTCCACGTGGTTATTCTGTGGAGAGTATTCCCTGACTGCAGTTAAGTTATTCCAAGAACTTATTCCAAACGTACAAATTCTTTCCGCAAGCGCCTGATAATTCGCTTTTCCAACCTAGATATATAAGATTGGGATATCCCCAAACGGTCAGCAACTTCTTTCTGAGTTTTCTCTTCCGACCCTCCCATGCCAAATCTCAATTCCATAATAAGTTTTTCCCTGTCCGTTAAACTAGCCATAGCCTGAGATAATAAATAACGGTCAACTTCTTCTTCAATGGGCCTGGAAATAATGTCATTATCTGTTCCTAAAACATCAGAAAGTAACAATTCATTACCGTCCCAGTCAATGTTTAAAGGTTCATCAAAGGAAACTTCAGATCTAATTTTATTATTTCTCCTTAAGTACATTAAAATTTCATTTTCTATACAACGGGAAGCGTAAGTAGCCAGCTTAATTTTTTTCGCCGGATCAAAGGTATTCACTGCTTTGATAAGTCCTATGGTTCCGATAGAGACAAGATCTTCAATTCCTATACCGGTATTTTCAAATTTACGGGAAATGTAAACTACTAATCTAAGATTGCGTTCTATAAGGGTATCTTTGACCGAAACATCTCCGTTTTCCAGCCGACAAATCAGATCTTCTTCCTCATCAAGGCTTAAAGGGGGAGGCAGAGCTTCACTACTGCCCACATAAAATATTTGGCGTACTTTCTGCCATTTTAGAATAAAGACAAGGGATAACTTCTTGCAAAAAGCAGTAACTTTTTTTAACTCATCCATTAAGCTATCTCCTCCTTGCAGGTTAGTTTCGGTATATGTTCAGGATGAAGCAGAGCCTGAAATTTGCTTTCTGTGCTCAAGGTCTGCGGAACAAAGGCTACAGTAACCGGCTGTTCCCACTCCTTTTTTCCCTGACTGATTTTAACCTTGCCAATCCTTATACCCGGCAGCCAAGTCTGACCATTAATCCCCTTGGCTGAAATAAAAATCATTTTCTGCTGAAGGTATTCTTCGTTATTCCAGATAATGGACCAGGGATTGGGGCTTTCTCGCCAAGGCATATGCAAGAACTGATTAATTTTTTCGGGCAAGAACTTAAGAACGGCCTTTTCCTCCAAAAGCAAGACCGGAGTGCCGGTTAAAGGATCCCTTAATTCATTGCCGGTATCCAGTAAAGCCTTAAGCCTAATGCTTTGACCCTCTTCAAAAAACAATTCTACGTCGTACAGAATATTATCCAAAATAATATTGGCCTTTTGTAGTTTTTCCCAAATTCTATGTCCCCCCACTAAGAAGATTGCTATTAAAGGAAATACCCATAAACCGGTTATGGTCAGCGGCTTTTTTACCCCTAAACTCAAGCCGGTCCAAGCGGAAAGAGCAAAATAAATACCACCGCAAACCGCTGACAGCAAGCTGAAATAGAGAAGCCCCTTGCCCAAATTTCTTAAGCCTCGCGTACTTAAACCGATACGGACCATAGCCACGGGAATAAGCACTTTGGATATAACCGCTAGCCCCGAGAAACCGAAAACTATAAGTACAACCGGAATTTCTCCTAAAAGCACGGCGGCTAATACATTAAGGACCTTTACTCTCTTCCGTAGCAAATAGGCTGTATAAATTAGAATAAAGGCATCCATGCAGCCATTAAGCAACAGGGTAATATCCAGGTAAATCATGCTCGATTCCTTTCACCCTAGATTCTATTAACAAATTATACCTTGCCGGCCTAATAAATTCTGTCGCAATTGGTTGGTTTAAACTGCGATTTTAATGGAGAAGTATCCGGGAATAATGGAAAATTATATACTATTATGGAAAGCAGCGAACCCCCTGGGAGTACACAGTACAGGAGATTCGCTGTTCTTATACAATATTATGAGACAAGATTATTATGAGACGAGATTAAAATAAACGCCCGTTGAAAAGACCTGCCGCGCCAGTAAATCCGATCTGAGGGGCTGTAACCACTTCTGTAGTAGAAAACTGTTGGACATAATGTTGGGGAACATTAACTATATTTTGTCTGTTTACTGTTACCACCGGATGAATTACCGGAACTGCCTGAGGAACAAAGAAGTCACGGACTACATACTGGGGAGGACATACAATAGGCCGAACACAATGACAGCTCATTTAATTAACTCACCTCCTTAACAGTACATAATATGTAACAGTTACTCTTTTGGATAATATTACCAACCACCATCTCCCCTTTTTAGAAATTCTGCTTTCTAAATGATGGGACTTGACTAAATACTCCATTCGCCCGGTCACCTAGCTAATTTCCCGATTTAGTCAAGTTCAAAACTAAAAGAAGATGCCTTCAAGTTCAAACATGAAGACACCTTCTTAAAGTATCTGGTTTATTTACTCTCCCTTTTCAGGCTTAACCCCAACATTTGACAGGGAGCCAAAAAAAGCTTCCGGAGTTAAGTTCCTGGAAGCCTTTTTTCAACGGACTGCATTCTATCAACGAAAATTACTTCGTCCCCTATTGTTATGGTCTCAAGGCGCAATAAGTTAACTATGTTTCTGAATTTCCATGAATATGTAGAATATTTCCTGCCGGCGGTAGCACCGCTGCCGTCTTCTATATTTTCCAAGGTTACTGAGGAGCCATCTTTAAAAGAAAATGTTATTGACCCAGTCAAAACATCTATATTTTTAGAACCTTTTAATTCTTGGTCTTCAGATTCCACTAGGAGCCACAAAAAGTATGACGTCAGCATTCCTGTGCCTTTAAGGTTTTCACAGGTGTTAAAATCAAAACTATATACCGGGCCTTCCGTGTCAGGTGTCCAGGAAACGACCAAAGGCCCTTCATACAATGTTTGGAAACCCTGAAGGCTTTCATAGCCGATGTCGTCAATGAGCACTGTGAGCGGCTGTCCGGAAAGATTGTTTTCAATAGATGTGAAACGAATAAAAAAACGAATCACATCCGGCCCACCTCTCTCCAAAGTGGTAACGCCGGAGCTGGAGACATCGAGAAAACCATCTTCGTTATTTAAAATATAACTGACAGCTTCATTAAAATTCATACCTGTAATAGCCTCATAGGCGGTATGGGCTGAGAAATATTCAATGGCCCGCGGTTTAATAACTTTCTCCGGTACAGATTGGCAGGTTCCTTCCGGGAGTTTTATTTCTAACAAGGCACAGAGACTGTGCGAGTCACCGATGGCATTCTTGATTGTAACTACAGCTTCCCCGCACTGAGCTCTGGCTGTCACCTGCTCGCCTGAGCTTACATAATCTTGTATACTCACACTGCTGATATTTCCATCTCTTAGCAGCGGTTGATTACCTCCACAGGCTGTAAGAATCAAAGAGGGAAGAAGCAAAAGTAACAGCAAACAGGATTTCAGTCTCCTTGTGTATTCTCTAATTTGATGTTTGTTTAACAACTTTTTTGGCATATACCCTTACCTTTCTCATTTATGACTATACTTTTTACGGCTATACCTTTTTGTAGTTAACATACCAACTAATTGACACTAAATAAACCAATCTCATAGAAACGTCGTATGCTAATTTAGCAATTGATATGTTTTACAGTTTTCTATTAAGATAATATTTCGTATGATCGCGTGCCGGAAACAGCATAGCCCACAATCACGGCAACAAAAATCTTTTTAAAACCCATTTTACGATTTTACGTAAGCTAGTACAATTTTAGAATATAGTTGTCTCCAACGTTTCTACTTTTCTCGACTAATCTATAATTTGTTCTTCATGATATCCACTCTTTCATTTGTATTGCTTCACTACTGTGCTCGACCAA
>JAAYOJ010000044.1 GCA_012520405.1 Peptococcaceae bacterium
CTGCTCTGTTTGGGGTTTTAAGACCAGGAGATCATTTTATTTCAGTAACCGGTGAGCCCTATGACACCCTGCAGCAGGTTATTGGGCTAAAAAATAATATTTCCGGAAGCTTGGCGGATTTTGGAGTTTCCTGTGATATTCTGCCTTTAGATAAGCACAATAATATCCAGCTTGAGCACTTGGATAAATTGGTAACTCCCCAAACCAAGCTCTTTATCTTGCAACGCTCTAAGGGTTACGAATGGCGCGGCTCCGTGTCCATAAGTCAAATAGAGGAGTTTGCTGCTTATGTCAAGCGTAAATATCCCCGGATCGCTATTTTTGTGGATAACTGTTATGGTGAGTTAGTGGAGGATAAAGAACCGGGAGAAGTAGGTGTAGATTTAATGGCCGGTTCTTTGATTAAAAATCTGGGCGGAACCATAGCCCCTACCGGTGGGTATATTGCGGGCAGAGCGGATCTCGTGGAAAAAGCAGCTAGCCGTTTTACTGCTCCTGGAATAAATATGGAAGTGGGTGCCACTTTAGATCACTTAAGGTTACTTTACCAGGGCTTGTTTATGAGTCCTTTAACGGTTAGTGAGGCTTTAAAAGCCGCCATATTTGCCGCAGCTTTTTGGCAGAAGCTTGGTTTTGAAGTTCATCCCGAACCCGGGGATGAGAGGACGGATATAATTCAGGCCATTAAATTTAAAGAAAAACAAAAAATGGTTGCTTTTTGTCAAGGACTGCAGATGGGTTCCCCGGTTGATTCTCATGTCGTTCCTGTACCCGGAGAAATGCCAGGATACACGGATGAAGTAATCATGGCTGGTGGGACATTCATACAAGGCGCAACCAGTGAGTTTTCAGCTGATGGACCGCTGCGTGAGCCTTATGCGGCTTATTTGCAAGGAGCTGTTTCTCATTTATATGTCAAAAGCGCCCATGTTGGAGCAGCTCTTTTCTTAAAACAAAACAAGCTGCTTTAACCGTCTAAATTACTTACTGAATAATAATTAATTATTATTATTAGGGATTAAGAAGTAAGGGGTCGTAGCATGTCAGCTCGGAAAATAACTCGGTTTAACAGGAGGGCTATTAAAGGGCTTACAAGATATTTCTTAGAACTTGTGGAAATAATCATTATTGTTATCGCATTATCCTGGTTTGCCCAGACCTATATAGTTGAGCTTGTTAAAGTTAAGGACAACAGCATGCTTCCTACCTTGGGTCAAAATAATCAGGTGCTGACATTAAAGCCGTTGAAAAGCAGGACTTTAGAGCAAGGAGATGTTATCGCCTTTTATCGTGAAGGAGAAACGGCGAATGTGAAAAGGGTAATCGGTTTGGCCGGGGATGAAGTAAAGATCCGTAACGGTTATGTATATCTAAATGGTAAGCCCCTGTATGAACCTAATTTGCGAACTCCGGTTACCGTTGAGTTTCCTCCGGTAATTGTTCCCGCCAACCATGTTTTTGTCTTGAATGATAACCGTTTGGATAATAATGATTCCAGAATGTGGGGGACTATCCCTCTGGAGGAGGTTATCGGCGAGGTCATGTTTTGCTATTGGCCTTGGCCCCAGATCAAGTTCCTATAAATAATTTACGAGGGGGGATGCAGGATGGCAAAAAATAAAAACGATTTAATTGCTTATTGCTTCCTGCTCGGAGCTATTGCCTTGTGGGGTGGCAACTGGGTAGCGGTGCGTTATATAGTCCAGGTCATGCCGCCGATGGTGGGAGCCACAATTCGAATGTTTTTCTGTAGCATTCTGCTAATACTTTTCTTAAAGATCACAACCGGGAAAACCTTAGCCTTAAAAGGAATAAGCATATTTATTTTTTTAGGCCTAATGCAATTTGGGTTTAATTTTCTCCAATATATCGGCTTAACTTCAACTACAGCCATCAATGGATCTCTAATCAACACCACTACCCCAATATTTACCATTCTGCTATCCAGGTTTCTTATTAAAGAAAAAATGAGTAAATTTCAGCTTTTGGGAGTGCTGATATCCTTCGTAGGTGTGGGTTGGGTTATAACCGATGGTTCTTGGGAGGTGGTCAGATCTCTGACCTTTAATGCCGGAGATATCCTCATAGTTGGTGCAGTTTGTTGTTGGTCTCTTTATACAATTTATGCCAAAAAACAAATCGTGGCCACATCTGCTGTTTATGTTTCTGCCTATGTGACGATTATCTCGTTTATTTACTTCTTGCCTTTCGGAATTGTCCAATATGAGCCGGGTTGGCAGCAATCGGTTTCTTGGGCTTTGGTAGCGGCCCTCATTTTTATCGTAGGGGTTGCAATTTTCGGGTTAATTTTCTGGAATAAAGGGGTAGGTATAATTGGGGCAGGGAGGGCCTCGGTCTTTATAAACTTAATACCGGTTTTTACCCTACTGTTTGCTTCTATGTTTCTGCAAGAAACGATTACCTTGAATCAGCTCTTAGGGGGGATTGTTGTAATCGGGGGTGTGTATTTAACCTCGGGATCAAGGTTTTCCATAAGAAGGAGCGAGCAGGAGAATAATTTAACTGAATAATATCGTAATTAGATCCATATCTATAAGTAATAACAGAAGGGAGACTTATTTATTAATGAACAAAAGGACCAGAATACTCCTTGTTTTTGGGGGACAATCAGGAGAACATGAAGTATCTATTGTCTCAGCGGGCTCTGTACTTAAGGCCTTAGACAGTGCAAAATATGAAATAGAAACAGTAGGAATCACCAAAGAAGGCCTTTGGTACTGGGGAGTAAAACCCCAAGAATGGCAAGAAAAGACGGGTCAAATTCTCCCTCATTATCGACAGGTTACTTTACTGCTCGACCCTCAAAAGCCAAGATTTATTGCTTTAGATGGCAGTCCGCTTTCCGGAGATGGCCAATGTGATATTGTTTTCCCGGTCTTGCATGGACCTAAAGGGGAGGATGGTACTATTCAGGGTTTGTTCGATCTGGCCGGACTTCCCTATGTAGGTTCGGGGGTTTTGGGGTCAGCTCTAGGGATGGATAAAGACAAAATGAAAGCAGCATTCCGCGATGCCGGATTGCCGATTGTACCCCATCTGACCTTATTGCGCAGCGAATTAAAAGAAATCGAACAAATAACCGAGAAAATTTCTGGGCTTATCGGTTACCCTTGTTTTGTTAAACCTGCTAATTTAGGTTCCAGTGTAGGCATTTCTAAAGCCGAAAATGAAGAGGAATTATGGACTGCCTTAGCTTTAGCTGCAGAATTTGATCGGAAAATTGTAGTAGAAAAAGGGGTTAAGGCCAGGGAAATTGAACTAAGCGTCCTGGGTAATGACAATCCTCAGGTATCTATTCCCGGCGAAATCATTCCCAGTAAAGAGTTTTATGATTATGAAGCCAAGTATATTGATGCCGGTTCAAAAATAGTAATACCTGCTGCTCTGAAAGCAAGTATGGTCTCCAAACTACAGGAATATGCCCGGCAGGCCTTTCTGGCAGTAGAAGCTAAGGGGTTGGGTAGAATAGATTTCTTTGTAACAGAAGATGACCAAATTTATGTTAATGAAATCAATACCATGCCCGGGTTCACTCAGATTTCAATGTATCCCAAGTTGTGGGAAGCAAGTGGCCTGTCTTACCCTGCGCTGCTAGATAAGTTAATAGAACTGGGCTGGGCCAGGTTCGAAGATGAAAGAAATCGCCGATTGTCCTGATACATAAAAAGTGGATTATTAGCCATATGGAGAAGAGGATGAAAAAGTTGTTGGTTATTATTAGCGTTGTGGTAATCCTCCTGTTATTTTGCCTATGGCAAAATAACAGTATCGTTATTTCCCGGTATGAATATACCAGTAACAAAGTTTCTCCTGCCTTGAACGGATTACGCATTGTACATCTTTCTGACCTGCATAATAAGGACTTTAAAGGCCGGCTTTCATCCTCCATAAAAGAACAGCAGCCAGATCTTATTGTTATTTCCGGTGATCTAATTGATGGGCGCAGAACGGACTTAGATATTGCCCTGAAGTTGGTGCAGGAAGTTGTCCAATTAGCTCCTGTGTATTTTGTTACCGGTAACCATGAGGAAAAATCCAATATGTACCAAGAATTGCATTCTCGGTTAAAGGCTTGCGGGGTCAAAATTCTAATCGACCAAGCTACAGTCGTAGAATTTCAAGACTGCGGTATTAATATTATAGGTTTACGTGATCCGATACATTATAAACAATTAAAAGCCAGCGATGTTAAAGAGCAGCAGGTAATAATGAGAAGAATGATCCAGGCTAATATGGCAGAAGATATGCTCAATATCTTGCTGGTTCATCGCCCTGAGTTTTTTGCCCTATACGCTGAATGCAATATTGATTTAGCCTTCACCGGCCATGCTCACGGCGGCCAAATTCGTCTTCCTTTGGTCGGCGGTCTATTGGCGCCGGGTCAAGGTCTCTTTCCCAAATATACCAGCGGCTTGCATACTCTAAATAATTCGTCAATGGTCATTAGCCGGGGACTAGGTAATAGTGTTTTTCCGCAACGTTTGTTTAATCGACCGGAAGTTGTGGTTGTGACCCTGAAGCATGAATAGCAAGAATTTGAAATAACACTATAATATTGTTCTAAACACTCCGATTACTTTTCCTAAAATGGAAACATCCCGCGCATAAATTGGCTCCATATATTGATTCTCGGGTTGCAAACGGACTTGATTCTTTTCTTTATAAAAGCGTTTGACCGTGGCTTCATGTTCTAGCAGAGCGACAACAATATCTCCATTGTTGGCCGTGTGCTGCTGCCTGACCAACACCAAGTCACCATGTAAAATCCCGGCCTCAATCATACTATCACCTTGAATTCTAAGCATAAAGACAGTATCTGACTTAACCAAGTCATAGGGGACAGGGAAGGTGTCTTCAATATTTTCATGAGCTAAAATTGGTTGACCGGCCGCAACCCGGCCCACAATGGGAATATGAACAGTCCTATGAGCGGTAAACTCACTGAATGAATCCAGAATTTCTATAGCCCTGGGCTTGGTCGGATCACGTCGAATGTAGCCTTTTTCTTCCAAAGTGTTTAAATGGTTATGCACTGTTGAACTTGAAGTTAAACCGACCGCTTTGCCGATTTCACGTACGGATGGGGGATAGCCTTTTGAGGCTATCTCATTTTTTATAAAATTTAAAATAGCCAACTGGCGCGAGGACAGGTCTGTTGTCATCAGTATCACTCCCTGTAAATAAAAAAATTAAATTCAAGATTTATGAAAAACTAATTCGCATTGGTATTAATTGTTACCATAATTGTAACATATTTATAGTCAAAAGCAAACTTATGTTCGATATATTGTTGACACGAACAATCGTTCGCTATATAATACAAGCATAGGGAACAGGTGTTTGGTTGGGTTTATAGATAGTTTTGGTGATGGAGGGATACCGATGATACTTACAGTTGCCAAAGTTTTTCGAGGAAATAAAAAGAAGATAACAGTATACAGTTTGCGCTTAGCTATGGTTCTTTTCCTGGCACTCATTATTATTGGATTTACAGGGATACATAAGAGTGTTGCGCAAACCGGGGATAGCATGCAGAAAAGTAAACAATCCGGTCTGATCTATGAAAGAATTGTTGTCCAGCCGGGGGATACACTTTGGGATTTAGCTGTTAAAAATAACAAGAATAATCCCAACAATGTTATCAATGAGATTAGACAGTTCAATAAATTAAAGAGTGTTTATATTGAAGTCGGACAAGTATTGTATATTCCAGTTAACAAGTAGTTTTTTGTGTCAGAACTTAAGCATAACAAGGTAGAAAATAGTAACTCAGCAAGTAGTATTTATAGTAATATATTTAATAAACCTCCATATTTTTAGATGTGGAGGTTTTTAATAATGAAAAGAGCTGACAAACGTTTTAGCAGAAGCGGTAGCTTAAAGCAGTTAGTGATTATTTCTTTGTGCCTGATTGCCATAGCTTTTGGTATATGGAAGCTATTCGCTTATCAACAAGATTCAACAGCAGCGGATTATGAATTATTAATGACTATTCCGCCTGAAGAGATAATAAGTATACAAAAGAATAGGTCCGAGTCTTGGCAAGACTATTTGGCTTTGCAGCAAGCGGTGAAAATATTCACAAAGACAGGAAAGGGGAAAGTGGAAGAAAGAGGGGAGATTGAAGAAGCTCTTAAAGCCTTACAAGTGCAATTGGACCGCAATACTGATTTTAAAAATTTAGACTGGGGTATTGTACCTAAGGACATTAAGAAAATAGCAGGTCAGATAAGAAAAATCCTGGATCAATATCCTGTCTACCAGCCTGGGAGGTATGAGTTTCCTCTGCCAAGAAGTTGCTATTATGAGGATACTTTTGGCGCCGATAGGGAAGGGGGAAGGAGGACTCATCAAGGAACGGATCTGTTTGATATAAAAGGTACTAAGATATTTAATGTATGTTCAGGAACTGTAGAAAAATTGGGATGGAACAGATTAGGGGGCGAGAGAGTAGGGATCAGGGGGGAAGATGGTAACTATTATTATTACGCCCATCTGGATGAAATCAACCCGCAACTCTGGGTCGGCAAAAAAATAAGCAAAGGGGAATTGATCGGAACTATGGGGAATACAGGAGACGCAATTACCACTCCTGATCACCTGCATTTTGGGATTGAACTTCCCAATGGAGAGTGGCTTAATCCGTATCCCTTTTTAAAAGTGTGGGAATTTCATAAATTCGAGTTAACCGGGGAATAAAAGAAATATAGCACAAGCTAATAACTGTAGATCCAGTTTATCGGAAAAGCAGGTTAAGAGGGAATTGGTTAATAATACAAAATAATAGAATAGCCAAGATAAGATAATCTGCAGGTTTTTTATCCTTAAAAATATGTTGGGTCCCATAATAAATATTATGTAAAGTATATTCAATTTAAAGAAGGGGGTAAACGTGTGCTGTATATGCGTTGAGATCCATGAGCTATCAGAAAGATTTATCGCGATTAACTTATGTATTGTTCATTTGCATTCGCATTGCCATTTGTCATTTGTCATTTGCATTCTGGTGTTAATCGCTTCAGTCTATAATTTCCAAGTCCTTAACTGCTTTAATTTCTTGGATGAAAAAATCTTCGATTATTCATAAAAATAACAGCCCCATATTTGCCTTCTAAGACTTTAGCGGTTTAAGGGTAAGGTGTTTGTACCCCGAGATTCATTAGCTTTGCATAAACTGTTTTGAATTTTGTCA
>JAAYOJ010000095.1 GCA_012520405.1 Peptococcaceae bacterium
GAGGGCGTCCGGAATTTTGTGTAATTAGAGTTTAAGAATCTTCCTTGATGGCAAGAATAGGAATAAAACTATTTGAGTCAGAAAGGAAGATTATTATGTCCATAGCAACAAAGGAAGTCATACGAGACCTTATCAAGCAGCAGAATTTTAGCAGTACCACAGAAATCATGGCGGAAATCAAAGAGATGTTCCGAGACGTGCTTCAAGAGGTAATGGAAGCGGAGCTGGAAACCGAGCTTGGCTATGAAAAACACGAAAGGGTGTCGGAAAACGGCGAGGAAACGGTGTCGAAAAATTACCGTAACGGATACTCAAAAAAGACGGTGCGAACACAGCTTGGAGAGGTGGAAGTGAACGTTCCGCGCGACCGAAACGGCGAGTACACACCACAGATAATCGGGAAGTACAACCGCAATGCCGACGGCATGGAGGAAAAAATATTGTCTCTCTACGCGGCAGGAATGAGTCAAAGGGATATTGCCGAGCAAATCAAAAAGCTCTATGACGTGGAAATATCGGCCGAGCTTGTAAGCAAAATCAGCGATAAAATCATACCCCAACTCAACGAATGGCAGAATAGACCGCTAGAATCGGTGTATCCCTTCGTCTTCATGGATGCCATCCATTACAAGATAAGAGAGAATCACCAGATTGTAACAAAGGCTGCCTACGTTGTACTCGGCGTTACCCTCGAAGGGTACAAGGAGATACTCGGCATATGGGTTGGAGGGAACGAAAGCTCGAAATTCTGGCTTTCGGTGCTCAACGAGCTGAAAAGCAGAGGAATCAAGGATGTTTACCTGTTTTGCGTGGATGGACTGAGCGGCTTTCGCGAGGCAATAGCTGCCGTATACCCTCAGGCGGGGATTCAACGCTGCATTATTCATCAGATACGCTCGTGCATGAAGTACGTCAATTACAAGCATATGAAACAATTTGCTGCCGACCTAAAGCTTGTCTACACGTCCGTTACGGAGGAATCGGCGCTAAACGCCCTTATGAGCTTCAAGGATAAATGGGGTGCGAAATATCCCGCGGCAGTGAAGAGTTGGGAGGATAACTGGGATATCTTGTCCACGTTTTTCGCATATCCGCCGGCTATTCGGAAAATCATATATACGACTAATATCATCGAGGGGCTGCATCGGCAGTTCCGCAAGGTAACAAAGACGAAGGCCGTGTTTCCGACCGACGACAGCCTGCGCAAAATGTTGTATCTCGCGTCGAATAATATCGTAAAAAAGTGGACTCAACGTTACCGCGAATGGGACATGGTTTTAAACCACCTAGCCTTACTATTTGAAGGCCGCCAGGCAGTCTGATGCTCGTTAAAATATGATTTCCCAGACGGCCTCAGGCATTCACGGCCATGCCGCGCATACCTTCAGCCGTCTGGGAAGAACGGTCACCAACGAGCATTGGACAGCCCTGCTTTTCAAGCAAAGCCCCTGATATTTCTTGCCACGAGGAATGAAATTACACAAAATTTTACTCTGACCCTTTGTAAATCTTCTTCTTGACATATCTCATGGGTATAATCTATCTCACATTTGCTTATTTCATTAAAAAATAAGCGAATACATGAGTTGCCTCCAAGTTTTTCAGTAAAAGTATTAGAAGTAGCATCCTCAGTTTTATGGGTTCTCATTTTATGAGAGACGCAACTTGTTTATGTAAACATCCACAAGATTTGGTATGCCCATATACAATTCGCACATATTTTTTTAACAGAAGCGCAATTCTCCTTCATATCTATCTCCTTAATAATTATTTAAGAATTTATAGCCCATTTCTCGTTTTCGGCATTGGGGTATAGTTATATACCCTTGCCCAATCTCGTCAAAATCTCTTGTTAATCCCCAATTATTTACTTGCGTATCGAAAGCATAGGATTCCACTTTTGCTCTCTCTGTTCTTCGGTTAATTGGCTTTTCTTTCTCGGTCTTATAGGCATCCGTTCGAAAGGCATATTAGCCAGTATGCTTCCATCTCCGTTTATCTTAACTATCGTTACCTCTTTGGGATGCTTCTTTTGAGCCTCAGAACCATGTTCTTGCTCCATCTATCGGTAGCCGTCACCGTAGAAGGAGGAAACCAGATACGTGCTCGTAAACACTATTTTGTTGTGCTAACTGACACGCCATATATACCTGATGAGGCGCATCTCAATATATCGGTGTAGCTTGGTATATATTCTCTCAAAATAAAACCATAACGAAAAATGACGCAAAACAGCATAGGAGATTACAAGATACTATAA
>JAAYOJ010000028.1 GCA_012520405.1 Peptococcaceae bacterium
ATGGCTTATTAATCTCGTCCCATCAACCTTAAATAGGTAGTCCATATCCTTGCTCGAATCCATCAGGAGGACCTGTTCAGAGTTGCTTGCAATTAGCACATCTAGGATTTCCTGCTCCCAAAACACGTCAGCGTTTGCAATGATGATATCATCACCACACAGTTCTCGCTTTGCAAACCATAAAGAAGCGATACTGTTCGTGACATCATAGAACGGGTTGTAGAAATATCTCACATTAAGTCCCTCAAGTGAATTTACCACCATTTCTTTGTTGTATCCAACCGCTATACTAACATCAACATGATTACGTAAAAGCATTTCTACTGTGTGTCTTATTAGGGACATACCACCAATATCTAGGGTACATTTGGGCTTTTCACCCACATATCGACTGATCCTCGTGCCTCTTCCTCCCGCCAGCAAAATAGCCTTCATAGGTATTACCTCCTAATTACTTGTCGTACAACCCAGCCAGCTCCGATAGTAACTGCTCATCTATCAGAGTGTATTGCTTTCCGTTTATCGTAATACAGGCCCCGTGATAGGGCGGACACCAAAAGGCCCTAATTTTTCTGTCAATCACTTCAGTACTGTCTTGAGCTGTAACTTGTTTTAATTCCTTAATTAACGAACGGGAAAGATAAGATATTTCTTCTCTATCTATACAAGGGATATACCCACTAATCGTGTTATTGCACACCGCGTCGATAACTGAAGAGAAAAGCTGATACATATATGAATGCGTCTTTCTTTCCAAACTGGTGTAAGTCTCCTTTTCGGAGTCTACATCGAATCTCAAAACCTGTATCAGCATACCATTATCGAATTGTTCATCCATGAAGTGAGCCGATACTCCCCAGTAATCCAGTTTGTTCATTATGCACATAGCGTAGTTCCCAACCCCCCTATAATACGGTAGAGGGGCAGGGTGAAAATTGACGCAACCAAACGCCGGGAAATCGAGGATTCTCTTCTCCACCTTTTTTTGATAGTAGTAGGAGAACAAGTAATCAAGTCCCTCCATGTTGGGCATTTCTATAAGGTTAGCAAACTCTTCATGCTTTATACACTTAATTCTCTCGTCAAAGCAAAACTTCTCTATAGCCGAGTTAATCTTCGAATCTTTGTATATTACATATAGCAGTTTGGTTTTCTTATGCAATAGCTTTATAGCGTCTAGGAGCCTTTGATCATCTCTGATAAATATACCAGTCCGTTTCATCATAGAGAATCCCTTCCAATCCAGTTATAGGAGACCTTTAAGACTCATAGCTCTTAGGGCTTCTACTAGCGTTAAATTGTCTTCTAGCGAGATGGCCCCTATGTGACCTACCCGGAACATTTTCGACCTTAGTTCTCCTCCACTAGGGACGACAAAAATGCCATACTCATCCTTCAAAAACGTAAAAATGTTATAGGCATCGATGTTACACGTTGGAATTACGGCTGTCAAGGCGTTTGACGGTGAAGTAGTGGCAACCTTCAACGGTAAATCTGCAATCTTGCATCGAAAGTCTGTTGCCATTAACGCAACATCTTTGATTACGTTACTGAGCCCCCGTGACTCGATCATCTTTAATCGTCTGTTTAATTGGATCAGGTTACTTACTGCAGGAGTATACGGTGTTTGACCTCTGATACCGTCCCGCAAGTAATCCTGGAATTTGAAATACAGACTATTGACTTTTTTATCCATAATACGTGCCTGCGCCTCTTGGTCGACAACTACGTAGGACATTCCGGGAGGTAGTGCTAGAGCTTTCTGGGAACTCAGTATAGTGACATTTACTCCATAATCGGCCATATCATAAGGATCTGCCAAGAATGAGCTAATAGCATCAACAATTAGGAAGAGACCGTTTTTCTCGCAGAACCGCTTTATAAGGTTCATGTCGTATAAAACACCCGTTGAGGTCTCGTGAACGTTAACCAACAGTGCAGTGAACCCTTGCGAATCAAAAGGCTCTAGATGCTTTTCGGTCAAGGGTTCAAAATGATTCAGCCTTAATTCTTCCGACTCTAGTTGATAAACATCGCAAATTTCCTTGAATCTCTTCCCAAAAGTACCCCCGTTAACTACTAATACCTTATCTTTGTCCGTAAGAGTATTCAGGACAGCGGCCTCCATCGCTGCGGTACCGGATCCTGTTAAGAAAATGACTCTCGAAAAAAGCGGTGCCCCGACAAGATCTAGAAGTAACTCTTGGTTCTCTAGTAGGAGACTGGAGAACTCATCTGTCCTAAAGTATGGAATCTGCTCGGAGCCAATCTTTAGGATTTCTCGTTCTATCATTACAGGACCAACTGCAAAGTTTAACATATAGTGCCCTCCATTCTTTATATTGCATTAAACCACCAAATTATCGGAACCCCAGACTTAATCAAATACAGTTGGAGCAGTAGCAGCCTTCCGACAGTCGAATGGAACGCTATTTGGC
>JAAYOJ010000161.1 GCA_012520405.1 Peptococcaceae bacterium
ACTTGGGGCCCTCAAATATTCAGATGAGCTCTTAAATGATATTGCCTTAAAATTGGAAGAAGTATTTAAAACTATTCAAGCCAGCAGAGAAGAATTAAGCAATATGGCTCGTTGGGATGACAATGAGGATGATGACGCTGAAGAATAGCTTTTATCTTCTGCTGCTCTGAAACCAAAACATAGAAAACAGAGCACAAACTACTAATAGTAAAAGCAAGAAAGCAAAATATACCGTGCTCCACTGCAAGGAATAAAGCCAGAGCGGTAAATTGCCTAACCTTATCGGCAGCATGGTGGGAAGCACTGTCCAGTACAGTAAGATTTGACTGAAAACAATAGCTAAGAAGGCATGAAGAATCCTTCCCAACACAAATGGCAGAAAGCGTAAATCGGTTGATGAGGTGAAACTGGCTACTTGGGCAAATACCGATAATCCTCCCCAACCAAGCATAAAAGCTATCACCCCTATTTGAAGATGGAGAGAAGAAAAACCGGAAACGGCAGCTTTACAGCCCAAGGTTGTTTCTAAAAAACCTTGGATCAGGGCGTTCCCGCCCGTAGGGGGGATTTTTCCTGATGTTAGAAGAGAAATCCCATGAGCTAATTTTGAAGCTATGGGCAAGACGTTGAGCATATGGGTTATTACTGAAAATAAAACAATAAATCCTCCAACCAAGAGCATTGTGGAGAGGCTTTCTCGTATTGCTTCCGCTAACATATCGCCAAGCGGTTTTTTGTTTTTTTTCTGGATGGCCTCCATTTCCCGCCAGGCCTGGTGTAAAGAAAAACTATATTTGCTTTGATGAGACTCATGTGGTCCATAGAAGCGAAAGAGCAGGCCGACAATAATATTTGCTATATAGACCGATCCGGCGATAATAATTCCCAAAGCTGGATTGCCTAACATGCCGGATGCAACTGCGCCAAACATGAATCCCGGACTGGGATTGCTGGTAAAAGCCAGCAATCTTTCTCCTTCATATTTTGTTAATTCTCCTGCTTGGCGCATTTTGCAGGTAAGAATAGCTCCTATAGGGATGCCTGAAGTATGAGTCATGGCAATAATAAATGATGCTTTACCCGGGAGACGGAAAAGAGGACGCATTAGAGGTTCAAGCATAACCCCCAGAAAATGGATAAAACCTTGTTTCATTAATAGATCGGAGATAATAAAGAAAGGTAGTAAGGCCGGCAAAACATAGTTTGCCCAAAGGTTTATGCCCACTGAGGCTGAGGAGAGCACTTCCTGAGGATAGATAAACATAACTGAGATTAAGAGCAAAAAGGGAAATACTTTGAAAAAGGCTGACACCCTACCACCTGCCTGTTTCTAATCATTTATGTTTGGCAAAAATAGATATAGTTAATATATATGAACAAGGAAGCTATGAATTCTAAAGATTACGTAAATTCGCCATATTATTTTATTTTTATATAAAATGTGTTAGACTAAAATCGGATTTTGATTTGTCCTATTCAGAAGAATATTACTAATTCTAAATTAAAGGGATAAAAAGAAAGGGAGCGTTTTCTAATGAAAATTCTTATTATTAACTGTGGAAGTTCATCACTAAAGTATCAATTGATGGACATGAATACAAAAGTACCTATTGCCAAAGGTCTGGTTGAAAGAATTGGTATCCCAGGATCTGTTTTGAATCATCGGCCTGCAGATAAGGAAAAGGTAGTGATTGAGACTGATTTACCAGACCATGTAGCGGCTATCCAAGTAGTTTTGGATGCCATATTACATCCAGAGCATGGGGTTATTAAATCTTTGAATGAAATCGATGCCGTAGGTCATAGAGTTGTGCATGGAGGAGAAAAGTTTTCTGCCTCAGTACTGGTTGATGAAGGAGTGAAAAAGATTATAACGGATTGCATCGAGCTTAGCCCGTTACATAATCCAGCTAACATGGCCGGAATCTTGGCTTGCGAAAAATTGATGCCGGAGACTCCCCAGGTTGCTGTTTTTGATACCGCTTTCCATCAAACTATGCCCGCTGAGTCTTATATTTATGGTATTCCCTACGAATTATATGAGAAATATCATATCCGCCGTTATGGCTTCCATGGCACTTCCCATAAATATGTAAGCCAAAGGGCTGCTGCGCTGCTCAATAAAGATATAGCCGATTTGAAAATCATAACCTGTCACTTGGGGAATGGTTCTTCTATTGCAGCAGTGAGCGGTGGAAAATGTGTAGATACTTCTATGGGGCTGACTCCCTTGGAAGGTTTAATGATGGGCACCAGATCCGGCGATATTGATCCTACTATTGTTTCCTACATTATTGACAAAGAAGGTCTGACCGCTCAACAAGCCAATGATCTGCTTAACAAAAAAAGCGGCGTCTTAGGTGTCTCCGGGGTAAGCAGCGATTTCCGGGATCTTGAGCAAGCTGCTCAAGCCGGTAACTACCGGGCCCAATTGGCTTTGGATGTGTTTGCCCATGATGTTAAAAAATATATCGGTTCTTATGCCGCTATTCTCGACGGTGTAGACGCTATTGTCTTTACAGCCGGGGTAGGTGAAAATTCACCCACAATGCGTGAAAGTATCTGCAATACTTTATCCTATCTTGGGGTTAGCCTGGATGACGAGAAAAATAAAAATGCCCGTGGTCAAGAAATTGATATCTCCAATCCGGAAGCAAAATGCAGAGTGCTGGTAATTCCCACCAATGAGGAACTTATGATTGCTTTGGATACGGAAGAAATAGTGGCCGGTCAGTAATCTTCAATTACGGACTAAGTATTTTCTTGACAAAAAAAAGGGGGATATCTATAATTACAGTTGTTGTATATTGAGGTGATTGCCGGTGAAGCTAAATGTTGCTGGACTGAGACGAATAGTAGGGGGTACGGAAAACTTCTTTTTTCGTGAAGACTTCCCACCTCTGCAATTAGGTGAGAGCAAGTATTTTTTTCAGTCTCCAATTGAGGTTCACCTGACTGTTAATAATACCGGTAAATCTCTGTTCGTTGAGGGTAAGATCAACGGTGGGCTTGAGGTGTTGTGTTCTAAGTGTCTTAAAAGCTTTACCTATCAAATGAATTTCGATTTTGAGGATGAGTTTATTCCGGCAAAGTATTATGTGGAAAGCCATGATGAGAATGATGCTTTTGTTTTTGACAAAGATGAATTTAGCATAGATGAGCGTATTCAAGAACACATTTTGCTTCATTTGCCGATGCGCTTCATCTGTTCTGACTCCTGCCAAGGCCTATGTCCTCAATGTGGAACAGATCTCAATTTGAATTCATGCACCTGCGTAGACAGTGATATTGATCCGCGTCTCGCGATATTATCTAAATGGAATAAGGGAGTGAAATAAATGGGTGTTCAACAAAATAAACAATCCAAATCAAGAGTTCGTATGCGTAGAGCAACACAAAAGATCTCCGCACCTAACCTTGTGGAATGTCCCCAATGCCATAAACAAAAGCTTCAGCATCATATTTGTGCAAGCTGCGGTTATTACAAGGGCAGAGAAGTAATTCCCATGGGTGAGTAGAGGAGTCCATACATTGTAGCAAAAGCTGTTGACTTGATGTTAGTCACAGCTTTTTGTATTAAGGAGGTAGAAAAATATGAAAATCGCACTGGATGCTATGGGCGGGGATTATGCTCCGGCCGAAATAGTACAAGGCGCTTTTAGAGCCGCTGAAGCATATCCTGAATTACATATTATTCTTGTGGGACAAAAGGACAAAATTTTAGAGCACGCCCCGGGAAACACTTTAAAAACAAATATGGAAATCTATGAAGCTAGCGAAGTAATTACCATGGATGAACAACCGGCGGCAGCTATTAAGAAAAAAAAGGATGCTTCGATTGTTGTGGCTACCAGACTGGTTAAAGAGGGTTATGCTCAGGCCTTGGTATCCGCAGGCAGTACAGGAGCTCAAATGGCGGCAGCGTTACTGGTATTAGGCAGGATAAAAGGAATTAACCGCCCGGCTATAGCCACGGTATTACCTACTCTTAAAAAAGGTAAGCTGCTGCTCGATGTTGGCGCTAATCCCGATGCCAAACCCGAAAACCTCCTTCAATACGGAATTATGGGCAGCATATATGCAGAACAAATTCTAGGCCTTGAAAATCCTAAAGTGGCTCTCCTCAATATTGGCAGTGAGGAAGGGAAAGGCAATGAACTGGTGCGGGCAGCCTACGACTTATTTAAAGAAGCTCCGTTTAATTTTATAGGTAATATAGAAGGACGTGACATTCCCTATGGAATGGCCGATGTAATTGTCTGTGATGCCTATGTGGGCAATATTGTGCTTAAAACCATTGAAGGTATGGCCTCTTCTTTGTTCGAATTAATAAAAGAAAAAATTACTTCAAACACCCCCAGAAAAATAGGAGCAATGCTTATAAAGCCCGGTTTAAAAGAAATAGCTCAGACTCTGGATTATTCAGAATATGGCGGTGCTCCTTTGCTGGGGGTTAACGGAACAAGCATTATTTGCCACGGTAGCTCTAAAGCCAAAGCGATTTTTAATGCGGTAAGGGTAGCCAAAGAGTGCGTGGAAATAAACATTCCGGAAAAAATTAATAACAGTTTGGAAATAATCTAATTATAATAAAACATAATAGGCTAAAGTTGCTTGCCTTGATAAATACTGGTACAATTCTGAATAAAAGATGTAATACTTTAGGATAATATGGTAAGATACTCTGGAAACTTAGTAATATTTCTGCGGAGAGGGGGTGGCATATAATGGACATTTATGAAAAAGTTAAGGCTATTGTTGTAGACCAGCTGGGAGTTGAAGAAGATGATGTTACACCGACTACTACTTTTCAAGCCCTAGATGCTGATTCTCTGGACATTGTAGAATTGATTATGGCCTTGGAGGAAGAGTTTAACATTGATATTGCCGATGAAGAGGTGGAAAACATTCAGACTATTGATGATATAGTTAAGTATATCAAGGATAATCAGTAGTCCTTAATTATTGAAACCTTTATAAGAAGTCAGGAGTCAAAAGTCAGAATACAAGAACAAGAGTCAAGTATTCATGAAAATTCCTGACTTCTAAATTCTTAAATATATAGCAGAACTATGGGGGTTAAAGCTTGCGCAAAAAGAAATACCGTTTTTCCGTAAAACAAGATTTGCTTCATGGGAAGGCCGAAGTAGATTTATTAATGAAAAGAATCGGCTTTGAAAATTCTGAAAACAACCTGATAATTCAGGCTCTTACTCATCCTTCTTACACCTTTGAGAATCCGCTGTCAGGCGTGGAGAATAACCAAAGACTGGAATTCTTGGGGGATGCTATTCTCGACTTTGTGATAGGGGAGTATCTTTATCTTAACTATCCCCATAAACCTGAGGGCGAATTAACTAAAATGCGGGCAGCAGTGGTTAACGAAACAACTTTGGCCCGTAAAGGGAAAAATATTGAGCTGGGAAAAGCACTTTTCCTGGGAAAAGGAGAGCAATTAAATGGAGGAAGAGAGAGGCCTTCTATAATTGCAGATGCCTTGGAAGCAATTATCGGGGCTATTTATCTGCAGTATGGTTTTGAAAAAGTCCGTAAATTTATTCTTGATATGTTTGTCCCGGAGATAAAAGAACTGGATAAAGGAAATTATGGAGATTTTAAAACTATGCTACAGGAAAAGGCTCAAAAGCAAGAACTGGCAGTGGCTTATAATATTTTGGAAGAGACCGGCCCCGATCATGATAAGATTTTTAAAGCCGGAGTTTATATCCAAGGAGAGCTAAAAGGAATTGGCACCGGCAGAACAAAAAAAGAAGCTGAACAACAAGCGGCAGGTTTTGCTTTAGAGCAATGGGGGGTGCAAGACGCGTGACAGAAGGCGCCAACCAAGGGGTTTTTCTTAAAAGTATTCATATCCAAGGGTTTAAATCCTTTGCCGATAAGATAAAGCTGGATTTACAGCCGGGATTATGTGTTATTGTCGGACCTAACGGCAGTGGCAAAAGTAATGCTGCCGATGCCGTGCGTTGGGTTTTAGGGGAACAGAGTGCTAAGAGCCTGCGAGGTAGCAAAATGGAGGATATTATCTTCGCAGGAAGTTCAAGCAGAAAACCTGTGGGCATGGCCGAGGTATCTTTAGTCTTTGATAACAGCAAAGGCTTGTTTCCGCTTGCTTATGAAGAAGTTGTCATTACCCGCCGGGTATTTCGAGACGGTGAGGGACAATTCCTGATCAATAAAACACCTTGTCGTTTGAAAGATATTCAGGAATTATTTTTGGATACCGGTTCCGGTAAAGGAGGATTTTCTATTATCGGCCAGGGACGGGTGGAGGAAATACTAAATCTTAAATCCGAAGAACGCCGACTATTGATTGAAGAAGTAGCCGGTATTAGCAAATTCCGTCTGAGAAAGAAAGAAACCCTGAATAAACTCGAAGATACAAAGCAAAATATCGATCGCTTAAGTGATATTATTAGCGAGGTTAGTAATAGATTGGAACCTTTGGCTGAACAGGCGGAGAAAGCCAAAATCAGCAAAGAGCTAAAATCCCGCCTGGAAGAGACTGAAATCAAGCTCATTGTGAATGACCTGGCCGGTAACGAAAATAAATTAAAAAAAGAACAGGACAATTTGCACAGGGTAAATGAGGAATTAGCAACCCTCAATACTAAGATTGCTGAAGATGAAAGCATACATATGCACGCTAAATATGAGCTTAACCAGCTTGATGAACAGCTGGAAAAGCTGCAGGGAAATGTTCATACTCTGGAAAACAGCGTTCAAGAGAATAACCATGAAATATCTTTAATCAAAGAAAGACAAAACTACACGCAGGAACAGATGGTGAGACTGGGCAAGGAGATAGTTCTGGCTGAAGAGAAAATCGCCGCTTCCAGGGATAAGTATAATAGCTTAACAGTGAGAGAAGCTGATTTGCAGAAGGACCTAGCTCAGACTTCAACTTACCTGGAAAAGATGGAACAAGAACTGCTTGAACTGCGCGAATTAAGCGGAGGGCATAGACTGGAAGAATATAAAACGGAAATTTTCCAGGAGCTTTCTTTAAAGAGTAAGCTGACCAATGAGCTGGTTGAGTTAGAACAGCAAAAGGAAACCCTGGCTAAACAGGAAACCCAAAGAACAGAAGAGTCTACAGTAAAACAACAGGAAAAACTTGAATTTATACAACAAATTGAACAGCAAAATAAAGAAATACTGGAGATCGAGCGTCTTATAACCGGCTTGGAGCAAAGAGCAACTGATAACAAACAAGCGATTTACTTAAAAAAGGGAAAACAGCGAGAAATAGAAGAAAGTATGCAAACTTTGCTTCGTGAGTTAGACCAGGCTCGGGCCAGGCGGCAAGCACTGCAGAATTTAGAAGATAACATGGAAGGTTATTATAAGGGAGTTCGGGAAACAATTCTTGCTTTCCGTAAGGGTAAACTTAATTGCCGCCAAGTGTATGGAACAACTGCCGAAAACCTTGAAGTTGAGGCTAAATATGAATTAGCAATAGAAACCGCCTTAGGACCGGCCTTACAGAATATTATCGTGGATAGAATTGAAGATGCTCAAAAGTGCATAGCCTACCTTAAGCGCAACAGCAGCGGCAGGGCAACTTTTCTGCCCTTAGAATCTATCAAAGGCCGCAAACTGTCTCTGGCGACCGGTGTTCTCCGGAAAAAAGGCGTATTGGGCCTGGCTGTGGATTTGATTACTTTCGACCCTCGCTTTCAAGCGGTAATGGAATTTCTGTTGGGTAATATTGTTATTACCGAGAATTTAGATGCGGCAATCGAACTGGCTAAAACCACTGATTACCGCTTTCGGATCGTAACCCTGCAAGGAGACCAGGTTAATCCCGGAGGATCTCTAACCGGCGGTAGTAGCAAGGGCCAGGGAAGTGGTCTGTTAAGCAGAGCAAGAACAATCGAAGATTTAACAAGCAAAATAAACGAGCTGAAAGTAAAATATGAGAAGCAAAAACAGGAATCAATTATAGGCTATAAGGAACTGGAAGAATTAAAAGATCTTAGAAGAAATCTGGAACTGCAAATTAAATCTTGCCACGAGAAGAAAAGCATAAAGCTTGTAGATAGAAAATATACTCAAGAAAAACTGGCTCGCTGGGAGGAAGCCCTTAAAATAATTGAGTTTGATTTAGCTGATATCCGGAATCAAAACTCGACTCTGGATGCTAAAATAACCGAGCGTAAAAAAGAAATTGAACTTACCGTAGCTAAAATTGAAAATCTTCAAAGAGAACAGAAAAATCTGGAGATAGCTTTAGAACAAGCCGACAATCAAGTGGAAGGGCTTAAGGAAAGAATAACCGCTGCCAAAGTAGAAGCAGCCAGAAAGGAACAGGAACATAATCAGGTAAAACAACTGCGCATGGAAGAAAAGGAAAATCTGCAAAATAATATTGATTTATGCCAGGAAAAAAAGGCTGAAAACAATACTCTTAAGCAAAATGTGACCATGCTGAATCAAAAGCAGGAAGAAATGGAAAGCAAGCTCCAGAAAATCATAACGGAACTAAACGCTAAAAAATATAAACTAATTGAAATGCGCACCCTAAGAGAGGAGTTAAACTCCAAAAATATCCGTCTGGAAGAAGGGATTAAGCTTCAATATAGGAAGGTTAAGGAAAGAGAGCAGCAACTTCATCAAAATGAATTACGAATTGCCCGTCTCCAAGCGGAATGGGAAACAGGCTGCTTAAGGCTTGAGGAGGAGTTTAACCTTAGCTGGGAACAAGCTCTGGCCTATCAAAGCCAAGATAAAAAAGAGGTCTTGCAAGCTACAATCAATGATTTAAGAGCCAAGATTGAAGAACTGGGACCGGTAAACTATGCCGCGCTGGAAGAATACCCTCAGTTATGTGAGCGTTATGAGTTTTTAAGCTCTCAAAAAAGCGATTTAGTTGCTGCAGCGGATTCTTTATATGGCTTAATCAATGAATTAGATGAGAGTATGATCAAACGTTTCCGGCAAGGGTTTAAGGATGTCAATGCAGCCTTTAGTCAAGTTTTTAACCAGCTTTTTAACGGCGGTCATGCCGAACTCCAGCTTGACGATCCGGATAATTTGCTGGAAACCGGTGTTAATATTATCGCTCAGCCTCCGGGAAAAAAAGCCCAATTATTATCGCTTTTATCCGGTGGAGAACGTGCTTTTACGGCCATTGCCTTGCTGTTTGCTTTCTTAAAAGTCAAGCCAAGCCCTTTCTGTCTTTTGGATGAGATCGAGGCTGCTTTAGATGATGCCAATGTAAAACGATTTGTGAATTACTTGAGGACACTTTCTCATCAAACTCAGTTTATACTTATATCCCACCGGCGAGGTACTATGGAATCCGCAGACAGGCTGTATGGCATAACCATGGAAGAGTCCGGAGTATCCAAGCTCTTAACAGTAGAAATGGACCGGCTGGAGCACGAGATTGCTTAATCAAAAAGCATTATAGCTAAAACGGAATAAAAGGAGAAACAAAATGGCAGGAATTTTTGGTAAACTTAAGGACAAACTTTCTAAGACCCGCCAAGGCTTGGTAGATAGAATTGAACAGGTCTTTACCGGAGCCTCTAAAATTGATGATGATCTTTATGAAGAACTTGAAGAAATACTTATTCAAGCCGATGTCGGGGTCTCTACTTCTTTAGAGCTGGTAGAGATGCTGCGTGAGACGGTAAAAGAAAGAAAAATCAGCGATCCCAAGGATTTGCAAGAAGTTATGAAAGAACAAATAACAGGAAAGTTAGGCGAAAAAAGTGAATTAAGATTATCGGACTCTAAACCGACGGTTTATTTAATTGTAGGGGTAAACGGGGTTGGCAAGACTACAACAATCGGCAAACTGGCCAAACACCTTCAGGAAGGCGGTAAAAAAGTGTTATTGGCTGCCGGAGACACTTTCCGGGCGGCTGCCATTGAGCAGCTTGAGGTTTGGGGTGAACGAGCCGGCGCGGAAGTGATTAAACAAACCGAAGGTGCGGATCCCGCTGCTGTTGTTTATGATGCTGTTCAGGCAGCTAAATCAAGAGCTGTAGATTTTTTATTGATCGATACTGCGGGCAGGCTGCATAATAAAGTTAATTTAATGAACGAGCTGGCTAAAATCAAAAGAGTTGTGGAACGTGAGATAGCGGATGCCCCCCATGAGGTTCTGTTGGTTTTGGATGCTACCACCGGTCAAAACGCTATTCAGCAAGTGAAATTATTTCAGGAAGTCGCTAATGTTTCCGGCATAGTTTTAACCAAACTGGATGGTACGGCTAAAGGTGGGGTGGTTATAGGAATCCAAGGCGAAACAAGGGTACCGGTCAAACTAATCGGCATCGGGGAAGGAATTGACGATCTTAAAGCTTTCGAACCCCAGGAGTTTGCCGAAGCCTTGTTTGTATAATTAGAATCGGGAGTGAGTGGATTGCACTATGCATTAATCGGCGGTACCGGCGTAGAAAAACTTGTTTTAACCGACAAATCGGCTATCAGGGTTGATACGCCCTACGGCCCAGTTAATATGGAAACCGGGCGCCTGGGTAATGTGGATATGGTCTTTCTCAGGAGACATGGCCAAAATCACACTGTACCTCCCCATGCCATAAACTACAGGGGGAATATTTGGGCTCTGAAAGAAATTGGAGTTAAAAAGATTTTGGCTACGGGAGCGGTTGGTTCCATTGTCAGTGAGTTTAAAACCGGAGACCTTGTTTTAGTTGATCAGTTTCTTGATTTTACCAAGAACCGTCCTTTAACGTTTTATGAAGGCGGGGAACATGGAGTTCTCCATGTCGATGTTTCCGAACCCTACTGTCCGGCTTTGCGTCAGGAAATTCTGGTCGGCGCAGAGAAGCTTGGCTTGAAAATCCACCACGGTGGTGTTTATGTCTGTACCGAAGGTCCTCGCTTTGAAACTCCTGCGGAGATTCGCATGTTCAGAATGCTGGGAGGACAGGTTGTGGGCATGACTGGAGTTCCCGAAGTAGTACTAGCCAGAGAGTTAGGTTTATGTTATGCTTCTATAGCCCTGATAACAAATCAGGCTGCCGGAATTTCAGAGGAGCCGTTGACACATGCCGAAGTTATCGCTACTATGAACATATTGGGAGAAACAATAGCAAAGTTGGTAGAGATTACTTGCCGCAATCAGGCAAGCAATCAGAAATGTGCCTGTGCAACTGCTAATAAGGAAGCAGGCTTATTTTAGAAAGGCGGATACAATGATGAAAGCTCTTGAGTGGCAGGGCGACCATTTGCTGCTGCTTGATCAGACTAAAATACCCTTTGAGGAAAAATATCGTGAAGCCCGTTCTTATTTAGAAGTGGCTGAAGCAATAAAAAATATGGAAGTACGTGGAGCTCCTGCAATCGGGGTCTCTGCAGCCTATGGATATGTGTTAGGAGCCCTTAAATTTGAAGGGGAAAAAGAAAATTTTCCGGAGTACATGAAAGAAGTGCTAACCACTTTGCAATCTACGCGTCCGACAGCGGTGAATCTCACCTGGGCTCTGCATAAAATGGAAGTTAAATTACGGGAGGTTCAAAATCTTAATCTTGAAGATATTAAAGAGGCCTTGCTGGCTGAAGCCAATTCCATAGCCGAGGCTGACCGCAGGATGAATAGACTTATCGGCGAATTCGGCAATACCATAGTTCCTGAAAAAGCTAATATTTTAACCCACTGTAATGCCGGTTCCCTGGCTACGGTGGAATACGGGACTGCTTTGGGAGTTATTAGGCAAGCATTTAAGGACGGGAAAAAAATCCACGTTTATGTAGATGAAACCAGGCCGTTCCTTCAGGGAGCAAGGCTTACCGTCTGGGAAATGTTGCAGGAAGGAATTCCTCATACCCTGATTACAGACAGCACCGCCGGTTATCTTATGCAACAAGGAAAGGTAGATATGGTTATTGTCGGCGCTGACCGGATTGCGGCCAACGGTG
>JAAYOJ010000159.1 GCA_012520405.1 Peptococcaceae bacterium
CTCTCCAGCTGAAAAACCCCGGTGCTGTTACCCTCGGCCAGTAGATCATAGGTAGCTTTATCATCCAGGGGCAGATTATCAATGTCCAACTCTAGGCCCCTGACCAGTTTTATTTTTTCCAAAGTTTTAGTAATAATAGTCAGGTTTCTTAAGCCCAGAAAATCCATTTTCAATAGGCCGATTTCCTCCACGGTTTTCATCGGAAACTGGGCCATTAAAAAACCTTCCGTAGTTTTTTGTAAGGGTAAATAATTGGTTAGCGGTTCTCTGGCAATAACCACCCCTGCGGCATGGGTAGAAGCATGCCTGGGCATTCCCTCCAAAGATTTGGCTATCTCATAAAGGTTTTTAATATCTTCCTCCTGCACCAGTTTTTGCAAGTCTGAAGATATGGCCAGAGCCCTCTCCAAGGTCATGCCCAATTCAAAGGGCACTGCCTTGGCTACCCGGTCAACTTTACTAAGGGGAATGTCTAAGACTCGACCCACATCCCGGAGCACAGCCTTAGCTCCCATGGTCCCAAAAGTAATAATTTGGCAGACTTTATCTTGTCCATACTTTTCCGTTACATATTTAATAACTTTCTCCCGGCCTTCGGGATCGAAATCTATATCAATATCAGGCATGGATATTCTTTCCGGGTTCAGGAATCTTTCGAACAGCAAATTATGGCGCAGGGGCTCCACAGAGGTTATACCCAAAAGATAAGCCACCATACTGGCCGCGGCCGATCCCCGGCCGGGACCTACTGCCACCCCGTTTTCCCGGGCAAAACGGCAGAAATCAGCTACAATCAAAAAGTAGCCGGCAAAACCGGTCTGGGTAATTACTTCTAATTCATAAGCCAGTCTCTGCCTTTCCGTATCCCTAGCCTGAGGGTATAGTTTCGGAAAAGCTTCCCAGCATAATTTGTGTAAATATTCATCTAGACCATAGCCTTCAGGCACTTCATAAACGGGCAGGTAATGCCGGCCAAAAGTAAAGTCCACATTGCACCTGTCGGCAATTTCACCGCTTATATGTAAGACTTCCGGATGTTCACCAAATATAAGGTTCATTTCTTCTTGGCTTTTAAGATAGTACTCTTGGCTTTCGAAGCTCATTCTGGAAGTATCGGACAGGGTTTTACCCATTTGAATACAGAGCAATACGTCCTGGATAAAAGCATTGTCTTTTTTTGTATAATGCACATCATTAGTTGCCACTAAAGGTATGCCGGTTTCCTCATGTATCTTCCACAAGCCGGCATTTACTTTTCTTTGAGCACTTAAGCCATGATCCTGTAGCTCCAAAAAGAAATTATGCTTGCCGAAGATCTCCTTGAATTCTAAAGCTGAAGCTCTGGCCCGCTCAAAATTATCTTGCAACAAACATTCGGGTATTTCACCGGCCAAACAAGCACTCAGGGCAATTAAACCCTTACTATTGGCTTGCAAAAGTTCTTTATCCGCTCTGGGCTTATAATAGAAACCATCGATATAGGCTTGGGAAACTATTTGCACTAAATTGCGGTAGCCTTCGGCTGTTTCCGCCAATAAAACCAAATGATTATTCCTATCCTCTTTTCCCAAGACCCGCTCCGTTCTCTTCCCCAGAGCCATATATATTTCACAGCCGATAATAGGCTTAATACCCGCTTGGCGGCAGGCTTTATAAAAGTCAACAACCCCGTACATAGCACCATGGTCCGTAATGGCCAGGGCCGGCATTTCCAGCTCAGTGGCTCTTTTCACCAGCTCATTTATCCTGGCAGCACCATCTAAAAGACTATATTCGCTATGCACATGCAAGTGTGTAAACATAATATTACTTGTTTTCCCCCATCCTGGCAGTCATCAGGCCTTTTACCAGTACCCCCTGGTCATTATACACTTCAATTTCTATAGTACAGTTTTTTTTGGTCACCAAGAGCAATTTAGCCGTAATTTTAATCTCGGTACCAACAGGCACCGGGTGAAGCTGGTAAAAAGAAAAATTTTCCGTAATGGCATCAAGCCTATATTTTTTGCGCAAGGCTACATAGCCGGTCATATTCATTAAGGTCACCAGATTACCGCAGCTGGCAGATCCGAAATCATTGGCCATAAATTGCGTAATTTCTCCACGAATAGTCAGATGTTCTGATTCGTCCACATACCTAAATCCGCTTAAAACCAGATTATCCACCGTTTCCCCAAACTGAGGCTGTTTCTGGACTTGTTGAAAAGCCTCAAGCATATCCTGAAGGCTGACAATGCCGATGAGTTTACCGTTTTCAACCACGGCGGCAATTTCCCAACCCTCCCAAACCATCTTGCGGGAGGTATGAGTTACAGAATCCTCACGCCCCACTATAAAAGGGTGAGTGTTCATAATCTGAGAAATAATTACCTCTTGATCAGCCCCTGCCACATCCACAGCGGTCACCATTCCCAAAACATTTAACTGTTCATCCACAACCGGGAAGCGGCTATGCCCTGTCTCATGGGCTAGTTTATGCCAATCGGCAACAGTAGCATCCTGGGCTAAATATTTCACATCCCGAGCCATAATATCCTCTACCAGCAAGAGGTCTTTATCAATCAAGCGATCAAAAATTGCTCTATTGATAAGGGTAGTAACCACAAAGGTATCATAAGGAGAACTGATAATTACTGTACCCGTTTTCCTAGCTAGCTCAATAATCTCCGCTGAAGGTTCAAACCCTCCGGTGATGAGAAGCGGAACTCGTTTTTCCAAGGCCAGCTTCTGAGCATCGGTTCGGTTTCCCACAATGCACAAAGAATCTTCTTCCAAATATCTTTCCAGGTTTTTTAATTCCATAGCGGCAATAATAAACTTATTAGGCCGTTCGTCTAGCCTACTCTCCCCGCTAATAATAATACCTTCCACAATCTGGCTGACTTCGCGCAGCGTTAAGTCCTCTATCTGTCTTTCCTTAACTCCTTCAATCCTCAAAGTCCCGACTTTAGGAATTGACCGGACTAAACCCTTATTTTCTGCTTCTTTAATAGCCCGGTAAGCCGTACCTTCACTGACATCTAATTCTCTGGCTATAAAGCGCACCGAAACCTTACTGCCGACAGCCAAGTTTTCTATAAAACAAAGTATTTGCTGATGTTTAGTCATAGAAAAAAAATACCCCACCTGTTTTTTTCTAATTATATCATAAGGTGGGGCTTAAGACTATTTTCTGTCTTTATAGCGTAATTTGCTTACTATCTAGCTTTATTCCCTTGTTTTTATCCTTATTTCATCAATTTTTTCAGGCGTTGAGCCAATTTCCCCCCAATTCTGCCAGAATCTCTGGAACTTAAACCATCCCAGCCTTTCTCCCGAATTTCATTAACAAGGCCCAATTCCGAAGCGATTTCCATTTTTAAATCTTCAATAAAATTATCTCTGCTTTTATCTTTTTTTCTTTGTTTTGTTTTATCTTCATTCACTTGTTTATTTTTTTCAGCCATTTGTTCTTGCCGTTTACTGATAAGTAACCCTCCTTGAAGAATTTCCTGATAGAATGTATTTTAAAATCATTTTTAAATGGTTTTTAAAATATTTACTTAAAGTATTATAAAACCGTAGTAACTGCTTGGTTGCCTTCTTTATAAGGGCATTCCGGCTGTTTGAGATCACGCGTATACTCCAGACGGCAAACTCCGTCAATAGCAAAAATACAACTATGCGTACACTCCCTGATAGTTTTCTGCCTGGCTTTTAGATTTGCCATTTGTTTTGTCATTTTAATCACCCGCTAGTATTTTTCCCGTATAAAGAAAAAAATATCCTGCAATTTGCAAGATATCTTTATTAATAGCAATCCTTATCTTTTCTGAACAGAATATTCCTTTTTTATGTTAGATCGTTTTTTGCGTCTGGAATTAGGTAGATTAAATTTACGAAACACAATGCTTAATATTATTCCCAAATTGATAAGAATCAATATCAGGGCCACATACCATAATTCGTACCTGCATAAAATTGCGGCCAAACCAAAAACAAAGCTTATGGAATAAAGAACTAATACTGCTTGGCGCTGAGTCAGGCCGACATCTAATAACCGATGATGCAAATGCCCTCTATCCGCTCTGACAATAGAAACGCCTTTCCAACTCCTTCTTATAATAGCAAAAACCAAGTCCATAATGGGCATGCCCATTACCAGCAGAGGGACGACCAGTCCTATAACAGCGGCAGTCTTCAGTAGTCCCCAGATTGATACCACACCAATAATGTAACCTAAAAACATGCTGCCCGAGTCGCCCATAAAAATCTTGGCCGGATTATAGTTATAAAAGAGAAACCCAAAGGCTACTCCCGCTAAGGCCAGCATCATAAACGACGCTGTTAACATCCCGATCTGTTTTGCTGACCAAAATAGAATAAGAGAAGCAAAAAAACAAATCCCGGCCGCTAAACCATCCAGTCCGTCAGAAATATTAACGGTATTGACAAGTCCAACAATCCACAACACAACAAACAAGTAACCAAAGAAGCCAAAATGAATAGTTCCTATTAACGGCAGCGTAACGTCATAAGGAACGGGAAGCCCAAACAATAAGGGAATAATGGCCGTAAGCAACTGCCACAAAAACTTATAGCGCGGGCGTACCCCTTTAATATCGTCTACAATACCGACAGCAAAAAGTATAGTGCTGCCAATAAATAAGCCCAGTATAATTCTATGGCCATCGTTGTTAAACGCTTCATTTAAAATCATATTTAATAAAACAACCAGCCAAAAAGAAAAGTAGATTGCCGCTCCGCCCAGTCTGGGTACAGGCAGCTTATGAATTCTCCTGTCTCCAGGGTAATCCATAATGCCCCATTTATCCGCTAACTTTATTGCAACGGGAGTTAAGAACAAGGCAAAAATCGCTGCCAGAAAAAAAGTAAGTATATATGGAATCATTTCTATCCTCCCAATATCCATTCCATTTAGCATAGATCAGGAAAGCCAAACTGTCTCAGCGCCTCATAAGCCATTATGGCTACAGAATTAGACAGATTAAGCGACCTGGCTTCAGCTTTCATGGGCAGGCGTATTTGCTTATCAGGATAACGATTTCTGATATCATCACTAAGCCCTTTGGTCTCTTTGCCAAATACCAGGTAACAGCCCTGAGAATATTTTACCTCCGTATAAAAACGGCTGGCTTTGGTGGTCGCTAGAAACCTCTCGCCATCAGGGTTTTTTTCTTCAAAATCCAGAAAATTCTCGTAGATATAAACATTTAAAAGGTGCCAATAATCAAGTCCTGCTCTTTTTAGATGCTTGTCGTCTATACTAAAACCAAGAGGTTTTACCAGATGCAAGTTAGCACCGATTGCCGCGCATAGCCTGGCGATATTACCTGTGTTAGGCGGAATCTCAGGCTCAACCAAAACAATATTAAGTCTTTTTTTCATCATGTGGCATTCTCTATAGTAGTTTTTTTCTTATTTTGCATACTTAAAGTCAAATTTGTCATATATTATAACCTGAAAAACCTTAAAAGTATATTAATTTACGGGAATCCTTATGAAATAAGGAATTCTGAATTAACTCCCCTCCTTGTATTCTTAACTGTTTATAGATATTATGTATACATATTTATTTTTTGTGGATGAATAACCGCTTTTTTGGTACATTAATTAGATAAAGTAGAGGAGGACTAACTTATGGGACTTAATCTTACGCAAAAAATACTAAACAGCCATCTTAAATCCGGTAAAGTTGGTTCCGGCGGAGAAATCGGCCTTAAAATTGACCAAACTTTAACTCAAGATGCAACCGGAACTATGGCCTATCTTCAGTTTGAAGCCATGGGTATTCCAAAGGTTAAAACGGATTTATCCGTAAGTTATATTGACCATAATACTCTGCAGACAGGGTTTGAAAATGCCGACGATCACGCCTTCCTGCAAAGTTGCGCTTCCCGTTTCGGTGTTTACTTTTCCCGTCCCGGCAATGGCATCTGCCATCAGGTTCATCTGGAAAGATTCGGTAAACCAGGCCAAACTCTGCTTGGATCTGACAGCCATACACCAACCGGCGGCGGCATAGGCATGCTGGCCATGGGAGCCGGAGGCCTTGATGTAGCCGTAGCTATGGGCGGCGGCGAATTCTATATCAATGATCCCAAGATTGTCAAAGTCTGGCTTACCGGTAAACTGTCCCCTTGGGTTTCGGCCAAGGACATAATCCTGGAAATGCTGCGTCGTCTCTCGGTTAAAGGCGGAGTGGGCAAAATATTTGAATACGCCGGCCCGGGAGTAGCAACTTTAAGCGTGCCGGAGAGAGCGACTATTACCAACATGGGAGCCGAACTGGGCGCTACAACCTCAATTTTTCCCAGTGATGAACAAACCAGATTGTTTTTAAAAGCTCAAAATAGGGAACAGGATTATATCCCCCTGCAAGCTGATCCGGATGCCACCTATGATGAAGAAATAATTATAGATTTAGCTTCTCTGGAGCCACTGGTGGCTAAGCCTCATATGCCGGACAACGTCGTAGCTGTTACTGAATTGCTTGGAACCAAGGTGCAGCAAGTTGCTATAGGCAGCTGTACAAATTCTTCCTACCGTGATCTTATGGCCGTGGCCGCTATTCTCAAGGGCAAGGTCATAAATCCTGAAGTCAGCTTGGTTATTGCTCCCGGTTCTCGCCAGGTTCTGACCATGATCACCAATAACGGCGCTCTCACGGACCTCTTGGACGCCGGAGCCAGAATACTGGAATCTACTTGCGGGCCCTGCATCGGCATGGGACAATCTCCTTCTTCCGGAGCCGTCTCTCTCAGAACCTTTAACCGGAACTTTAAGGGACGCAGCGGAACAATCGATGCCGGCATTTATCTGGTCAGCCCGGAAATAGCTGCCGCCAGTGCCCTGACAGGAACTATTACGGATCCCCGTACGCTAGGAGCTTATCCGGAAATCGAGCTGCCCGAGTATTACCGGGTGGATGACTCTATGATCCTGCCCCCTTCCGATTCGGAAGTGGAAATTGTTCGTGGCCCGAACATTAAACCTCTGCCGGTGGCCTCCAAGCTTTCTGATACGCTAAAACTTCCTGTTGTAATCAAACTGGATAATAACATAACTACAGATGACATCATGCCGGCTGGTGCTAAAATTCTGCCCTTGCGCTCTAATATTCCGGCCATGTCTGAATATGTGTTCAATAAAATTGACGAAGATTTTAGTGCCCGCGCCAAGTCTTTAGGGCAAAGTGTAATCATTGCCGGTCATAATTACGGTCAGGGTTCGAGTAGAGAACACGCAGCTTTGGTTCCTATGTATCTCGGAATCAAAGTGGTAGTGGCCAAAAGCTTCGCCCGCATCCATAAAGCCAACCTGATTAACTTTGGTATTCTGCCACTTACCTTTAAGCGGGAAGAAGATTATGACCTTATTACTACAGACAGCAAGCTTATTTTTGAAGACATGACCCAAGCTATATTTTCCTCCGAACCCCTTCCTGTAAAAATAGAGGGTACAAACAAAACCATTCTCTTGCAACATGATTTTACTGATCGCCAGGCCAAGATTCTGCTGGCCGGAGGACTTTTGAATTTCACCCGGGAAGCCAATAAATAGAAGGAACAGTGGGACAAAAAAACCGTTACTATATTGAAATTAACGGAAAGGGGTAGTGAGTATGCTAAGTGAAGAAGATAGCAGGCTCCTTCATGTTTTATCCCAGGACTGCCGTTTAACTCCTGAAGAACTGTCTATCCAGACAGGCTTGACTCCGGACTATATAAGCAAAAAAATAAAGCAATGGGAGAACGATAAAGTAATCTTAAAATACAGCCCGCTAATTAACTATGATTTGTTAGAAGAAGAACGGGTTACCGCTCTTATCGACCTTAAACTTTTGTCCCAGCGCGGCCAGGGGTATGATAAAATCGCCCAACGTTTTCTAAAGTTCCCCCAGATTAAATCTGTTTATTTAGTGTCCGGTGACTATGATCTTTGTCTGATTATCGAGGGTAAGAATATGCACGAAATTGCCCAATTCGTTTCTGATAAATTGTCCCCTCTTGATGTTATCGAAGCTACCTCCACACGCTTTATAATGCGCCGTTATAAACAGGACGGAGTCGAATTCGTAGGAGAGGAAGAAAGACCTCAGCGTCTGATGATTACGCCATGAAGCATTATTTATCGCCTTTAGTTTTGAATCTTAAGCCTTCCGGAATAAGAAAGTTCTTCGATCTGGCCTCCAGTATGGAAGGTGTTATTTCTCTGGGCGTCGGGGAACCTGATTTCACTACCCCTTGGGTTATGACGGAGTCGGCCATCTTTTCTCTGGAACAGGGACAGACCATGTATACCAGCAATGCCGGCTTAGTCGAACTCCGACGGGAATTGTCCAAATATATGGCCAGAAAACAAGGACTGGACTATAATCCGGATAATGAAATTCTGATTACAGTAGGAGCCAGCGAAGCCGTAGACCTTACAATGCGCGCCCTGCTTACCCCGGGGGATGCTATACTTATTCCCGATCCTTCCTATGTGGCTTATGCCGGTTGCGCTGCCATGAGCGGGGCTGAAGTCCATTATGTTCCTTTACGGGCCGAACATGATTTTCGCCTGCAAGTGGAAGATCTGCAAATGGCTTATACTCCTAACTGCAAGGTTTTGGTTCTATCCTTCCCTAACAACCCGACCGGGGCTATTATGACCAGAGAAGACCTGCTACCCATAGCCCGTTTTGCCTCGGAAAAGGACCTGCTTATTATTTCCGACGAGATTTACTCCGACCTTACTTATCAAGGGAACCATACACCTTTTGCCAATTTGCCATTGATGCGCAATAGAACCATTCATGTCAGCGGTTTTTCCAAAGCTTACGCTATGACAGGCTGGAGAATAGGCTATGCCTGCGGGCATCCCGATATTATTGAGGCCATGACCAGGATTCACCAGTACACCATTATGTGCGCCCCGATTATGGCCCAGGTTGCAGCTTTGGAAGGGCTTAAATCCGGTGATTCCCCCAAAAAAGAAATGATTATGGAATATGACCGTCGCCGACGCCTTATGGTTCACGGTTTTCGGGAAATGGGCCTTAGCTGTTTTGAGCCCTTGGGAGCTTTTTATGTGTTTCCTGACATAACAGTAACGGGTTTGAGGTCGGAAGAGTTTGCTGAACAGCTGCTACATGAGGAAAAAGTAGCTGTAGTCCCGGGTACTGCCTTTGGACCCGGCGGCGAAGGCCATGTCCGCTGCTCCTATGCTTACTCCACTGAGCAGATTTCCGAAGCCCTTTTTCGCATTAAACGTTTTGTCCAAAAGAGGATCAAAATTTAACTCCAAAAACCAATCTTTAATGTTTTTAATGTTTCATTCTGGCATAAGCCTCCCGTAAAAATTGCGGGCTAAGCTCTACCTGCATCTCCTGCATAGCTTTGGCACGAACATGATTTTTAAATCTACCTAGTTTTTCGCCTTTTATTCCTTGTGAGGCTGAAAAATCCTGAAAAATCTCCCAATTAAGCTTTGGGAGATTTTCATTTTGCCATGAAGCGATCTGGATTAATTCCAGAAAAATATTTTCAAAAATTTTAACCTGTTCCTCGCTATGGACTTTTCCCGCTTGATAATCCGCCTTCCACAAAAGAACAAAATCATGTATTTTCTGCAGTTCAAATTCCCTGCCGTCCCAGCAGGTTTGCCAAACAAATTCCGCAGCCTTAGCTCTTAACGATTTTTTGGAAGGCTTTCCGTTTAGTTCCGGCATAAAAGTCAAGGTAGCCTGCATATGGTTAGCAATTAAATCCAGCAAATCCTGCTCCCGTTTTTGCCCTTTACCCGGAAAAAACATGGCAAAAGCATACCTCTTTAAGATCTCGGCTACGAGTTTGGCACTCGCCTTCTCATGGTTAAGAAAATGCCTTTTACCGTCTTCAACCCGCGTTAAACCCTGGGGCACTTCCACTTCCTTTAATAAACGTTTGAATTGTATAAGGTGAGGATAATTATCCAACCTGGCCCCTAACAGTTTGACCTGTCTGCCAACCAAAGGTCCCAGTTTAAATTCCAGCTCTCTCTTACCTCTGGTGCCGATTACTTGGCAATCTTCTATCCAGTAATTCTGCTCCCGGTATTCCAGCCTGCCTGCTAAATAGTATTCTCGGCTGGCAGTTTCCCATTTTCCAAGATCATGAAACAACCCAGCCAAGCGCAGATATAAATCCTGCGGAGTGCTCCGGAATACAGCCATGGTATGATCCCAGACATCCAGAGAATGATAGCGGTTTTGTACCACCCCTTTGAGCCTGGCCAGTTCCGGAACAAATGCATGCCAATACCCTAAATCCCAAAGCAAGTTTACCGCCTTTTCGGCATCATGTAAAAGCAGAATCTCGGCCAATTCCGCTGTAACCCTTTCTTTGGCTGTTTCAGCCAGCAAATTTATTTGCTTCCGGCCTTGATACCAGGTCCGGTCCTCGATAGTAAACCCCAGCTTAACTGCCAGTTTGACCATTCTTAAAATACGTACCGGATCCTGGGCAAAGGTGATTTCAGCTTGGTCACAGGTACGCAGCACTTGTTCTTTAAGATCTTGCCTGCCATCCAAGGGATCAAAAATTTCCCCGTTGCTCGGATTGAGATAAATAGCATTGACGGTAAAATCCCGGCGGCGGGCATCCTGCTCCAAATCAGCGGCAAAAACTATATCTACTTTCCCCTTCTCCCCAAAAAGACTTAGAGTTGCAAATTTTGCTCCTATCTTATGAGGCCGATATCCCTGCTCCCGCAAAAGTCTATCCGCCTTTTGAGCTTCCAGAGAGCTAACCAAATCTATATCTTTGGATTCTCTTCCTAAAAGATGGTCTCTGACCGCCCCGCCTACCAACCAAACCGGAGCATGTGCAGCCATCACATCTATGATTTCTTTATGGAATTTTTGCATTGAGAACCCTCCTGTCCTTAGGGGTTTTTTCCGCTAATCAGCAAAGTACAGGCAAGATGAACAGTTATTTTAAATTCTCCGGATTTAAACCCTGTAGTTCAGGCAGAACAAAACAACCGTCCTTACGGATCAATTTATCGTCAAAATATATTTCCCCGCCGCCGTATTCCGGCCTCTGGATACAAACCAGATCCCAATGAACGGCTGAACGATTGCCATTATCGCATTCATCATAAGCCGAACCCGGAGTAAAATGAAAACTGCCGTCGATTTTTTCATCAAACAATGTATCTTTCATTGGTTTTTGAATATAGGGGTTAAATCCTAAAGAAAACTCGCCTATAAAGCGCGCCCCTTCATCAGTATCGAGAATTTTGTTGATTTTTTCTGTATTATTGGCCACAGCCTTGATAATTTTGCCGTCCTTAAATTCTAAAACAATATTTTCATAGGTGTAACCCTGATATACGGCAGGGGTGTTATAAGTAATCCGGCCCTTGACAGAATCTCTTACCGGTGCAGTAAACAGTTCACCATCGGGAATATTCATTTTGCCGTCGCACTTGATGGCCGGTAAGCCTTTAATTGAGAATTCCAGGTCTGTTCCCGGCCCGGTGATCCGGACTCTATCCGTTTTCTCCATCAGCTCCTGTAAAGGATCCATAGCTGCCGACATTTTAGAGTAATCCAGATTGCAGACCTGAAAATAAAAGTCCTCAAAGCCCTCGATACTCATCTCCGCCAGCTGAGCCATAGAAGCATTGGGATAACGCAGGACACACCATTTGGTATGTTTAACCCGCTGCTCGGAATGAACCGGTTTCGAATAATGGGTCATGTAAACCTGCATTTTCTCACTGGGAACATCGGCCAGTTCATTAATGTTTTCTCCGGCCCGAATCCCTACATAAGCCTGCATGTCTTTCATTCTGGCCAAATCCCATCTGGCCATGGCCTGAGCCTGCTTAACCGACAGACCTTTTAAAAACTCCCGCTGTAGAGTATGATTGTTTAAAGAAAGAAAAGGCTGGGCCCCCACTTGGTAAGCCTCTTTAATTAAAGCTTTAGCCAAAGGTACTTCCACGCCCGACACTTCTATTAATACTTTTTCATCCGGCTTTAATTCCAAGGAATAGTTAATAATATTTTTAGCCAATTGCTCAACTCTTTGGTCTTTCATGCTGTTAATTTCTCCTTTATATTAATTATTTCTAATAACCAAATTCCCAAAATTCTGCCTCTTGACCCTAACCCTTGACTTTTGTATTCTTCCCTTCTATTAATTTTTCCTTTATTAACATAAAATTATAATAAAATAATAAATTGCAGGTGGCAAATGACGACAGAGAAACTATTTACTTATATCTTAAAACCAGAGGACCAAGGAAAAAAATACCAGGAAATCCTGCGCAGGCGTTTTCATTTTTCCGCTAAAATGATTCAACGGCTGAAAATAGGAGAAAAAGTCTGGGTTGACGGAAAATTCACCTTTCTCAATGTTAGAGGACAAGCAGGCCAAACCCTGGTCGTTAATCTTGAAGAAGAGGAAAAAGCCGGTATACAAGCCGAGCATCTGCCCCTGGAAATTCTTTTTGAGGATAATTTTTTTCTGGCCGTGAACAAACCCCCCGGCCAAGTTGTTCACCCCACAGGCTGGCGCTACCAATCAGGTACACTGGGCAACGCTGTCACCGGCTACTGGAAAAGAAAGGGGGAATCTCGTATTTTCCGCCCTGTGTTCCGCATCGATAAAAACACCTCGGGCCTAGTGCTAATTGCCAAATCTCGCTATGCCCACCAGCAGTTAAATGTCTTGGCAGCCCGGAAGAAAGTTTCCAAGAAATATCTGGGCCTTGTGCAGGGGCAATTTCCCTGGGATGAAGGGCAATTTGCAGGATCCATAAGGCTTAAAGAAGGGAGCTTTATTCAACGGGAAGTCCACGAGCAGGGTCAGTCAGCTCTTACTCTTTACCGCACCCTGCAACGTTTTAAGCATTATACCCTTGTCGAATTCACTCTCATAACCGGTAGAACACATCAAATCCGCGTGCATTGTCAAAACAGCGGTTACCCTTTGCTAGGTGACGATTTATATGGCGGAAATATAACTTTTATCTCCAGACAGGCTTTACACTGCTATGTCTATAGTTTTCCTCATCCCCTAAGTGGACAGCCTGTAACCATCAAGGCTCCGCTGCCGGAGGATATGCAAACACTTTTAGGACCAAAAGCGGATCTAACATAACAATCATTACCATCATCCTGGCCAGATCATAGCGGCGGAAAATATCTGAGGCCAAATCCGGCTTATGATACACTTTCCAATAGCCGTTTAAAAGTACTCTAGGCCCCTGTCCTACTTGTAAACCTGATCTGATCCCGGAAATCTTTTCTTGATACTCCATAAAGGCCTTAACATCCTGGCAGGGGAAACCCAGAAACAATCCAATTTCGTGCGGACAGCCGGATTTAAATCGAGCTTGCACCAAGCTAAGCATGTTATTTAAGCCCTCTCTATACCCCAGCTGCTTTAGGAAGTCTTGATTCTCTTTTAGCGCAAGATACTTGGCCAATATCTCTTCTCTATAAAACAAAATCAAAATTTTTTGGGAGGATTTTTTTATTTCCAGATAGTCGAGATCTAACCGGCCGGTGATATCTGACTTACTTTGCTCCCAATTAGCTATTATGTTTCGGGAAGGGTTAACCAAAGATATTAGACAGGCCGGCTTAATGCCTAACAGTGTCGGGGCGGTGCGGAAAGCAATACGCAGCAAGAGATAATTGTAATCATCCAGCTTGTTAGTGAATTCAAGATACCTTTGCATGATTTTCTTATTCAAAAGCTTTATTCACCCCATTTTTATCATGCCTTAATAAATAAACCTTATCCCACTCCAGGAGATAAGGTTTATATGTTTTACTTAATTACCCTACTTGATAAACCAGCTAAAGATAGATTTAAAGAAGGCTGCAACCCGTTGGAAAAAACCCACCTTTTCAGAATTTGAGTCTGCATCCAGAGCAATGTTATCTTGAGCTATACTGTCTACAGCTGCACCTTCTGGCGCAAGTGCCGGTTCGGCACCGTCAGGTTGGGCTAAAAGGTGTATTTCATGGCCTTCGACAACTTCTACCATCTCGCTGCCAAAAGCTTTATGGATTTTGGCTATACTTTCTTTATTGAAAGGCTCAATTCCTATTTCAACCCGGTTGTTAAAGACGTTAACTCCGGTATGATGAATTTTAATTCCTTCTCCCTTGAAGCTATCCCAAGCCAGGCTAATTTCCCTTTGTTTCTCGGCCAGTTGTTGCTCGGTGAAATCTACCAAACGAAAAACTATCAATTCCGGATTATCGGCTAAAGCCTGAATAGCTTGTTTATGGCTAGGACTAAGCTCGGAGGCAAAAGAAAGTACTACTATCTCTTGGCCCTTATTGTCCCTGTCAATATGCAAACTGGCAAAACTGTCACGGATATTCTCATAAATATAGGCTTGAATATCGTCTATTGAATTAATATAATCGGGAGCTTGGCTAGACACCGGCTGGTCGGGATCCACAAGGCCCCGGTCAATAACTTTGTCAGCAGCATAGACAGGTACATTAAAGATGAATAGAAAGACAATTAGCAGGGTTATTAATAATTTATGAAATTTCATTATACCCACTCCCCTATCAGTTTTTTTGCCTGCTATGCTATTAGTCGTAATGCAGCCTCCAAATCTGACTATAAGCATCCCTACCAACTAGCCTTTACCCTTGGTAATCCTTCCCATAGCACCCCAAGATCTCGCCTACATACACTCGGTGATAATCTTGGCCGTTATAGCATTTTTCAATATTCTCGGAATCCAAAAAATTTGCCGGGACAATATCCTGGTAATATATTTTTCTACATTCCATGACCAACCTGGCCTCTTCAAAATAAATGCTGCCTGATTCACTGGCTATGGGGGTAAGCCCTGTAGCCGAAACCTTATCCACATCTCTACCTGAGTTGGAGCCGCAGAAGCTTAAGGCTTGGCGATGTTTCTCTTCAAAAAATGATAGGGTAAAAGTGTCGCCCGCTTCCATAAAGCTATATGTGTACCGTGAGGGCCGAACAAAAATAAAACAAACCTTTTTATTCCAGAGAACCCCAAGGCCTCCCCAACTGGCAGTCATGGTATTAAACTTATCAGGACTACCAGCGGTAATCAGCATCCAGTCTTTGCCTATCAATTTAAACGGATTGTCATTTAGTTCCTCTGGTTCGTAGATTTCAAAGATTTTGCTCATAA
>JAAYOJ010000192.1 GCA_012520405.1 Peptococcaceae bacterium
ATTGCGGTCTTGGCTTTTTCAATTGTCTTTTCCGGTAGTTGGTCGTATTGAATTGCTTCTAAACGTTTACCCAGTTCTAATAACATATTCTTACTTACGCCCTTCCGCCTTACTTTTGACTTTATTTCTCAGGTAGCTTCCCTATAGCTTCTAATTCATCTGCCACCTCTTCAAGACCTAATCTTTCATAAGTTTCCCTTGTCGGCCAGCCGGTCTTTTTATCCCAGCCTCTTTGTTCATAGTACATATCGACCAGATGATTAAAATCTTCCCAAGAAACAGTCCGTCCATCTGCATCGGGATAAGTGAGAATCGGATAGACTTCATTGACCTCCATATCTCTGGTCCTACCATTATTACGGATCAGAATGGCACGGAAAAGGTTCTTGATGCGCTCAGCCGCCAGATAAATTTCTTCGTGAGTCATCTTGATCCCGGTAGCCGCTTCAAACATTTCACTTTCAATGTCTTTATCAAAAATCTGAGGAAGCTGGAATTCACAACTCATGAGTGATTCTTTCAATTCAGCACAGTGCTCGTTAAAGATAGTGGATGAAGCTACCCGCGGATTATGGCAGGGATCATTTCTGACTTCAAGATAATAATCAAAGGAATCATGGTGATGGGTATTGGTCTGGGCATCACGGGTCGAGGTCATGAGTTCTATGGCAATCGGCAGCCAGCAAGTGATATCATTGGATCCCTGGAATCCGCGTCCCGCCCAGTGACAGCAATGTCCCCAGGCTGATTCCAAGCTGATCGGAATTATCTGCTGATTACCGGTACGCTGGGATACTCGGCCGGTATAAATCGTTTTTCCGTATTTCTCCATACCCAAGGTACGGATCGCTCTGGCCATTCCTTCAGCAAAAATATTGCCATAATAACCTTTACGATAAACAATCATTTCCAAGAAGCGTTTCATAAACTCTTCGGAAGATGGATCGATTTCCATGCCTAAGCCAAAATCGATGTCATCCAGCACACCTTCCTTTTTAGCCATGGCCAGCCAAGACATATACCAGATAATAACATCCCATCTGTCAATACCGTACTGGGTGCAAAGGTCGTTAATAACATTGCCCCGGTCATAATCTCCGTCCCAGTAATTAACTATATCCCCTAACTGGCGATCCAAAAAGCCCTCATTAATGGCTGGGTCGCTTAAATCAGGCGTAAACCCGTCACCGGAAATAAACCGGCAGCCGGCATAGTCATTTTGAGGAGTATTAAAAGACATTTGCGGTGTCCAGCCGCTGTCCTCTATCATTTGATAGGCATATATGCCTACACACTTGTTCACAACGTTGGTGCGGCCTTTCTCATTGCCGCCTATTCCCGCTTTAACATCTAACAAAATGAGGTTGCAGTGCTGGTTGCAGCCGTAGCTGCAGGCCACACGCCCTTCTTTAACGCCTCCGGGAACAGGGAAATTTATATGCGGCCGCGGTGCAAAGGAATCCTTATATTGAATGGGGTTAGTTTTGCCGATCGGTTTACCCATGGTTTTATGCAATTTAAGAATTTTCTCTACATTGCCGGCTTGGACTTTTCCCGTCCCTCGGACAGAGATCGCTTTTAGATTCTTAGATCCGAACACCGCACCAAATCCAGCCTTAGCTGCCACGCTGTCATTGCTGGTAGTAATACTGGCATTGCGGACCAGGTTTTCACCGGCGGGCCCGATCACAATGCTGTTAACATCTTTGCCGAGAATTTCTTCCAGTTTTTTTTGGGTCTGATGAACCAACATGCCCCATAATTCTTTAGCAGAATGGAAGGTAATTTTGCCATCATCAATAAAAATATAGGTCGGTTCCGGAGCTTTGCCTTCAATAATAAAGCCATCGTAACCTGCAAATTTCACCATTGTACCAAACCAGCCGCCGATTCCGCTCCAGCAATATTGTTCAGGCAAGTTGTTAGGTGATATGGAACACATAGTGCTCCTGCCCCCGGTGGGAATACCGGTGCTGGTAGTCGGACCTGTCATAAAGATCAGTTTGTTTTCAGGGTCAAAGGCTTTTACCCCCGGACCAACTTCATCCCAGAAGATCTTATTACACACTCCGCGCCCCCCAATGTACTTGGGAACATAATTGAAAGTCGATACTTCTGTCACTGTGCTGTCCGTAAGGTTAATACGTGCAATTTTACCAACATAACCATATATTTTATTCATTCTTCTCCTCCTTCCCGGGCATAGGCTGGTCACTAAGACCGATACAGCTTACCTGGCAGTATTCTACGCAGGCAGGGCCCTCCGGTCTGGTCCGGCAGAGGTCGCATTTCAGAGCTTTTCGCGGTTTGTCCAAATTAAAAGCGATGCGTTTAGGTTCAAACGGACAGGCCTTCCAACACTGCCTGCACCCAATACAGTTTTCCTGATTCACATAGACAATCCCTGTTTCTTCGTCAAGGCACATGGCGCTGTCCTTACGGCGACAGGCATTATAACAAGGATGGTCGACGCAATGCTGGCAGCTATAGATTTTATGCATGTCCTCAGTCATGGTTGTGTCCCGCACTAAAAATATTCTCTTAATTGATGGGCTGGTTACACCATCATGGATGAGTCCGCAAACAGCTTCACAGGTTCCACAACCTGCACACATGGAAACATCTGCAGGGTACTGGACGATGTGTCTGCCATATTTTTGTTCCGTATTACTCAACGTTACAATATCCTCCTTTGCCTTTTTAATCATTCTGGTAAAATGATAGCCTTTAGGATTTTTTATAATTTAAAATACCAAAGGCTATCTATATTGGCAAGAGTAAAACTTATCTATGCCGCTGTTCTTATATTTCTACCGCAGTATTAAATCCACCGTGAATGGCTTCTTTAATATTTTGGGGTTTCAAACAGTCTCCTACTAAATACACTTCGGTATTTGCTGATTCTAAGGCTTGGAAAGCTTCAGCAACAGCCGTCCGCGGCTTAAATCCAAAGGAAAGAATTACAGTATCCGCCGGAATCTCTGTCCGCTGCCATTTGGAATCAATTACGACAGCCCCGGTATCAGTAATTTCCTCAAGTTTTACACTGAACCGCATATCGACCTTGTAATCTTCTAGTAAAAACAGCAGTCCTCTCGGATATTCAGGGGTCAGGGTATTATAATCCAGCATATCGATCAAGGTTACCTTATGGCCGTCTTTGGCTAACTGAAGAGCTGCTTCGGCTCCGGTTGCCCCACCGCCGGCAATAACCACATTTTGTCCTACTTGGGCTTGGCCCGCATCGACTTCTCCTACCCAAACCACATTTTTCCCGTCAACACCCGGGATTCTCGGTATAATTGGATCTGAGCCGACGGCAACAATTACGGCATCCGGATTCTCAGCTTTCACGGTTTCCACCGTAGCTTCCGTATTGAGCTTAATCGTTACCCCCTCGGCCTTTTCAGTCTGCCGGATAAGCCAGGCCAGATATTGTCTCATATCGGCTTTAATTTTCAGTCCTGCAGCCAGCAATAAATTACCGCCAAGCTGATTGTTCTTTTCAAACAGCACGACTTCATGCCCTCTTTGTGATGCAGTTAGAGCTGCCTGCATACCACCCGGGCCTCCGCCAACGACAACAACTTTTTTCTTAATTTCCGCTTTGGGGAACGGAACATAGGTTAGTTCTCTTCCTAAAATCGGATTAACTGCACAACGGATGGGATAAAAAGCGGCAGTTAATTTATTACAGGTATGGCAGCGCAAGCAAGGACGAATATCTTCTTCCTGGCCGCGTCTGGCCTTGTTTACAATTTCCGGGTCTACCAGAATGGCTCTGGCCATTGCGACAATGTCCGCCTTCCCGCTGGCAACTATTTCTTCAGCTTCATTCATGTTATGAATTGAGCCGACAGTCGCAATCGGTACCTTTAAGGCTTTTTTCATTATTTCGGCACGATGCACATTATAGCAATGCGGCAAATAAGTAGGCTGAATCATATGCGGGATAATTCTGGACTCATTTAATAGTCCTGCCGAAACATGCAACAAATCAATTTTATCTTCGATTAATTTCACAAATTCAATAGTATCTTCTTCGGTTAAACCATCGGGAACCAGCTCATTGGCACTAATCCGCCATTCAATCGCCAGCTTATTGCCAACCCTGGCTCGGATGGCGTTCAAAACCTCAATGGCAAATCTAGCCCTGTTTTCAAGGCTTCCGCCATATCTGTCCGTTCTCTTATTGGTCATCGGCGATAAGAATTGGGGAATCAAATGTCCGTGGGCAGCATGTATCATTACCATTTCAAAACCGGCCCTTAGACAATTTTCGGCTGCTGTGGCATAATGCTCGATGACGGTATCAATCATATCCTGCGTCATTTCTATAACCTGGCGTACTTTCCGACCTTCTCTTCTAGCTTTAAGCACTTCCATCTCAGCGGGAATATTGCTGGGACCGATAGTTTGTTTGTTATTCAGCACATACCGGCCACAATGAGTCATCTCTATGGACAGTTTAGCCCCATAGCGATGTACGTTTTCCACCAATACACTTAGACCATTGATAACCTTGTGATCGTTTAAATTCAATTGAAACTCGTGGCCGCTGGCATATTCAAAATCTATCGGGGACTCACCGATCGTGATGATCCCTGCTCCACCACGGGCTAAGTTCTGATAATAAGCAACCATTTCTCTGGTAACATAGCCATCATGAGTTGCTAACATGTAGCAGGCTGGAGCAAGCTCTATTCTGTTTTTGACTTGAACATTGCCAATTTTAAACGGCGAAAGTACATGTTCAAATTTTCCCATCACGTTTCATCTCCTCTTTGTATTACAATGAATTTTTTGAGAATCCCAAAACCCGCGAAAAAAGCACTAAACTGAAGCATTAATAAGGAATACACCCAGCAATAGAATTAATGATAATAATTTGTAAGCGCTTTCTTTAATACTAAGCTTAATCAGGCTGAATGTCAAGAAATTGATACCACCTGCCAATAAATTCCCGAGGAAATAATATGAACAACTAATAAAAAAAGAAGGACGCTTCGAAACTAAGTCTCGCTACGTCCTCCCCAGACATTTGGTCCAAAATTGCTAAACATCCAGCCCGGCATGGTAACCGCGGAAAACTGCCTCCGTGACACGAGCAGGTTGGACACAATCCCCGACTTCCATAACCTCAGGTGCACAGTTGGATAATTTCTCGACCACTTCGCGCCGAGAACGTTGGCCGACAGCACAGATAACAGTATCGGCCTCCAGCAACACTTCTTTACCGTCTTGAGCCATGCAAAGCAGACCTGTTTCCGTAACCCGGACACCGCGCAGGTTGGTCCTGCAGCTAACAAATTTATCGAGCTGGGCCAGCAAAAGCGGCCGCTGCCGAGCGTTGGCATCGAGACAGACCTCAGGTAACATTTCCACGACCGTAACATCTTTGCCTTCCTGTGCTAAGTGCAGTGCTGTTTCACACCCGACCTGTCCTCCACCGAGAACAACCACTTTTGAACCGATTTTATCGCGATTTTCGTACACATAATTGGCCACAATAACATTTGATCCTTCAATGCCGGGCAATGGAGGAATAATCGGCTCAGCACCCACGGCAATAATTAAAACGTCAGGCTTAATAATTTCGCAGTATTCGGGCGTGACTTCCGTATTGAGGCGCACCTCAACACCGGCCTTCTGCAATAGCAACGATTTAGTAGCTATGAAACCGTATAAATCCTTTTTAAATGGAATTCCACGTTCCGCTTTTAGGGCACCGCCCAGCTCATTGCTTTTTTCACATAGTATAACCTCATGCCCTCTTTCAGCCGCTGATAAGGCGGCCTCCATACCGCCGGGTCCCCCGCCGGCAACCAATACTTTTTTCGGTTTAGTAGGGGCTGGGGTAAAATTGGATTCATATTCACGACCGATGATCGGATTTAGGGCACAGATCCTAAGTCCTGTCGTCATGCGTTCAGCCATACAGGTAAAGCAACGGCAGCAGCGGACGATTTCATCATCATCGCCGCGCATAGCTTTTCGGGGCAAGAAGGGATCGGCCAGTAAAGCTCGTCCCATAACTACCGCATCAGCTTGGCCGGAAGCAATAATTTCCTCCATCATGCCAGGCTCGTTTAAAGCACCAATGGTGGATACCGGAATTTTAATATGCTTTTTTATCTCTGTCGCATAGTGAACGTTAACACCCCGTTCCATAAACATGGAGGGATGGGTTTTATCAAAACTACCTTCATGCGAACCGGTCGATACCTGGAGCAAATCTATTTTGCTTTCCACCAGTTTGGCATACTCAATAACATCCTGGAAAGAATAGCCGCCTTCGATATATTCTTCGGCACTGATTCTTAATTCTAAAGGAAAACCCGGGCCGACAACAGACCTGATTTTATCAAGCACTTCCAGAGTTAAACGGGCCCTGTTTTCCAAACTTCCACCGTACTCATCCGTTCGTTTATTGCTGGACGGGGAAAGGAACTGCTGCAAAAGCCAGCCATGACCGGCATGAATCAGCATCATTTCAAAACCTGCCGCTTTGCAGATGGCAGCCGCCCGGCCATAAGATTCAATAATTTCTTGAATCAACTCTTTAGACATAGCCCGCACTGTTTGCACACCATTAACAAATTCATCGCTCGGACCGTAAGTAACAGCAGGCCTTAATTTATCCGTTTTATCGGTTGCTGCGTATTTTCCCCCGTGAGACAATTCAATACTGGCAATTGAGCCATGCCGTTTGACCGCTCGAGCTGCTGCTGCCAAGCTGTCCTTGGCATTAGGAGCATCTAACAGAACCTGAACGGAATAACCCTTACCCGTAGCGGTATGAACAATAACCTCGCTTACGGTCACCACTGCAGCCCCACCCTTAGCCCGCATTTCATAAAAAGCAATGGCCTCCGGTGTTAAGCAGCCATCAGCAGTCAACATCGGGTAAGTCATAGGGGCTGAAATAATCCGATTCCTTAAGGTTACATTACCTACCTTTAGTGGGCTAAACAAATTGGGGAATTTTCTTTTCATACCGATCAAACCTTTCCTACTTCTTATTTACATCCATAATTATTAGCATTCATACTTTATTTTTAACTATAATGCGTCTTACATCAAGGAAAAATTTCACTTCGAAAGCGACTTATTTAAGGATTGATGTTTTCGAGAAAATTTATAATAAAAAATTAAAGCTGTACCCATAGCAACTCCTTCCGTTATGGGCTGCACACCGGCTAATCCATAAAGGGGTATCAGGAAGTTCATAAGCAGCATGAGCGGAATATCGATAAGCCCCTTGCGGAAAACGGACAAAATAAGAGCCGGCCTGCCCTCCCCTGCAGCCTGAAACAGGGTAATCATCAAAAAGGCCACGGCCATAAGCGGAGTGGAAGTACACATCACCCTCAAAAATACGGAACCATAAGCCACTGTAGCGGCCTCAGCGATAAACAAATGAACAATCTGGGGCGCGAAAATCTCAAAGACAATGACGCAAAGCACAGAAAAACTGACTGCCAGGCCTAAAGTAAAGCGAAAGGCCTTTTGCATACGCTCAATGTTTTTAGCGGAAAAATTATATCCCAGTAGGGGTAAGACACCCTGGGCCAGACCAATAGTAATGCTCATGGGAATGGTATCTACTTTTTTAGCCACCCCAAAAGCGGCCAGAGCGCTGCCCCCATAGGGAGAAGCTAAAATGTTAAGCACCGCATTGGATACTGCTGCCAACAGAGTCTGCAACATAGCAGGCAGACCAATCACCAGCACACCAAGCGAGATTTCCTTATGTAAAACAAAATCACTTGGATTGAGGGAAATAGTTGTAGTCTTTCTCTTGCGGTAGAAATAGGAGAAAAAATAGATCAGGGTTGCCACATTGGCAATAAGAGTGGCGATTGCCGCTCCGGTCACGCCAAGGCCAAATCCCCAAGGAAAGATAAATAGAGGGTCAAGGACCATATTGAGTAGCCCACCCATTGATAAGCCCAAACTGGCCTGACGCGGCGCGCCGTCTGCCCTGACGAAATGAGCAAGAACCATACTTAGCAGAGTAGGCGCCCCCCCAATAATAAAGACCCAAAACAGATAACTGCCGGTAAATCCTCTGGTATCCCCCGTGGCGCCAAGCAAACTTAAAAAGGGCTCCTTAAAAATTAACACGGTTAGCGAACAACACAAAGCAACTGTTAAAGCCGCATAAAAGCCAAAGGTAGTAGCACGTTGCGCTTTTTGATAGTTTTTTTCTCCCAAAGATCTAGATAGTAAGCTAGCACCCCCGATACCGAATAAATTGGCCAGGGCGGTTAACACCAACATAAGGGGGGCCGCCAAAGCAACTGCCGCTACTTGATTCGGGTCATTAAGCTGCCCGACAAAAAAAGTATCGGCCATATTATAGATCATGGTTATTAGTTGGCTGATAATAGTAGGAATAACCAGTTCCATTACAGCCCTGGGCACAGGTGCTTTCTCAAAAATAAATATCTTGCTGTCCAAGCTTTGATCCCTCAATTATAAATATTGGTCCTAACAACATTGGTCCTAACAACTTCTCTGTCTTTTTTATCCAAATTAGCAAAATCCCTTAGGGCAAGGGGAAAGAGATGTTTTTTCAGAACATCTCTTCCCCTTATATTCATTAATGTTAACTTTATGTTAACTTTAATGTTAACTTTAATGTTAACTTTCTTTTAAAGCTAAGTGCAGACTTTCTCAAGTGTCTACACTATTTCGTGCATTGTACGTTCCACAATCTCGTCCTGCAGTTCTGGCGGTAAATCTATAAAGTAAGCACTGTAGCCCCCTACCCTAACCAGCAAGTTCTTATGTTTTTCCGGATGTTTCTGAGCATCCAGTAATTCTTCCCGGCTGTGAATATTAAACTGGATATGCCAGCCCCCTCTTTTCATAAAGGTTTTAATGAGCCAAGCCATGTTTTGCAGTTTTTCATCAGTGTTTAGTATGGACTTGGAAAACTTCATGTTCATGGCATAACCGACAAATTCCTTAGCATAAGGGCCCTTGGTTGCCGAGTTAATGACCGCTGTCGGTCCGTTAACATCCATCCCCGGCATCACAGAACAAGCGGCATCGCAGGTGGGTGAGCCTGCGGTCCTACCATTCGGCAGAGCGCCGATCGACCTGCCGATCAGGACGTGTCCGGCGGCCGCGCCTATAAAGAGCATAGGTTTCTTACCGGTAATCGGGTCAATCCAACGCTGCATAATTTCGGGTATTTTAGTGGAGAGTTCGTCATAGATTTCATCAACATAATCGTCATCGTTACCGTATTTAGGGGCCTTCAGACAAGCCTGACGGAGATCTTCATAACCTTCCCAGTTCTTAGCGCAGGCCTCAAGCAGTTCAGCCATGGTTACTTTCTTTTCGTCGAAAACCAGCTTCTTGATCGCCGCCAAACTATCGGCCATATCAACCACCCCGCGGCTTCCAAGCCAGCAGGTACGTCCTTCAGGGTATCTCGCTCCACCTTCTTTAGGGGTAAGCCCTTCCCGAATACAGTCTTCAAACTGCATGGCACATCTAAGACCGCTCATCGGGCCGTCAACAATTTCCGTACAAAGAGAGATGACCTTTACCTTGTGCAGAAGGGGTACGAAATACTCCAACTGCTTATAATAGGCATCCAAAATCTGCTCAATACTGGTGAATTTACTCGCATCCCCTGTATGGGGTCCCAGCTGTTTCTGAGTTCTGGGATCAAAACCATCATTTAAAGCCAGTTCAAATAGCTTGGTCTGATTTATGTTATGGCCGCCGCCGACGTGCTCCATACAGTCCAAATGATAACCCAGGCAACCACTGGCATTCCAGTTACAAGCGTCTTCCAGCGGCACTCCTCTGTCCAAATAGCGCTGGGTACCGAGCTCATCATTTAAAAAGGCCGGGTTGCCGCCGCCGAATTCACGGTTACAACGCAGAGCGTGGAGAATAAATTCCGGATCCATGTTGGGATTATAGCGGACATAAACGGCAGGTTCAGAAAGCTTAAGCTGAGCCATGGTCTCCAGAATAAGCCAGGACAGCTCGTTAGTGAGATCGTTGCCGTCTTTATCAGTACCACAAAGAGTAACGTTGGGTAGGAGCGAGCCCGGCGCTGCACGCTGGGAACGAGGTATGGTAACCAGATTTTCACACTCTCTGATTTTAAGCCAGAAGGCGCCCAACAGTTCCGCAGCTTCCTGAGCGGTTATTTTTCCGGCTTCTTTATCCTTTTTATAATAAGGATACAATATCTGATCCAGCCGTCCCACGGTGACCTCCGGCCGGTCTGAACTTTCCTTCCAACAAACAAGATGATAGAGTCTCATACACTGGATTGCTTCAAAGAAATCGCGCGGCGGTTCGGCCGGTACCCGTTCACAAGCCTCGGCGATACGAATGAGTTCAGCTTTTCGCCAGGCACGGGTTTCCTTAGCCGCCATTTCCCTGGCCAGATCTGCATGTCTCTTAGCATAGGCGATAAAGGCTTTACAAGAGATTATACAGGCTTCCAGCAGCCAGTATTTGCGTAAAAACTGGGCAGAACCATGACTGTGCTCATTGTCCCCTTCAGCCATCATACGATCCTTTTCTTTTTGACAGAGATCAATTACATAGTTTAGGCCGTAGTCTACACATTTAGCACTGACCTGCGCTCCTCCGCCGCCATAAGCACTATAGTTTTGGAAAAGACCTCTGTCCATTTTATAGCGGACGCCACGTCCCTCAAAAACACAGGCTCGGTCAAACATAAGATCAAAAATGTCCTCTCCCAGGTCATAGGCCAGCGAGGCGTTGACAGTGCTGACTTGCGGCATATGCTTAATCCAGTATTCGGCATCCTCGGTTAAAGCTTTAAGGTCCTCCGGCGTAATATTATCCGATTCAATGTCACTGGTTTTGCGGGCGAATCTTCGACTTTTGCACATCTCCAGAATCTCATGGGGTTTCATGGCGCACAAGGTACCATTACCGCGGATAAACTTGGTAAGAGAACCGATAATGATTTCATCGTCTCTAATTAAAAGCGGACATTCGAGAAGTCTTTTTTCCAGCGCTTTTGCCCACCGAATATCTATTGGGAGCCCCTCAGTCTCTTTCCATGATGCGGTAAAAAGAAGTGTATCGTCCACGTAGACTTGAGGCTCGGCTTCCTCCCATTCCTTTTTTAGCTTCTGCAGCCTGGGAGTCAAAACTTGAACCTGTCTAATCTCCTCGGGGTTTACTTTTTCGGCTTTACCCATTTTGAAATCTTCCTTTCTACCAATATGAGTTATCTTTCATTACCTGTATGACTGCTCTCTGCCCTCCTTTGCTTCAATATATAACCCATATAGATCACCAGATACAAAACTACAAATAGCGCTGCTACTCTAAACATCAAGAAAAAACCGCTTATCTCCACCATATATCCTAATAGAACCGCTCCGGCGCCTATACCGATATCATAGAAATTGTAATAAGTAGCACTGGCAAGCCTGCTCTTTTTCGACTCCACACTGTTAAACATCCAGGTTTGCATCGTCGGCAGAATTGCTCCAAAGGCCAAGCCACTGCAAAGCCCCGCCAATATAAGCAAGGCAGAGGAATGGGTAACAGAAAGAATGAACAAAGAAGCAAGCATGGCACAACTCCCGGGAATAATTGACCAGCAATAGCCTTTTCTATCTGTAAGTTTGCCTATAAAGCTCCGAAGAGCGAACGAGGCCGCAGTCTGGACAATATAATACCAGGACAAAAAGGCAATTTTTTGTTCGGTAGCAAATAGGGAAATAAAATTCATATCCGCGCTGCGGCCAATACCCAATAAAATCAATAATCCTGCTTGCAGGGCCAATCTCTGATCAAATATGCGGTTGATGACAAAAGCCAGCTTGGATTCCGGTTCGCGTAAACCTGCCGTTTCTTTTGCTGCTGGTTGTATGTCCGGCAAAATCTCCTCTTGCTCTCCCGTTTCTTCTTCCAGCAGAGCACACGGCATCTCCACCTGAAAAGGTCTCGTCTCCACCGCAGTAGTATTTCTTTCCCCCCGGGGCGGTTTAAAAAATAAGCCGTCGATAAAGGCCAACAGCGGAAAAACAGCTGCCACTAAAAACATGGTTTGGAATCCATAAGCGGATAAAATATACAACCCCAGGGCCGGGCAAACCGCAGCCGCCAAAATCGTCCCCAAGCCGAAATATCCAATACCTTCGGCTTTCCGGGACTTCGGGAGAATATCGGCCACTGTCGCCGCGCATAAGGTGGAAACAATACCAAAACCAAAACCCTGCAAAATCCTAAGAACCGTGACGCTGCCCACAGAGTCGGCCAACATGTACATCGCGATAATAAAAACCGTTAACAGCATTCCTACGAGAAAGGTTCGTGTTTTATCTGCCTTGCGAAGAACAATATTGATAAAAAAGCGCATCAGAATTGAAGCAACTGAAAAAGCGGTTGCCACCAAACCAACCTGCGCTTCTGTTCCGCCCAGAGCAACAATAAAAAGAGGAATTGTCGGCATCAGCATATAGAACCCAGAGGAATAAAGCATATTGGAAGAGGTGAGAATACTATAATTCTTCGTCCAGACCTTTTGCTCGCCCATAATCATCAACTCCTTTACAAGATTTCTGCTAGCTTATATGGGCTGAATAAAAAGCCTAAAAAAACGAATCCTCGGATTCTTAGATTTTCTTGGCCTTTACCTGTCAGTAGCTCATTCACAACTATATGTATATTTAATAATGCAATATGTATGCCATGAACAATGCCTATCTAAAAAGAAGTTAACTGGCCCGCTTGCTTAAAAAGATTGTTGCAAAATAGCTACAATGTAGTTATTTAGAGACAATATTGTGGCGATTTTGCCACAGTTTAACATTTTATGGGTATGGTTATTTTTGTTGCTTTTTTCCATATTATATATATATATAACCTAATTATGCTAGTTTTTCTATAAAAGTGTAATTGGCACGTTTCATGCACTTATATTATTCCTGGATAAATGTACTAAAAAACTGACTGCGGTTATACAATACTACATACTCACTTAACAATATAATCGCTTTCCATAAGGGGGGGATAATGAACACGTAATACTGTATTCAATGTTGTGCTAATAAACTTTGATTTCAAAAAACTATTATTGGAGGGAAAAAGAGAGAAATGAAGAAAAAAATCATCTGCCTTACATTGGTAATGGGTTTGGTCTTAGCGTTTAGTGGGTGTTCAGGCCAGGCCGAACAGTCGGCTGCACCGGACGAGGGATCAGCTGGCAAAGAAGTTACCCTGCGCATGTGCACTGACTACTCCGCGGAAGATATTAATGGTGCCTTAATAGATGAATTTGCCGCGAAAGTGAAAGAACAGACCAACGGAACGGTTAACATTGAAGTTTACCATGACGGCCTGTTATTTAAAAATGACCAATATGCGGATGCCATATCTTCGGGAACGCTGGATATGTGTTACGCCATGTTCGGCAAAGGCTGGCCGAATACTATCCCCCAGTTCCAAGCTTTAGGGAGCGGTTGGTTTGCAAATAGTGAAGAAGTTCTTAAAGCTTTAAACGGGCCTTTCGGTGATTATTTTGAGCAGCTTTTGGAGGAAAAAGCAAATACAAAACTCTTAGGTTGGTCCGGAGCCGGGGCTGTCGATTGTATGTTAAATAACAAGCATCCCGTTAGCAAACCGGAAGATTTAAAAGGAATGAAATTAAGAATTGCCAACGCATCCCAAATGGCTCAGGTTGAATGCTTTGGAGCAGTTGGTGTAGTAATGCCGCCCAACGATATGTATTTGGGCGTGCAAAGGGGCACGATTGACGGTGTTTATTCCACCTCTCCCGGTGGAGCCATGACCATCAAACTTACTGAAATCGCCAAGTATTACACGCGTGTGGATGTTAGCGGTACCGGAGTCGAGCACGGTTTTGCCATGAATTTGAATAAATTTAACAGTCTCAGTAAAGAACAGCAAGATGTTCTTCTTGCGCTGGGTAAGGAATATGGAGAGATAATTCTGCAGGCGGGTGCCGATATGGCTGATGAGCATTGGGCCAACCTGGCAGCTAAGGGCGCTGAAGTTACCGTGGTTCCGGAAGAGGATATCCCCCAATGGAGAGCCATCTGGGCGGATGCCGGGGATAAAGTATTGAAAGAAGTAGTTTCGGAAGAAGAAGCACAAGAATTATATGAGTTAGCCCAACAATCCAAATAACCAGGATACAACGGCCGACAAGGCAGAGCGTTAAGGATAACACTCTGCCTTGTTACTAAATACTTTCTTTATCAAAATTAAAGAAAAAGGTGATAATGTGCAGCCTAATAACGAATTATCCCCAAAATCACAACCCTTATCTTTGTTTAAAAAAATCAGCAATGCTATTGATTCCTGCTCCAGCTCCTTTGGTTTTATCGGAGGCATGCTCTTATTCGCCACCGGCTTCGTTATTACCATACAAGTCATTCTTCGTTACGTATTCAGCGCCCGCAATAACTGGACAGATGAGACGGCAACAATTTTTGTTCTGGTTGCCGTTTTTACGACGCTAGCCTTAGGGTTAAGAGAAGGCAGTCATGTGCGGGTACAAACCGTGTTTGACCGTTTGCCGGAATTAACGCAGGTAATATTGGAAATTATCAGCTACCTTTTTATCTTTGTTTTTTCTCTGGTATATACTTTGGTCGCCTTCAACATGACGGTGGATAGTATTACTCTTAAAGAAATATCACCCATGCTCTATATTCCCATGTGGCCGGTAAAAGCCTTGATTTTTATCGGGTTTATTATTTTAACGTTGCAGACGCTGCAACTGTTCGTTAAGAAACTCAATGCCTTCCCTGAAAAATTCGCTGCTCCCAATGCGGCCAAAAAATTTACGGTTGTTACTGCTGCGATTTACTTTATCCTGCTTATTGCTGCAATCTATATTATATTCCAGGTCAATATGGGAGCGGGAATTGTATTCTTACTTTTTATTTTTTTGATCGCCAGTGTCCCCATCGGCTTTACCATCGCAATTATCAGCATGCTTGGAGCCATCGGCTTGATGGGTGTAGAACTTGGCGTTATTTACATCCCCCAGGCTTTTTACATGCAATGGAACAACTATAATCTCTTAGCACTGCCCATGTTTGTATTTCTTGGTTTTGTACTGCACAAGAGCGGCATGGCGGAGGACATGTTCGCATTTGCCCGCGCCTGGGTTGGAGAATTACCGGGCGGCTTGGCAGTGGCGACTATTGTTGTGTGCGGAATCTTTGCCGCCGTTTCCGGTTCCAGCATTGCCAATGCAGTAACCATCGGTCTAATCGCCTATCCGGCCTTGGTTCGCTACAAATACAAGAAAAATATGGCGGCAGGTATGATCGCCGTCGGAGGAACTTTGGGGGTGATGATCCCCCCGAGCACAGCCTTCATCACTATTGGGATTCTGACCAATGAATCAATCGGCGCTTTGTTTATGGCCGGTTTGGTTCCGGGATTTATTGCCGTGGTTCTGCTTTCAACTGCCGCAGTAATCTATTGCATCAAAACCAAAGCCTATGAACCCTTAGAGAAAATTTCACTCAAAGATAAATTGATTATTACCTGGAAATCGCTCGGCACCTTGTTTTTACCCATACTCATGCTGGGTGGAATCTACAGCGGAATATTCACCCCGACGGAAGCGGCAGGCGTCTCTGTCGTGTATGGCATTTTGTTCTCCGTAATTACCAGAAGAGTTTCCCCTAAGGATATGGTGGAACTGATCTCCAGTTCCACCAAAACCGTGGCCATGATTGCCTTATTGGTAGCAGCCGGCATGACGCTTTCCAACGTAACCGCAATGATGCAAATCCCCCAAGCCGCTATGGAATGGGTTGCCGGTACCGGTTGGTCGGGTGGATCAATCGTAGCAGCATCCCTGGTGATTGTTTTTATTCTCGGCATGTTCCTTGATGCCGGAGCGATTACTATTCTGACCATACCTATTCTGTACCCAATTATCGTAGCTACAGGTTTTGATTTTATCTGGTATTCCATAATCTTTGTTCTCTGTACGGAAATCGGACTTATTACCCCTCCTGTGGGTATGAACTGCTTTGTTTTACAGCAAATAACCGGTTTGGATTTGTTAGAGGTTGTCAGGGGCTCCTTGCCATTCCTGCTTGTACTGCTGTTTTGCCTGTTTTTGGTGGCCTTTATTCCGGAACTCGCCTTATGGCTGCCAAGTACCATGTAAGCAGCATAAATTTTACTTTAAAGGCCCCCTCCCGGCCACTTTCATTCCAGGGCTATAAATTCGAACGAGTCTCCGAATTTCGAAGACTCGTTCTTTATTA
>JAAYOJ010000144.1 GCA_012520405.1 Peptococcaceae bacterium
CGACGGAATCTTATCTTAGCAAATTTCCTCTCTCAAGTCAACTGCCAATTTTTTTACTTCCGTTTGTTTCTTGCTTACTTATCGCATTTCTTGCGCTTTTCAGCTTCCCGCCTCGCGACGCTCGCTTATAATATCACTCGGCATGTTGTTCTGTCAATACTTTTTTGATATTTTTTTGATAAATGAGCAACATTCCCTTTCCGAGTGCAAGTGCTACTATATCAAAGTTATGGTAAGCTTTCAAGCGCATATTTCTCGATTTAAATAGAAATATGTCGATTGTTCTACGTTTTAGAAAATAATTCGTTTGTTATCTAAAGGATGATCACTTTCCCGAAAAATATTCTTTTCGGCGCATATATATTTACATTAATCTTCGCGGGGTCTCATGGTCGGGAATAGGATAACGTCACGGATGGAAGCCGAATCAGTTAATAACATTACCAAGCGATCAATTCCTACCCCTAGTCCACCGGTAGGAGGAAGCCCGTATTCTAAAGCTTGCACAAAATCCTCGTCCATCATATGGGCCTCTTCATCACCTTTGGCTCTCTCCAGCATTTGGTTTTCAAATCTCTGTCTTTGATCGATAGGATCATTTAGTTCCGAGAAGGCGTTGCCAAGTTCTCTTCCGTATACAAATATCTCAAAGCGATCAGTATATTCCGGATTATTAGCATTACGCTTAGCTAACGGGGATATTTCCACAGGATGCCCAATAATAAATGTAGGTTGAATTAATTTAGGTTCTACATATTTTTCAAAAAAAGCATTGATAATTTTGCCTTTGGAATCATTTTTGTCTACTTCCAGATTTTTTTCGGCAGCAATTTTTTGCGCTTCCTCATCAGTTTTAATTTCCTTAAAATCAACACCGCTATGCTCTTTGATAGCGTCAAGCATCATAATCCTGCGCCACGGTTTAGCAAAAGATATTTTTTCTCCTTGATAAGTGATTTCCTCTGTACCGCGTACCTTAATTACTATGTTAAGGATCATATCCTCTACTAAGTTCATTATGTCTTCATAATTTGCATAGGCCTGGTATAATTCCATCATAGTAAATTCAGGATTATGCTTAATGGAAATACCCTCGTTACGGAAGTTTCTTCCTATTTCAAAAACCTTTTCAAAACCGCCGACTATTAGCCTTTTTAATGGTAGTTCCAAGGCAATTCTCAAAAATAAATCCATATCTAAGGAATTATGGTGAGTAATAAAGGGTCTGGCCGCTGCCCCACTGGGAATAGTCATTAAGGTTGGGGTCTCAACCTCAATAAACCCTTGGTTTTCTAAATATTCACGCATAGCTCTGATAACTTTGCTGCGTGTAATAAATGTCTCTTTAACTTCAGTATTCATAATCAGATCTAGGTAGCGTTGCCGGTAACGGGTGTCGACATTAGTCAAGCCGTGAAATTTCTCCGGCAACGGTCGCAGAGACTTGGAAAGCAAGGTCACTTCCTCGGCTTTAACAGATATCTCTCCCCTTTTGGTACGAAATACCGTCCCTTTTATCCCGATTATATCTCCAATATCGTACGCGCTAACCAAATCAAAGGCTTCGTCGCCTAGAACATCTTTACGAATGTAAGCCTGAATCTTTCCGCCCATATCTTGAGTATGTATAAATATTACTTTACCTTGGTCTCGTTTAGACATTATTCTTCCGGCAACTGATACTTCATTATTTTCTAGCTCTGTGAAATCTTCAATTATTTCTGAAGAAAGATGAGTTCTAACATATCTGTCCGCATAAGGCTCTATACCTTTTTGTCTCATATCCTTAATTTTTTGCAAACGAACCATCATTAATTCATTGAAGCTTTCATAAGTATTGCTATCCATATTTTATCCTCCCAAATTAATCTGTACATATTATATCAAAATAATTCCCCTGGAAATACTTGATAGCCCGTAATACCGGTTCAGGGTATCACGGGCCTGTCGTACGATAGAATCCAGTATTATTAACGGATATCTAATATTTCAAAATGCAAAACACCTGCCGGAACATGCACTTCCACAATACTTCCTTTGCTATGTCCCAGAACAGCTTTGCCTACCGGGGATTCGTTATAAATTTTGTTTACTGCGGGGTCGGCTTCTGCCGAACCAACTATAGTATACTCTTCTTCATCGCCATATTCTATATCTTTCAGGACAATTGTACTACCTATAGATACAGTGTCCCGCTGTTCATTATCATCTATAACTCTGGCGTTGCGAAGCATTTTCTCTAAAGTAATAATTCTGCCTTCAATAAAAGCCTGTTCTGTTTTAGCATCCTCATATTCAGAGTTCTCTGAAATATCACCAAATTCAATAGCTTGTTTAATTCTTTCTGCAACTTCTCTTCTTCTCTGAGTTTTTAAAATTTCAAGTTCTTCTTCTAATTTTTTGAGGCCGTTAAGTGTTAATATTACTTCTTTTTCGGGCATAAAAAATAACCCCTCCCTCTTTCCTTTGTGAGGCACTTTTGTAGTTTATTAGTATGTAAAACATTATATACATAACCCTATAAAATATTCACGCGGCAAGTATGTAGTCCTTTAACAATACTCGTTATTATAAGTAACCGGAATAGGGTTGTCAAGTTTGGCAAAGGTATTCAATTGACGGGTCTCAAGGGGCAAATGCCTCTTTAAAAATATTTCTGATTTCTTCAGGGGTTTGAGCACCCATTATTTGATTTCTATATTGAGCTGCTCCTCTTATTCCTTTGAAATACCAAGCAGCGTGTTTACGAATCTCGTTTATCCCGATCTTTTCTCCCTTATAATTTAGTATCTTTTCAAAATGTAGCGATACTATCTCATATTTGTGCTTGTCATCCGGTTCGGATACTATTTCTCCCGATTCCAGAAATTTTTGAATTGCTCCAATTATCCAAGGCCTGCCAAGTGCTCCTCTGGCTATCATGATACCATCACAGCCGGTTTGGTTTAGAATATTACGAGCATGTTCAGGGGTGAAAATATCCCCATTTCCTATAACAGGTATGCTTACCACTTCTTTTATCCTGGCAATCCAGTTCCAATCAGCGACACCGGCATAAAATTGCTCTCTCGTTCGGCCGTGTACAGTAATCATACTGACCCCTACTTTTTCCAAACGCTGAGCTAATTCAGGAGCTACAATGCTTTGATCGTCCCAGCCAAGCCGCATCTTGACCGTTACCGGAACATTTACTTTTTCCACAATACGAGCAACAATTTCTTCGGCTAAAGGTAGATTTTGCAGAAGCGCAGCTCCTTCACCGTTCTTAACTATTTTAGGAGTTGGACAACCCATATTAATGTCAATTATGTCCGCACCATAGTTTACTGCTATTTGAGCAGCTTCAGCCATCGGCTGGGGCTCAGAGCCAAAGAGTTGAACAAAAAGCGGCCTTTTCTCTCCATTTAAATTCAACATCTTTAAGGTCTTGGGATTACCGTATAAAAGCGCTTTATCGCTAATCATTTCTGAGAAGGCAAATTTACCCCCGAGGGTATAAACTATTTCTCTAAAGGCCTTGTCTGTTATCCCTGCCATTGGGGCCATAAATACCGGAGTTCCTAAATTGTATTTGCCAATTTTCATTGTAACCTCTGGTCAAGCTCCTTTTTAATTTTTATTTTTTTCATAAATGCTTAATAGCCCTTCCAGGGTTAAAAAGGGGTCAATAATATCTATCATCTCCGAACCGGCAGCAATAAGTTCTGCTAGCCCTCCGGTAGCTATGATCTTAACATTACCGCCTAGTTCTTCTTTCATGACGCGAGCTATTCTGTCCACTTGTCCGCAAAAGCCATAGAATATTCCCGCTTGCATACCGCTAACAGTATTTTTACCAATAATGTTTTTGGGCTTTATTATTTCCACCCGCGGGAGTTTGGAAGCTCTTTGAAACAGTGCTTCATTCGATATCCTAATGCCTGGGGCAATTGCTCCGCCTAGATACTCACCTTTTTCACTAATAGCGCAGAATGTTGTAGCCGTGCCAAAATCCACTATAACTAAAGGACCACCGTACTTATTAAAAGCAGCCACGGCATTCACAATGCGATCCGCTCCGATCTCGCGGGGATTATCATAGACAATTGAAATGCCGGTTTTTATTCCGGGGCCTACAACCAGAGGCTTAACATTAAAGTATTTTTCCGCCATAGTTTCCATGGAAGAGGTAAGGGGAGGCACTACGGATGATATAATTGCCCCGTCAATATCAGTAAAAGAAAGTCCAACGAAGTTGAAAAAGTTTTTAACTAAAACAGCATATTCATCATCGGTTTTGGACTTATCTGTGGAGGTTCTCCAATGATGGACGAGTTTTTTTTCGGCATAAACACCTAACACAATATTAGTGTTACCTACATCAATTACCAGGAGCAAAATCCTTCCTCCAATCGTTACCAGTTATAACTTTATCACTTAATAGTAGCTATATGTTTTTGGATTGATGGTTTCTGATCGTCGATAACTAAGGAAAAATCAATAGATTTTACGGAATGAGTTAGCCTCCCTACGGAAATTATATCTACACCTGTTTGAGCTATAGCCCTGATGCTTTCGGCTGTAATTCCACCTGAAGCTTCTACTATAGATTGATGATTTATAAGTTTCACAGCTGCCCGCATATCCTCTAGCGACATATTATCAAGCATTATAATATCCACGCCACACTCTAGCGCTTCTTTTACCTGCTCAAGGGTTTCGCATTCCACTTCTATTTTTACTGTATGGCCGACTTTGTTCTTAACTTGCTGCACAGCTTCTTTTAACCCGCCGACAGCTGCAAGATGATTGTCTTTCAACATTACCGCATCATACAAACCAAAACGATGATTTTGGCCTCCGCCTATTCTGACCGCATATTTTTGGAGCAGGCGCATACCAGGCATAGTCTTTCTGGTATCAACTACTTTTACCCCCAAATCTTGAACTAAATCAACAAGCTGGCGCGTATAAGTAGAGATCCCCGATAAATGCTGTAGAAAATTTAGCGCTGTCCTCTCGGACTGTAATATGCCGGCTAGGGTTCCCTTTACTACCATGACCAACATTCCGGGAAAAACAACATCTCCATCTTTAACATTAGAATAAATTTCTATATTTGAATTAACCTTTTTAAATACTTTTTCTACAAGGGGAATACCACAGACAATCCCGGCTTCCTTGGCATATAATTTTGCCTCCCCCAAGTAATCTTCGGGAATGATTAGTGTACTAAGATCTCCGGTACCAAGATCTTCTCTGAGAGCTCTATCAACTATTTCATCATATAGAAACATAGCGTACTCGAGTATCTCCTTTTTTTATAACAGAGTGCTTTTGCCATTTTATATTGGTCAGGGGAAAATCACTGCGGTAATGCCCTCCCCTGCTTTCCTCTCTGGCTAGGGCTGACTTAACAATTAATAGACTCAAAATAAGCATATTTCCTAATTCCAATTCTGCCGTATTTAATCCGGGAGAAAATTTTTGTCTATAGTTTGTCAGTTCAGCTTCAGCTTGTAAGAGACCGCTTCTGTCACGAATTATCCCTACTTTATCCCACATAATTTGCTTTAATTCCTCTATTATCTTTTCGGGGTCAATGCTGTTGATTTTTTCATTTAAGCAGTTTTGGTTTAAGGGAACTTTTAGATCTGACTTCTTAGGCAACGGGCCCGGGTTTTCTTTTATTTTTTCGGCCACTATAGAGGCAAATACCAACCCATCCAGCAATGAATTACTTGCCAGACGATTGGCTCCATGAACTCCATTACAGGCACATTCTCCGCAAGCATATAGGCCGGCAAGGTTGGTCTCGCCGTCAATGTTTACTTTTACGCCGCCCATTAAGAAGTGAGTTGCCGGTCCAACCGGTACGGGAGATTTAGAAATATCGATTCCATATTCCAGACAAGTTTTATAGATGCCAGGGAATCTTTTTTGAACTTTATCTTGTCCCAAACAGCTCACATCAAGATAAACCGTGCCTTCTTTCATCTGGGCCCAAATCTCTCTAGCTACAATATCTCTGGGGGCCAACTCCTGGCCGGGAATATCATGCATAAAACGCTCCCCTTTGGAGTTCAGCAATTTAGCCCCTTCTCCTCTTGCTGCTTCAGATATTAAAAAACTAGGAGCCCCAGACAATAATAAAGCTGTGGGGTGAAACTGGATAAATTCCATATCCATTAACTCCGCCCCGGCTCTATATGCTGCGGCCAGCCCATCCCCTGTGGTCACGGGAGGATTAGTCGTATATTTATACAATTGTCCTAAACCACCGGTAGCCAAGATCACGGCTTTTGCCAACCAAATTTCGAGTTTTAGTTTATTCTCATTATAAGCAAGTACCCCGCAAACCCTATTCTCTTTATTCTTTAAAAGATCAATAACAAAGTAATTCTCTCGCACTGAGATATTGCTATCCTTATCCTGAACCTTAGCTACCAGAGCACGCTCAATTTCTCCACCAGTCGCATCTCCTTTAGCATGTAAAACCCTGTTTTTACTGTGGGCCGCTTCCCGGGTAAAATCTAAGCGATTTTCTAATCTGTCGAATTGAGCTCCTATTTTAATTAGTTGTTCGACACATTCCGGTCCCTTTTCAGCCAAGATACGTACCGCTTCTAAATTGCATAATCCCGCCCCGGCTTTGATGGTATCACCAAAATGAAATTCAGGGGAATCATCCTGGTTAAGGGCAACTGCTATCCCACCTTGAGCGTGCTCGGTATTTCCTGCCATGATATTTTTCTTAGTTAAAATTGTAATATTAAAGCGATCACTTAGATTTATTGCTGCAAATAAGCCTGCAATGCCACTGCCGAGAACTAGTATTTCAGTTGTATATATCTCGTGTTCATCATCCGGATTCCAAGGGATTAGATAATTGCTATCTTCATTCATTTTATCATCCTTAGAAATTATCGTATTATAAATATAATTACTAATAATTGGGGAGCTTTAAACAGTTAGCATTTTTTCCAGAGCAGCAATAGCTTTCTCTCTCACTTCCTCAGTAACAGTTATACGTGGAGAGAGAGTAAGCAAGCAATCTCTGACTTTTTGTAGACTATTTTTTTTCATATTGGGACACAGCATGTGTTTGGCAATTAGATGAAATTCCTTATCGGGACACCTTTTTTGTAATTGATGTAGAATTCCACATTCAGTGCCTATAATGAATTTTTTAGCTGAAGAATTTTCAGCATATTTTATTATTCCAGACGTTGAACCTACATAATCCGCCTCCTGCCAAACCTCTTCCCTACATTCAGGATGAACAAGAACTTTGGCATCTGGGTGGAGTTTTCGACTTTGCAACACATCTTCTTTGCTTACTCGATGGTGAGTTGGGCAGAAACCAGGCCAAGGGATAATTTTTCTATTAGTCTTAGCCGCAACATATCTCCCAAGATTACCATCAGGAACAAAAAGAATATCCTGGCCTTCGAGAGAAGCTACTACTTTCTCGGCATTGGAGGACGTACAACAAATATCGCTTTCAGCTTTGACCTCCGCAGAAGAATTTACATAACAGACAACTTTTACGCCAGGATATTTTTTCTTCTCTTCTATTAATTCTTCGGCATTGATCATATCTGCCATAGGGCAACCCGCCTCGGGTTCAGGCAAAAGTACAATTTTCTCCGGTGAAAGAATAGACGCGCTCTCTGCCATAAAGTGGACACCACAGAATACAATGACTTCTGCGTCAGTATTTGCAGCTTGCTGAGCTAGCTGTAAGGAGTCGCCAACGAAGTCTGCAATGTCCTGAATTTCATCCGGTTGGTAATAGTGAGCAAGAATTATGGCATTCTTTTGTTGGCGCAATTGGTTAATTTCTCCAATTAATTGTTTCTTGCTTTCCCCACCCACTTATCAGGTTCTCCTTTCCCAATTTCAACACCTTTTTCCTAAATTCTATGCTTGTAGTCAGAAAGTGTCAAGCCTGTGTGCCATGAATCTCTAGTTGGGCTACATCTACCGGCCGGTTTTCTGAATCAACAAACACAATCTTGGGTACATAATTACGAGACTCTTCATCGCTAAACATACCATAAGAAATAATTATGATTTCATCCCCAACTTGTACCAGTCTGGCTGCAGCTCCATTTAGACAAATCATGCCCGAATCCCTTTTTCCCGGGATAACATAAGTCTCCAAACGAGCGCCATTATAATTATTTACAACCTGAACCCTTTCGTTGGGCAGTATATCTGCTTTTTCCATAAGAGCACTGTCGATGGTTATACTTCCGACATAATTCAAATTAGCTTCGGTAACTTTAACCTTGTGAATCTTTGATTTCATCATGGTTCTTAACATCTTCTACACCTCCACTACTATATTATCTATTAATCTGGTTGAACCTAATCTAACAGCTAAGGCAATAACTACATTGCTGTCTATAATGCTTGTTGTCGCCAGATTATCTGCATTTCTTATTTCTACATATTCAATTTGCCCGGTTGATTCATTCCTTATTCTTTGGACAATTTTCTCCCTTATAATTTCAGGTCTTGTTTCGCCTTGTTTAATAAGAGCAGCCCCTTCTTGTAAGGATCGATAAAGGACAGGAGCTTGCCTACGTTCCTCGGGACTAAGATAAGAATTACGCGAGCTCATAGCCAGCCCATCCTGCTCTCTGACAGTTGGAGCGACAATGATTTCAATAGGGAAATTTAAGTCTTGAACCATTTTTTTAATGGTGATAGCCTGTTGGTAATCCTTTTGCCCAAAGTAAGCAATATCCGGCTGGACGATATTAAAAAGTTTGCTAACTACTGTTGTTACTCCTTGAAAATGCCCGGGACGCCCGGCCCCGCACAATCCCTCCGTAACCTCCGCTACACTTACCGTAGTTAAGCTTGTACCTTCCGGATACATTTCATGTACTGTAGGGGCAAAGATTATATCTACCCCCGCTCTCTGCGCTAGTTCGGCGTCTCTGCTCAAATCACGAGGATACTTATCATAATCCTCATTGGGTCCAAATTGAAGCGGGTTAACAAAAATACTCATCACAATATAAAACTTGCTGCGAGTCTCATCCTGTCTGCGGGCCAGCTCGGCCATAGAAAGGTGCCCTTGATGCAGAAAGCCCATTGTAGGGATAAAAACAATAGTTTTATTCTGTTTTTTGGCCTGGTTAATATTTTCCCTTAAAGCATCTATTTGTTTAATTATATTCATTTTCTTCACTCCTGTGGGTTCCAATTTCAGCCGAGCTTTCCAATAATAGTTTTAGGTTCTGAAAAGTTTTTTTATCATAGCTATATCCGTGCTTATTCGCTTTTTTTTGTCCTAATTCCAACGCCAACCGCCCTAAACCTTTATATATATCAACAAACTCAGGTGGCATCTCCACCAAATGCTTAGCTACCACTTGAACATCACCACGAGCGATTGGGCCGGTCAGCGCTTCTGTTATCCCTACTTGAGCAATATTTTTATAAGAGCCTTCCATCAGCGGAAGCAAAGACTTTAAGGCATCCTCTTCATTTATACCTGTTAGATTAAATAATTTAGCTGCCAGGTAGCTTAAAGAAACAAGGTAATTGGAGGCCACCACCGCCGCAGCATGATAAAGCGTCTTTTTAGAGGGCTCAATACGATGGGGAATTCCTCCCAGCATCTCTACAAGCGCAACCCCTATTTCCTCGACCTTACCACTATTGCCTTCAAGACCATAATGAGTTCCAGCCAGTACAGTCAAAGCACTGTCTACTGTAGCAAAGGCTTGTAAGGGATGAATAGACAAATAGCCTACTTGAAGACTAGTATCCTTGCACATGACTTCTGAACGCAAGGAACCGGAACAATGAATCCAAATCTGGTCTTTTTTTCTCTGCTTATAGGCGGATAACTTCTCCGCGACCTTTTCAATAGAACTGTCCTGAGTAGTTATAAAGATCAAATCGGCTTGTTTAGATATCTGTTCAAGAGATAGGTGTTCCTTAGACAAATACCGGCAAAACCTTTGGTATGAAGCCTGACTTCGGGTGTTTACTCCAATACATTTCAGGCCGGCCCGATCTAATAAAACTGCTATGGAAGTTCCTACAATACCTGTGCCGATTATAGCAAAATTTTTAGTGCCTAACAAAAAAATACACCTCTTTTGGCGAAGGTGCACTAAATACCATAGTAATTTGCCTTCACCGTCCCAGTATTATATCCAAGCGGCTAATTCGCAATACATAATTTATCAAGTACTGATTTTATAGACCCTTGTACTCTTAAAAAATTCTACGGTGCAATTCATGTGAGATACTGCCCGCAGCTGTTAGAGTACATTATATTATATATTAGACTCATTTAAAAGTTTTTTTTTGAACTAGACCTTGCCCCCTTAACTCTTTGACTTTTTGACCGGACGGCAAAATCAATTCCGGTGCAATTTCTCTTAACGGAGCCAGGACGAATTCTCGCTGTTCCATATAGGGATGAGGAATTGTTAGCTCGTCCGAATCAACCCTAACATCTTGATAAATAAGGATGTCAATATCAATTATTCTTGGGCCCCAATGCATTTCTCTTTTTCTGCCCAGTATCCCTTCTATTTCCAAGCATCGGTGAAGTAATTTTAAGGGGCTTAAGGTGGTATCAATTTTTAAGGCCATATTTAAAAAGGAATCTTGCTCTACATTACCCCAGGGCTCTGTCTCATAAAAACTGGACACACTAAGGATTTTAATTTCCAGACTTTTAGCTAATAACTCAATGGCCATTTCCAGGTTCTTCCTTTTATCGCCCTGATTGCTGCCTAGACTCAAATAAGCTATCATTTTATTTCTCCCTTATTACTTCCGCTGAAACATCCGCAATTATTCCGGGTATAGGGGCTTGGGGTTTATGAACCTCTACTCTTACTTTCAAACATGTATATTCAGCCAGAATTCTAGTAGCAATTGTATCGGCGAGAACTTCAATTAAGTTAAAGCGCTCATTTTCTACACATTCCTTAACTGTTTGATAAACTCGGCTATAATCAACAGTAGGAATCAAACCGTGTTCTTCTTGGTTGGGTAAATCGGGCAGGTAGATGTCAACATCAACTAAAAACTTTTGTCCCAATACTTTTTCTTCTGGAAGAACACCGTGATAGGCGTAAAACTCCATCTTACGCAGATGAATTATGCCCTTAAATTTCATCTTTCTCTCCTTTTGGTCTACGTAATATTATATCCGCCATCTGCACTGCTTTTTTATGAGGGAGGACATCATGAACTCTTAAAATATCTATTCCGGCAACTAGACCCAAGATACCTAGAGCAATTGTAGGTTCCAGGCGCCCCTCAACAGGAAGGTTTAATGTTTTTCCGATTACCGATTTGCGCGAAACACCCAGAAGCACGGGAAAACCAAGAGATTTTAATTCATCCAGCCGCCTGATAACTTCGATATTTTGCTCGGTTGTTTTGCCGAACCCAATTCCGGGGTCAATAATTATTTGCTCCTCCTGCACTCCGCTCTTGATGGCCAACTCAATACTTCGGGCTAAGAATCGCAATATTTCCCCTATAAGGTCACGGTAATGAGTATGATGCTTATTATGCATAATAACTACAGGGGATTTGTAGGCACCAACCACTTGAGCCATTCCAGTATCTTTCTGTAGGCCCCAAATATCATTAATAATATGCACACCTAATTCTAGTGCTTTCTCGGCTACAGCGGCTTTCTGGGTATCAAGCGAGATCGGAATAGGGCTCATCTTTACCAGTTCTTTAAGGACCGGCTCCAGTCTCATCCATTCCTCAGCCGCGCTGATCTCTTGGTGTCCGGGACGGGTTGATTCTGCACCAATATCTAATATATCAGCACCTTCGTCAATTAATTGCACAGCATGGTCCAGCGCAGCTCGAGAATTGTAAAACTTTCCGCCATCGGAAAAAGAATCAGGAGTAACATTCAGAATACCCATGATTAATGTCCTTTTTCCTAATTCAAGAGTCTTCCCCCGGCAGTCAATTAAAGCGGGGTTGTTAAATTGCTTCTGCATACTCAAAATTATATCCACCTTTATAAGCCGGAACGGTCACAATCTCTCTGGTAAGATCCACCTTCATTCCGACCTGTTTTAAAGATAATATTTCCAAGTTTGTAAGGTAATCTACCAGTAGATTCTGATCCCCTATGGCGAGTATTTCATAGGTTGTTCCTCCTACCTTACTTATCGGCACGGAGTTTACTAAAATTGTCGAATCGCCGCTCATTACTATGGACGTGGAGGAAACAATTCGTTGACCGTTAACACTAATTGCTTCGGCCCCGGCATAGCGTAGGGTATTAACGATTCTTCGCAAATCATCGGTATTCAGAGGAAACAACACATCTATATTTTGACCGCTATCTTGTATTCTCAATCTTACCCCAGGACCCTGAACATCAATTGTTCCGTCGGACATTTTAAGTTCATTCAGTTTATTGATAAGAAAGGGATTATTAATACTCTCATCTGTGTAATTTTTGATTTGTTCATTAAGCTGGTCTTGGATATCCTGAAGCTGCTTATTCCTTTCTTTTAGACTTTCGGTAACAGATTTTATTTGAGCTAATCTTTTGCTCTGAATTTGAGCGGCAGTATCTGCTTCCTCTTTGGCTTGAATCTGAACAGCGATTAAAAACCCAATAATTATGGCGGCAATTGTTGCTACCGTAACCACATGTTTATTTAACCGTCTCAAGTTCATCCCTCCTTAAGCGGCTCAGCATATTTATAAGTAAACACTTTAGCAGGGGGAACTACAAGAGGTTCTTCGGGAGTATCCAGTTTTCTGATTATCCCATATTGCTGCTGATATTCCCCCAATTTATCCCAAAAATAAAACTGCAAAGCCGATTTAAGATTATCTCGATTACCAATAGCCACTATGCGATAAGGAGGCATCTGCCTTGTCCCATTAATTTGAATAAAAGAGCCGCTGCAAAAAATTTCCGTATGGGCAGTCAGGCGCTGATTATTAATAGCAATAGCTTCTGCACCGCCGTTCCATAAAGCGTTAACCAAAGTTCTTAGATATTCTTCATGTATAACATAATTGCCCGCTTCAGCAATTCTTTCTTCTTGAGAATCATCGAGGATAATCCTGATTCCCGGTCCCTTCATTCCAACTAAACAAGCATTGATATTAGCTTCTTCCAATTGCTGGGAAGCCAGAGCCGCCACACTGTCCGCTGCCTGCAAGCGGGCAAGTTCCTCCCAAAGATGTTCGTTTTCTTTGGTCAATTTATCATTCTCCATTTGTAATTGGATAAGGCTGGGTAGACTAGCTTCTTGAGCATCATCTGCTTTATTCTGATAATGGGCCTTAATCAGGACAACGGAAAAAAAACCGATAGCTATTAAACAAAAAGTTATTAAGCCTATGGCTATATTTCTCTTTTTCTGCATATTTCCACCTCAGTGATTCCAAAAGGACACCCTCAAAGCGGGTGTCCTAGTGTTATTTCAGCTCAGCCATTCTTCCCCCGTTTTATAATAAGACAAGATTTCATCTTCACGAAAGTACAACTTGATTTCCCGTTCCGCACTTTCAAGGGAATCAGAGCCATGGATTACATTTCTGCCGATATCTATTGCATAACTGCCTCTGATAGACCCCGGACAGGCTTCGGCTGGATTCGTGGTTCCTAACATTTGCCTTGCTAAAGCAATGACATTCTGACCTTCCCAAACCATGGCCACTACAGGTGAACTGGTAATATACTTAATTGTTGATTCAAAAAAAGGTTTCCCTTTGTGTTCCTGATAGTGGACTTCGGCCATTTCTCGATCCAGTTTAAGCATTTTCAATCCAACCAGCTTAAAGCCCTTTCTTTCGAAGCGAGCAATAATTTCACCGATTAGTCCTCTTTGTACGGCATCGGGCTTTAACATTAGAAATGTCTTTTCCATCTATAATTTCTCCTACAGAATTATTCTACCATTCTATATATGAGGAGTTTTATTTAATTTAATAAAGTTATTCGTAGGATAAATTTTCAGCCGTTTTTATTTCATCTTGCCCATTCTTAGAAACCTGGTCTTGGCTTTCGGCCGCTTGCACTGCTTTTTCCCCATTGTTTTTCTTTAATTCAAGGAGATCTTGCTTACGGGTTTCATCAAAGCGGGCAATAATCTCTAAGAATCCTTCAGCTTCAAGAGTTTCATTTTGCATTAAAGCTTCAGCAATGGCATGAAGGATATCCATTTTTTCAATTATTATATCTTGAGCCTTTTGATAGGACTCATCAATAATACGACGAACTTCATTGTCAATAGCTTGGGCTACAGATTCGCTATAGTTACGATCCCGGGCAATATCCTTGCCCAGGAAAACCTGTTCTTCCTTATGACCGAAGGTAACCGGACCAAGTTCTTCCGACATCCCCAGTTCTGTAATCATTTTCCGAACTATGCCGGTAGCCCGCTCCAGGTCATTGGAGGCTCCTGTGCTGATTTCTTTAAGCACCAAGGCTTCGGCCACTCTTCCACCTAGAAGCATTGTTACCTGATCAAGGAGCTGGGATTTAGTCATATAATTGCGATCTTCTTTAGGGAGAAGCAAGGTATACCCGCCAGCTCTCCCCCTGGGAATAATTGAAACTTTATGCAAAGGATCGGTATGAGGCAAGTATTCGCCAAGCAAAGCATGACCGGCTTCGTGATAGGATACAAGTTTCTTTTCAAAGTCGCTGATTACCCTGCTCTTCTTTTCCGGTCCTGCTATAACTCTCTCGATGGAGTCCTCCATCGCCTTCATGGTAATTTTCTTTTCATTGCGGCGAGCAGACAATAAAGCCGCTTCATTAACTAGATTAGCTAAATCCGCACCAGTAAAACCAGGGGTTCGACGAGCTAATACTTCCAAATTGACATCGTCGGCCAAGGGTTTGCCTTTAACATGGACATTCAAAATATCTTCCCTGCCCTTAATATCCGGCACATTAACAACTACCTGACGGTCAAAGCGTCCCGGACGCAGCAAAGCAGGGTCTAGAATATCTGGGCGGTTAGTAGCGGCAATAATGATTATGCCCTCATTGCCATTAAAGCCGTCCATTTCCACTAAGAGCTGGTTCAGGGTCTGTTCACGCTCATCATGGCCCCCGCCGAGACCGGCACCACGATGACGTCCTACAGCATCGATTTCATCAATAAAGACGATGCAGGGTGAATTTTTTTTCGCTTGTTCAAACAGGTCTCTTACCCGAGAGGCCCCTACACCGACAAACATTTCCACAAAATCGGAGCCGCTAATGCTAAAAAACGGAACTCCTGCTTCTCCGGAAACGGCCTTGGCCAGCAAGGTTTTTCCTGTCCCGGGAGGTCCAAATAGCAAGACTCCTTTAGGAATCTTGGCTCCAATTTCAGTAAATTTACGCGGGGATTTAAGAAATTCGACAATTTCTTCAAGTTCTTCTTTGACCTCGTCAGCGCCGGCTACATCTTTAAAGGTATATTTTGTTTCGTCAGTCACCAAACGGGCTCTGCTTTTACCGAATTGCATAACTTTACTGCCGCCACCCTGGGTCTGCTGCATCATGTAAAAGAATAAGCCAATGATAAAGAGGAACATGAGTACTGTAGGCAATACATTGGCCCACCAGGGAGTAGTAGCAGGAGGATTAAATACCACGGGAACGTTCTTAGTCTTAAGAGTATCCACAAGGGTCTGATCTCCTGTTTCACCGACAACTGAATAGGTCCTGCCATCATTCATGGTTACAGTATAAACATTATAGTTATTATTGATAACTACTGAAACTTCTCTAACTTTACCTGCTTCCACAGATTGCGTAAATTCTGTGTAAGTAAGGCTTTTATCGGGTTCGTCCGGGGGATTTGCCCATTTTATGAGCAATACAGCTAGTAAAATTATTAGCAAATATATGGCTACGTTTCTAAATATTTTCAAATCCGAAGATCCCTCCTCTCAACGAAAAAAACATATAATAATAACCTTAAAAACAACATAGAACATTATAACATGCTGTCAAGTCTTTTACAATCAATACTAATTAGGAGCAACCATCCTAATTCTAGCAATAAGACCATACAATCTCGGGAGTGAATTCTCAGGTAAGTAACAGTCACTCCGGGACACTCCGGGAATCCAAAGGACGTTGTTTTTATATGCCAGGAGAGGAGTGGATTTGCGTTCTGTTTGGGGTACCGCTTTATCCTGAAACACTTTTTTAATTTTTTTGTGCCCTAAATTTTTAAAATACATTTTATCCCCGGGCCTTCTACTTCGGCAAATTAAAGGAGAATCAAGAGTGATAATTTTATGCCTATCAAATTCGGTCCCAAAGAGAATGTCAAGGTCTGTTTGTGGTTCGGAAAAGATACCGATTTGAAGATTGCTTTCCGGAATGGGATACCAGTTATCCGGGACTAGGGTTATTTCCCAGTCCAGGGGAATTATTATGTCTTGAATATGCTTTTGTTCTAATTCTCTCCGAAAAAAGAGAAAGCCATACTTCGTAGATTCTACCTTTATGTCAGGTAAATCTTGACGCCAGCCTGTCTTTCTTCCCTCTTGCATTAGCAATTTAATATATTTATATTCCAAACCTCGCGGTTCACCGCTTACTGTGGAGGCAGCTCTACGCAGGATACGGGATAGAATAGCTTCTGGTTCATCCCAAGCCCGATAATCAACTAAACAACCCTCAGCGTTAAGCTGAACAAGTTGTTCCCATTTTTTATTAACTTGGGAATTAATATATTCCTCATCCCAACGGAGCAGTTCAGCCGTCCTGCCGAGAGCTTCGTGAATTCGCTTATTATATTCCTTCTCAAGATAGGGTAAGAGATTAAGCCTTATTTTGTTACGGCCATAGCAAGGCTCAAAATTGCTGCTGTCAAGAGCAAAGGGAAGTCCTTCGGCTAAACAATACTCGAGAATAGCTTCTTTAGGTACGGAAAGCAAAGGCCGGATTATTTTGTCTTTGCAAGGATAGATGCCGGCCAGACCAGCGGTACCGCTTCCCCTTAACAAACGATAAAGAACAGTTTCCGCCTGATCACCTAAATGATGGGCTGTGGCCAAAAGATTGCAGTCTAACTTGGCCATGTCTTCTTTAAAGCGGGCATAGCGCCATTCTCTAGAAGCTTCTTGAAAACCCTTGCCGCTATTATCGGCATATTTTTTAGCATCGAATTCATGAAGAATAAAAGGAAACTTCCACTCACGGGCTAACCTTGCCACCATTTCAGCTTCGCTTTGGCTTTCCTTTCTAACCATATGATTTACATGACTTATAATAACTTCGATCTTTTGGTCCGGGTTTTGTTGTTGATAAGAATATAAAATGTGGGCCAAGGCAACAGAATCCGGCCCTCCCGAAACGGCAGCAAGTATTCTGGAATTAGAAGGAATCAGCTTCGGCAAAACCTCAGAATTCAAATAAGAAAACATTTTGATAGCTCCCCTGGAAGCATAACTGCCTACATATAATTATTATCTTTTCTTTATTTTCCATTTATTCACCTGTTTTGTCAAAGCCTTTTTATTTGCACTTTTTCTTAATAACCAGTACAACACCATCATCTTCGAAATCCCGGCCCGAACTCAAATCAACTTCCCTGATTATTTTATCTGCTAAATCTTGGGCCGGCAAATTTGTTGTTTTTGTAAGAAACTCTTTTAACCAGTCATTTTTCTTGTTGACTACATCCAGAACCCCATCTGTAATGAGAACCAAGGTCTTGTCTTTAATGTCAATATCAATAACCGGGATTTCAATATCATTTAATATTCCGGCCGGTAAACTCGACGTTTCTATTACTTCAACATTATCTCGGTCAATAATATAAGTAGGGGCTGCACCGATTTTAATTAGTTTCGCAGTCCCTGTTTCAATATCTAACACCGCCATATCTATCGTCACAAAACTTTCTTCGGGAGAACGAAGAACTAAGATCGAATTTAGGGCTTTAACCGCCCCTTCCGGTTCAAATCCCGTACTCAACAATTGTTCCAGAATCGTAAGCGCTGCGGAACTCATTCGAGCCGCTTCTTCACCTACTCCCATGCCGTCACATAGAATAAAAGCGCACTGACTAGAGGATAAGGGTATAGAGCTATAATTATCCCCGCTAATGCCGTTCCCTGATTTTATAAAAGTCCCCACACCTATATCCAGTAATAGCCTATGCTGACGGGACCAAACCAAAGGCTTCCCTTCCTCCACATTATGACGGGAATGCAGCTCTTTGGCCAAGTGCCCGATTACTTGGGAAACACTGCGATACTGCTCAGCAACCGCATCTCTATTTAGGGCTAACCGCTTTTGCCAAACTTCCCTGTCCTTTTGCTGTTCCAAAATAAATTCGGCAGCTAACATCATTTCCTTAAGTCTTCCACAGTACCTTTTCCACTCACCGGGGACCTCATGGACACCTTCATCCGGGGAACTAATAATCTCCTCCTGATAAGCCAGCAGATCAAAGATAAAATTATAGGTACGATAGAATTCTCTTTCCCAACAATAATTAGTGGTAGGACAGTTTTTACATACTCTTTCTGCTAAAATATTCATTAGTTCAGGGACTTCAGGTTTCAACTTCTGTTCCAGGCTGGCTGCCTGGAAACCGTAAGCTAGCTGATCAAAGATTTCGGCCAGGGTCTTGACCTTGCTCACAGTTGTTTCAACCTCGGGCATAACCCTGGACTTTAAAAGTATTTTGTTTTTCTTTTTTCCGGGGAAAAGAATAAATAATAATAATCCCAGACCGGAGGAATAAAGATGGGGCCAAAGAAAACCTTCATTTACAAAAAAGGTGATGATCATGGTAATGGAAACAAAGGAAATTGCCAGGCCAAGCTTACCAAAGCGGCGAAACCCCCCGCAGGCGAATCCTACCAAGCCGAAAATTCCGGCATTAACCAAATTAGCTAGGCCAAAATCCCACTGAAGCAGGAAGCCTAAAATAGCGCCCGAACCAGCTCCGGCCCCGGCTCCAAAACGGTCAACTATAAAAAGAATAAAGAAGCTTAAAGTAACGATTTGTAAATTAACCGGACCAATTTCAATATTGTGCAAGCCACTCAAACTAACTGCTAATAGAAGTATCCAAACCAAAGCTTGCTCCCCACCTAAGCTTCCCTTCATAATACTCTCTTTATGGGCTAAAGCATAGGCAAAAATTACTGTAAATCCTGCAGTTAGAGCACCTTGAACTGCAAGGAAAATTATTTCCTGAACAGTCAGCCCGGCAGGTAGAAGTCTTACTAATAATAAGGGGAGTATAGAGCATATTGCTGCTCCAAGCGGTAGGAGAAGTTTTTCAGTACTGCGCCCTCTAATAAGCGGCAAACATAGAATGCAAAGCAACGCTCCGGCCATTACTTCCAAAAAAAGCGAATAGTTTTGAACTGTGGCTATTCCAATAATAACACCAAGAAGACCCGGAAGTAATTTTTGTTCCCTATTCATAGTTAACACAGCAATAAAAGCTAGCGCAAAAGGATAGATTTCCAGGATATTGGCTCGGGCAATTAGACCGCCAAACACAGCCAACGCTATGTAATTGCCTAATGATCCGGAAAATCTATTATTAATTTTTTCGGCTTTGAATGTTGCCCAGTCAGTCATAAAGCCACCTCTTCCATTTTATGGATCCATTATAACTTATTAGGAATGCGAAGCTTGTCTAAGCAAGGAACTAGCTAGCACTATGATGGGACTTAGTTCTGCAAAATAATGTATTTAAATAAATATGCATATCCTACCCTCTAGATTTCGACAAACTTATTAATAAATATAGCCTCCGTTCAAAACGGAGGCTAATATTAAAATTTCGGTTATAATCTATAAATTTATAATAATTATCATTTAAACTACTATTTAATCAGCTTCTTTAGGTGCTATTAAAATTTCTCCTTTGCGCACTAAACCTAATTTTTCGCGGGCTAATTGTTCAATGTAACTAGGTGTATTCAATTTTTCTATATGCTTGCGCAATTGCTCATTTTCGGCAATAAGAACATTCTTTTGTTCCACCAAGTAGTTCAATTGCCGTTCCATAGACTGGTCTATTTTGATTAGCTGCCAAGACCAGCTACCGGCTAGAATCAGAGAAATCCCTATTACTACAACGAAGATGGGATTTAATCTTTTTTTCTTTTTTCTGGCTGTTGTTTTCTTAGCGGTCATTACTCGTCCTCCATCGAGGAAGTAGCTATCCCAAATTCATTATCATGTATAATACCTACTATCTGGTACCCTTTCGCTTTAGCTCGGGCCAGCAGGGTTGCCACTGAGCTAGGAGCAACATTCAATATTTTAGCAATATCTTCACTGGAATGCCCGCTTTCCTTGAGCATTACAGCTTGTCTCTCCCGATAGCTTAGTTTTTCTAACCCTCTTATTTCCCAGTGCATGTTAGATTCCCAACTATCTAGTACGTTTTACTTACAAATCAATTACATATTTAGGTATTTGTTATTATAGCTAGAAATCCAAACAAAATCAATAGTAATCTAGTTATTTTCCCCTTTTTCCTATTACTGTTTAGGATTTTTGGTAGTTTTGCGCCTGACTTTAGTCGCGGTATCTACGGCTACTGATTCCCCTATCCTAAAAAGTAAGAGCCCTATCCAACGTAATATTCCATAGGGTATGGCCATAAAAAAGGCAATAAGGTTAATAATGTTCCTGCCGCTGGCCTCGAACATTTTTATTATTAATTTAATCAATTGCACAATATAGTTTAAGAACCTATTAAATAACTTAGTGATATAACGGCTCAATAAAATAAGATACATTATCAAACCCAGTAGACTGCCTGCAAATAAATAAAAACGCCATTCCAAATAATTAGCTTTTTGGGCCAGGTAAAAAATTATTAATAATGCTACTAGAGAAAAAAAAATATCCCCTAGAAAGGTTATAACTCTATTGAGTCCCATTTTCCATCTGATAATTCTATATAAATCAAAACAAAGGCCAACAATTACTCCACTTAAAAAAATATGAAAAAAGACAACAAATTCACTAATGGACGCTCTCTCCTTTCCCTATCCCGGTTACTATTTGAAAATTTTTTCCCAAACTCCCCGGGACGAGTCTGATGAGCGGTTCGCCGGATAGGTCAAAAGATCGATTTGTCCTTGAATCTCTACTTCCGTCTGATCAAGATCTAAATTCTTCACCCCTAAATCCTGCCCTTTTATCACAAGATTACCTTTAATTGTTTCTAAATGTATTTCTTTGGGGTCAAAGGATTTTACTTTTTTTACTCCTGTAATGAGAAGTTGATTCCTTTCTTCTATAATAATTTTATGGTTGAGGTTTACAGTTTTTTCAGACATCTATATATCCCCTCCATATCCCCTTCCTGACTAATCAATATTCCTTTTTTTCGTCCTTTAGAACAGTAAAAAGAGTATGTGCTTCTTCGGCCTTAATACTGGAAGGTGTGTCCAAGACTTTAATTTCAAGAATACGATTTTTCATATCAATAGTAATAATATCCCCAGGCTTTATTTCAGCAGAAGGCTTTGCAACCCTGTAATTAACACTTACTTTTTGCCCTTCACATACATCTTTAGCTACTGTTCTTCGTTTAATAATCCGCGATACTTTCAAATACTTATCTAATCTCATTTTGGCCCTCCCATTTTATTAGTCGTAAATATTTTCATTATTATTTTACCAAGCTTTCATTAAAAAAAAGAAGGTTCCGAAGAACCTTACTTATTGTAATAAGAATCAATAATTTTATTGGACTGTTTCTTTTAAGGTTTTACCAGCTTTGAAACCGGGAACCTTGCATGCGGGAATAATAATTTCCTCTTTGGTTTGTGGATTCCTGCCCACACGTTCTTCGCGTTGCTTAACTTCGAAAGTCCCAAAACCGACTAACTGGACCTTCTCTCCTTCCGCTAAGGCCTGGGTAATGGTGTCAAAGACTGCAGCTACAGCTTTCTCCGCATCTTTCTTAGTAAATTCGGTTTTTTCTGCAACAGCAGCAACTAATTCTGCTTTATTCAAAAGTCTCCCTCCCAAATTAATATAACGTTTTAGCTCCTATATTCGCTATAAAAATCAATATTCCTTCTCTAATTTAGTAAAATGAACCATACGTCCCGAATTTTTCTGCTTTTTTACTAAATTCCAGTAATAATCCATTTCCTGAAGGCTTAAATCCGCACTGTTTAGGCCTTCCTGTTCAATCAAACTAAGCATTTGATTGAACCTCCATTGGAATTTTTTTACTCCTTGCCGCAATGCCTCCTCTGCATTTAGGTTTAAGAAGCGGGAAAGATTAACGATAGAAAACAACAAATCTCCTAATTCTTCTTCAAGACTGCTCCGGTTACCAATTTCTTTTTCCAATTCCCTAAGTTCTTCATAAACTTTGGCCAGTGGCCCCCGGTAGTTATCCCAATCAAATCCCATCTGGGCGGCTTTTTTCTGGGTTGCTTCGGCCATAAGCAAAGCAGGTAGTCCCTTAGGAATATCAAAGTTATTCTGGGTAACTGTTTCTAAAGGAGCGGAAGCCTTTTCATGTCTTTTAATTTTATCCCAGTTAACAAGAACTTCTTCACTGGTACGGGCCTGTCCCGAGCCGAAAACATGCGGGTGGCGACGAATCATTTTGTCACAAATACCCTGAATAACATCCTCCAGCTCAAAATTTCCCAATTCTTCAGCTATTCTGGAATGAAAGACTATTTGTAATAATAAGTCTCCCAATTCTTCACAGAAATTATTCATATCTTTGCCATCAATGGCATCAATTACTTCATAAGTTTCTTCTATCAAATATTTTTTTAAAGTTTGATGATTTTGTTCCTTATCCCAAGGGCAACCCTCAGGTGAGCGCAATTCCGCCATGATAGCTACCAGTCTCTGCAGCGAATTTTTTTCAGCCAGCAAGGAAGTGTCTATTAAAAAATAAGAGCATAGTTCTTCCCGCAAAGCAGAAATAGTTTTCCCTTCCGCAAGCGGATATCCCGGTAAAGCTAAGGCTGAATGTAGCATGCTTTTAACAGGGCGGCTTTGGATCTGAGTAAGAATTGCTCCAGCGATCTCCTGTCCGGCTGCATCCTCGGTCAAACCCAGTTCATGACAAGGTAAACCCTCGGCTATCATTTCTTGAGCAACCTTATGTCCGGCATTTAGAATATAGATAGTATCGGCCCCTTGCAGCCGCCGGTAACTCTCCAAAGAAAGCTTTTCCAGACTATTATAGCCAAGCCCCACGATATGTAATACAGACTTCAACTTAAGACCTCCCAAGGGAGATTATTACGACTAAAGCTCCCTTTTAGCAAAAACTAATCCTCAGCTTCTTCGCTTTCAAATACTTCTCTGACTAAGACTTGATAATAAAAATAGATATCGTCCTCCGAACCGTTTTTTATTCTCCTATAAGCCTTACCTATAGGGAATATATTGTTTCCATTTACCCTTAGGAAAATAACATCTTTTTGTCCTTGTATGTCTTCCTGAACCCACTCTCCGCCATGAATTCGCCGGATCACTTCTCCCACATAAGCCCCCATTACCATAGCGGCGGACATAATTTGCTGTTCTGTCATACCGCCACGTTTGAAGAGCTTAAAGGGAATTCTCTTGGGTACTTCTTCATGTAAATTTGAAAAAACTTTTTCCGCTGTTCTTAAGCTATCAACTGAATAATCAAGCTTTAATTGGTAAGATTTTTTAGCGACTTTTACCGCTCCATCAGCCATTCTTTTCATTTCTTCGGCCAGTTTTTTATTCGCCATAAAACAACTTCCTTTTCGTTATCCTCAACAATAATCCTCAGGTTGCCATTTAAATCAGCAATATTATCTTAACAGTATTCTACTAGTTCACGCAAGCTATACTTGCTTCCGAAGCAATAGGAAACCGGTCTAAGTCGAGATATGAATATGGCGTAAACGTAAAAGAGGATGCTCACCGCATCCCCTTTGCCGCATTTCTATTGAATTACATTATTGTTCCATCTGTTTCGCCAAAAATCCTGCTGCAGTTTCTACTAATTTCATTTCCAAGTCGCCCATTTGACTGTTTTCGTCTTTAGATATCAGGATAACGACCCCAATTGGATCGCCTTCGGCAATAATAGGAGCAATAACCTGTCCCGTTACCTTTCCCTTTTCATCATTTTCATCTTTTATAACAGATGTCTCTCCAGAGTCAAAAAGAGTCTTTCTGTCCTCCATTGCTTGTTCAGCTGCCGGCCCAAGCGGTTTATTTAAATACTCCTTCTTCGAGGCTCCGGCAACTGCTATTATGATATCCCTGTCACCGATACAAGCGATATGGCCTGTTGCTTCGTATAGAGAATCGGCATATTCCTTCGCGAAATCACCCAGCTCGCCGATAGGCGAATATTTCTTAAGTATTACTTCGCCTTCCCTATCTACAAAAATTTCAAGCGGGTCCCCTTCTCTTATCCGTAAAGTCCGCCGGATTTCCTTAGGTATAACAACACGGCCGAGATCGTCAATTCTTCTAACAATTCCGGTTGCTTTCAATGAGTTCTCCCTCCTTTTCCAAAGCAACTGATTCAATGTTAGTATATATCCAGAGTAGTTTTATTATTCATATTTTTCCATGCCACAAAAAAAAGAAAAACTTCATATTTCACTCTATTTTGATAAATATAGAGCAAATAAGAAGTCTAAAAAAGTTTATATATTTCTAAGAGTATTGTTTTGTAAGCTATAAACTAGGCAGCGTCTATTGGCTTCAGATCGGGTGCATACTCAATTTCAGCCTTTTCCCAAAGATCATTAAAGTAAGTTTGGAATTTTTGAAATTTAGCATATTCTAAAGTATCTTGTTGAACACTATCTTTAACTTTCTCAAAATCTGGTTTTATGGCCTCTTTATAGTCTTCAACCAGAATTACATGATAACCATAACTAGTTTTAACTGCTTTGTCGGGGATTTGATTTTTGGCCTGTTTAAAAGCCGCTTCTTCAAATTCGGGCATCATCTGTCCCCGGGTAAAATAACCAAGGTCACCGCCGTTTTCTTTAGAACCTGGGTCGAGGGATTTATCCTTAGCTAGTTCAGCAAAATCGGCACCACTTTTTAGCTCTTTGATAATATCCGAGGCTTCCTGTTCACTGGATACCAAAATATGACGGGCTTTGACCTGCTCCGCCTGCCCACCGTAATAGGGGTAGTTAGCGTCAAAAAAATCTTTGATTTCTTTATCGCTTACAGTCACATCTTTGCCTACGTTGACAAATAATGTATAATAATTCACTACTTCATCATGAGTCATGGCCTGTTCTTTGAGCCAGGCATCATAATCCTGTTCCGGCAGTTGTTTTTTATAATCTTCGATCATTTCCGTTACTTCCGGGTCATCGGTAGCCCATTCGTTTTCTTCTACTGCCTGCTCAATTAAGGCTATAGTTACCAATTGGTCCAGTACCTCTCCTTTAATAGTTGCCAAAATAGTTTCTGACTGCTCTCCTTTGAGGTCAATTCCTTGTTTTGTGTAATAGTTCTTAGCGGCTTCCAGTTTGTTTTCGAATGCAGTTCTGGATACAAGGTGGCCATTAACTTTTACAGCATAGTCCTCTTTCTTGGCGCACCCGTTAAACATAACCAGTACCATGGTCAAAACCAAAATAGCAATTGATAATTTTTTCATATTATTTTATACTCCTCTTTTAGGTCTGATAAGCCATTATATCAATAAACAAGCACTTAAGCAATTAAACATTGACTGCCCTTTCAGATTTTGTAAGTTGCTCCTTAATAATAGCCAAAAGTTTAAGAATGGCTTTAAAAATATCCTCCATACTTAAAAAACGCAAACGGACGTTAAATTCCAGTTTCCCTTGTTCACTGGTTGCAAAGGATAAAGGAAAAGGAAAAACGGAAGCAATCTCCATCAATCTTTCTCCTGTTAAACCAGGATCGGAAGCAAATCTTAACGAGATATTCTGCTTTTGCTGAACTATCTGTTCTATATTCAATTCTTTGGCTTTGATTTTTATTCTGACGATTTGAATCAGGTTTTCCACCTCTTCAGGGGGAGTTCCAAATCTATCAATCAGTTCATCCACAATATTACTTAAATCTTCTTCGCTGCTAACCGCGATCATTCTTTGGTAAAGCACCGCCTTGGTCTGTCTATCAACTATATATTCGTCCGGAAGGAGGGCTTTTACCTGAATATCTATGGTTGGCTGAACTTCTTCTTCTATTGTTTCTCCTTTTAATTCCTGTACCGCTTCTTTTAACATTCTCATATAAAGACTAAAGCCTACGGCAACCAAATGTCCGTGCTGTTCGGCACCTATAAAGTTACCGGCTCCTCTGATCTCCAAGTCTCTTAAGGCGATCTTAAAACCGGAACCAAATTCGGTAAATTCTCTAATCGTCGAAAGTCTCTTTTCCGCTTCTTCAGTTAAAACCTTTTGTGGTTGATATAGAAGATAAGCATAAGCTCTACGGTTGGATCTGCCAACCCTCCCCCGCAGTTGGTAAAGCTGACTTAGACCAAATTTATCCGCTTCATCGACAATTAAGGTGTTGACATTAGGCAAATCTAAGCCCGTTTCGATTATTGTAGTGCAAATAAGCACATCTTTCTCTTTTTCCAAGAAGGAAATCATTTCTTTTTCCAGCTGATTCTCACTCATTTGACCGTGAACTATCCCGCAACGAGCTTCAGGAATAATCTTATTTAACAACCTAAGCACCCTATCCAAACTCTCAACCCGGTTATGCACATAAAACACTTGGCCGGCCCTACTTAATTCTCGGCGAATAGCATCTCTAACCAAATCAGGGTTAAACTCGGCAACAAAAGTCTGAACCGGGTACCTATCCTCCGGAGGCGTAGCAATAATACTCATGTCTCTAAGCCCGACCATAGACATATGAAGCGTTCTGGGAATTGGGGTAGCCGATAGGGTCAGGACATCGACGTTAGTCTTTAGGGTTTTGATCCTCTCCTTATGAGCAACTCCAAATCTTTGCTCTTCATCCACAATGAGCAGCCCCAAATCCTTAAAATTTACTCCCGGGGATACTAAACGGTGAGTACCGACAACAATATCCACTGAGCCATCTTTTAGGCCTTGGACAATTAGTTTTTGCTCTTTGGGCGTCCGAAAACGGCTCAACATCTCTACTTTTACAGGATAATCCATAAATCTTTCCCTGAAAGTATTGTAATGCTGTTGAGCCAGAATAGTGGTAGGAACTAAGACCGCTACCTGTTTACCAGAACTCACCGCTTTAAAAGCGGCTCTTAAGGCTACTTCTGTTTTGCCGTAACCAACATCCCCGCAAAGCAGACGATCCATAGGCCGTTTTTTCATCATATCCTGCTTAACTTCAATAATACTTTGCAGCTGGTCTGGCGTCTCTTCATAGGGAAAACGTTCTTCAAACTCTTTTTGCCAGGAATTATCCTCGGGAAAAGCATAACCTACGGCTTTTTCTCTTTTAGCATAAAGTTCAAGAAGATTAAAGGCCAACTCTTTAACCGCTTTTCTAGCTTTTCCCTTTGCTTTATTCCATTCGTTGCCATTCAGTTTGTGAAGTTTAGGCGCGCTTTCCCCATCTGTTCCTAAGTATTTCTGCAAAAGCTGTAATTGGTCAATCGGCACATAAAGTTTATCCTCGCCGGCATAACGAATGGCGAAATAGTCTTTATCTATGCCATCAACAGGAATCCTCTCTATGCCAATGAATTTACCAATGCCATGATAGTAGTGGACTACAAAATCCCCCGGTTTTAAATCGCTGAATTTTAGAAGATCGTCCTCTTTGGTAGCTTTTTTAGGCTTGTACTGAGGTTTGGCGCGTTCTCTTTTGTAAATCTCTGTTTCGGAAAAAACGATAAGCTTGCCGGTAGGGAGTTCAAAACCTTGGGATAAGGATTGGGCAAAAACGTAAACTCCTCCGGGTTGTATGTTTTGGTCAATATGGGCTAGACCGGAGGCTATTCCCTTGTCCTTTAGCCCCTGTATCAATCTCCGGCTATGTTCCTCATCACCGGCGAAAAGGGTTACAACATAACCGTCCTTTTTCCTCTTTTCAATTTCTTCAACTAACACCGCTGTTTTATTGGAAACAGCTAAAGGCCTGGCAGTGGCATTCGTGACTCTCTTAGGTTTGAAGCCCGGTATGTCTCTCATTAAATTAGACAGGCATAGAAGTGGTCTGTGGCCCCCCAAACTCAAATCATCAAAGTTTATAAAAAGATTCTCCGGGTTAACAAATTCCTCTCCCTTTTCCAGGTTGGCCAAGAATTCCGTTGTTCTTTGGGTGTGTTGAAAATCTAATTGCTCCTTCAACCTTAATGGTTCATCCAAAAAAATTAGACCGTCCTGGCCCAACCAATCGAAAATCGGAACATAGTTTTCAGGAAGCAGACTTAAATATGGGTAGATATTTTCATCTAACATCTTTTCGTCAATACGGTTTGTCAGCGCTTCGATTTTTTTCTGTAACCGCTTGACCGGATCGCTCCTACCCAGCCCTTCCAGTCTGGCTATAGCTTTGCGACCTTTGGCTTGAATCTCCCATTTAAGGTTCTGCAGCTCTTCAGTGCCAATAATATATTCATGTACGGGCACAATAAAGGCCTCAGAAATATGACCCAAAGATTTTTGCGTATCCAGGTCGAAAAATCGAATGGAGTCAACTTCATTATCAAAAAATTCAATTCTTACCGGTTCTCGGTCATAAGGAGCAATATCCAGTATTCCGCCCCGTAAAGCAAACTGCCCCTGGCCCTCAATTGTCTCTTCCCTAACGTAACCGGCGTCAATCAAGATGCTAATAATATCCGCCAGGGAATATTGCTCTTCTCTTCTTAAGCTTAGACAATATTTCCGCCAGCTGTCCGGATGAAAGAGTTTTCTCATCACAGCATGAATAGGAGCTATAATTATATCTCCGGCAGAGGTGGGGTTCTTATTGGCTTGCAATAAACTGCTAAGTACTTTTATCCGCTGCGCCGTTGTTTCCCTGCTTCGGCCTAATACTTCAAAAGGCAGCCACTCCGTAGGAGGAAAAAGCAAAATATTTCTGTCCGGCAGCCAAGTTTGCAGATCACTTAGCCACTTTTGGGCGTTTTCTTCCGTGGAGGTAATAATAAGTGCCTGCTTATGACACAAAAGTTGGGCGGCCAAGGCAGCCTTTTGACTACCTGAAGCAAGATGATAGACTATGTACGGCGATTCTTTTTTTAGAAGAGAAGAGTTAAGCTCCTCTATATGAAAACCCTTGTACAAAAAATCATTAATGGATGGCATGCAGTTCCCCCTGAGACTGTCTTCTTAATAAAGTTATATTATATTTATTAATTATTCCTTGGATTATTGATAATAGACCCTGGGATTTATATCTAATTCCTGCATACAAAGTGGACAAAGTGTATAAGCTACATTGCCCACAACTTCGAGAGAAGAGTCTATCCCTTGGGTTTTAGAATTATCTGTTTCCAATTCACCTATAATGCTGTCACAGCAACGGCATATCTTAAGTAAATACATGCTAAATACACCCCCGAGTAATAGGCTTGCCTTTACTTCGGGAGCTTATACAATACTATTCAATTAAACTTATTCATTGCTTCTATACCCTTATCCTCAAGCCAAAGGTTAACAGCTTGATAGGCCTGGTCTAAAATTTCGGCCAGGACTTTTTCTTCTTCTTTATTAAAGGATGAAAGTACATGGTTTACTACATCCCATCCTTCTTTGGGACGTCCTACTCCAATTTTAAGCCTCCAAAAATCTTGAGTGCCCAATTCGCTGATAATAGATTTCAGACCATTATGCCCTCCCGCACTTCCTTTGGCCCGTAGTCTTAGTTTTCCCAAAGATAAATCCATATCATCATGGATAACCAAAATATCTTGCCCGGGTATTTTATAAAAGCCGGCTAACTCTCTAACCGCCAAACCGCTTAAATTCATAAAAGTATAAGGTTTTAAAAAAAATATTCTTTTGTTATTAAGTCTGCCTTCAGCTAATTTGCCCCGGAAATCATCACGATAGGAAAATCCCGTTTCTTTGACCAAGGTATCAAGCAATCTAAACCCAACGTTATGTCTGGTATTACGATATTTTAAACCCGGATTTCCCAAACCGATAACCGCTTTCATATTTTCTCCTTAACCGACATAATCTTGTTCCTCGCAGAATAAAGTTGTAACAAGTTTCAATTAACATTTAGCAAAGGAGGAATAAAAATGCTGCCTAGCAAAAAATTAATATCCCTACCCATAATATCCTTAAAAGAAGGACAGAAAATTGGCTATGCCAAAAATATTGTTATTAATCCTAAAACTATATCTGTAGCGGCATTAATCGTCGATCCTAAACGATTCTTTATGGAGCAGCGTATAATTCCTTTTAACAGAGTAGTGAACATCGGAGAAAACGCCATTACTGTGGGTACAGAAAGTCAAGCCGAAAAGGCGGCAAATTTACCCGATATTATGCACTTATTAAAAGAAAAAACCGCTGTAATCGGTATGAAAGTAATTACTGCCAACGGCAAAACTCTTGGTATGGTTGACGAATTTTATATAAACCGGGAAGATGGAAGTATTGAGTTCATCGATATCTCAGGGGGTAAAATCGAAGGACTATTCCATGGCAAAGCCAGGTTAAAAGCAGACGAAATTATGACCTTAGGCTCGGAGGTTATGGTGGTTTCGGAAGATAGCGAAGATAAATTGGAAAATTGTATTAAAGGGATTAATGATAATATCAAATCTTTTATTCGCTTGGCCTCTAATAAAATCATAGATCAAGGAGAAAAAATAAATAACAGCCGCAAAAATAAAAGTAAAAAAGTTTTTAGTGAACAGAAAACTGATGAAAACTTACAAGAATCGTCCCTTTCTGCTTCTATTAACTTAGACCAAGAGGAAAATCAGGAAAATAGTGCGGATGCCCAGCAAGAAAATAAACCTGAGGAAACAAAAAATGAGCCGGCCTAATTTTAACTAAATAACTTGCTGACAGACAGGTCCTCGTGAATACGAACAATAGCTTCACCCAGCAAAGGAGCAACAGATAATACCTTAATTTTATCTATTTTCTTCTCTGCTGGTAAGGGTATAGTATTAGTAACCACTACTTCCTTAATTACTGATTTCTCCAAACGCTCTACTGCCGGTCCCGATAAAACCGGGTGAGTACAGCAGGCATAAACCTCTTTAGCTCCTCTTTCTAATAGTGCACTGGCGGCATGAGTAATTGTTCCGGCGGTATCGATAATATCATCAATTAGAATAACGGTTTTGCCTTTAAGTTCACCAATAACATTCATTATTTCAGAAACATTAGGTTCTGGGCGACGTTTGTCAACTATAGCCAAGGAAGCGTTTATTCTCTCCGCAAAATTACGGGCTCTGCCAACTCCTCCGATGTCAGGAGAAACAACACAAATATCTTTCAGATTTTTCTCCATAAAATACTGGGCAAGGATAGGAACTCCCGGTAGATGATCAACTGGAATATCAAAAAAGCCTTGAATAGCCGGCGCATGAAGATCCATAGCAACTAAACGGTTTGCTCCGGAAGTGGTAATAATATTAGCGATCAATTTAGCCGTAATGGGTTCCCTGGCCCTGGCTTTTCTTTCTTGCCTAGCATATCCGTAATAGGGAACCACTGCCGTGATCCTGTAAGCTGAAGCTCTACGCAAGGCATCTACTAAAATCAACAATTCCATAATATTTTCATTGGTGGGTGCACAGGTTGGCTGTATAACAAAGACATCAGCCCCGCGGACACTTTCTTCAATGCCTATACTGATTTCTCCGTCCTGGAATCTTTTTACATTGGCTTCACCAATTGTAATACCTAAGTAATCGGAAATTTCTTGTGCCAATTCCAGGTTAGAATTACCGCAAAATATTTTGAGTTCTCTAGTAGCCATAATATCCCCCTAGTTATCGTTGGCTTTCAGCCAGTTATTAATTATTTTTTGCTGCGATCGTTCTATGGCTAGTGAGTTATCCGGAACGTTTTTCGTAATAGTAGATCCCGCGCCAATAACACTATCCTTGCCTATAGTGACAGGTGCAACAAAATTTGTATTGCTTCCAACGAAGGCATGATCACCGACTACAGTTCGGTGTTTTTGCTTGCCGTCATAGTTGCAGGTAATAGTTCCTGCCCCGATATTTACTTTTTTTCCTAGATCAGAATCTCCAATATAGCTAAGGTGAGGAACTTTGGAACCTTCCCCAATATTGCTGTTTTTAATTTCAACAAAATCTCCGACTTTAACTCCTTTAGCCAGTACTGTCCCGGGCCTTAAGTAAGCAAAAGGACCAATAACGCAATCTTCTCCTATAATCGCATCTTTGGCCACAGAATTTTCTATATGACAAGCTTGAAGGCAAGTACAGTTTTCCAAGCGTGTGCTTGGCCCTATAACTGAGTGCTCGGCAATTATAGTTGTCCCTTTAATTATAGTAAAAGGGTGGATAATAACATCTTTACCAATTTTGACCTGCGGATCAATTAAAACCGTAGAAGGGTTAATAATAGTTACTCCTTCCATCATCCAGTCTTTTCTAATTTGATCATACATTAGATCTTCAGCTTCAGCTAATTGACAACGATTATTTATCCCCAAAGCTTCATTGGCATGCTTAGTGCGGAATACTTCTATTTTGTGACCGGAGTTAAGCAAAATATCAAAAACATCCGTCAGGTAATACTCCCCTTGGGCATTTTGAGGTTTAATTAATTGTAAAGCCCTTTTAAGCTCATGGCCTTGGAAACAGTATGTGCCCGTATTAATTTCCTTAATCTCTTTTTGTTCCGGCTGAGCATCTTTTTCTTCAACAATACCCTGAAACACTCCGTCTTTCTTTATTATACGTCCGTAACCGTATGGTTCCTCCATAACAGCACTAAGCACTGTGGCTGCTGCCCCGGACAATTGGTGATGTTCAAGCAAACATGCCAGGGTATTTAATGACAGAAGCGGCTGATCACCGCTTAAGACAAGAACACAACTATCATCCTTAAGCTTGGGAGCTGCTTGGCATAAAGCATGACCCGTACCAAGCTGTTTTTCCTGAATAACTATGTCCGATCTAGTCCCGATATGGTCGGTAACAATATCGCGGCCATGGCCAACAATGGTGATGATATCCTTAATGCCTAGCTTCTGGGTCTTAGCTAAAACATGATCGATTAACGGCATCCCTACAAGTTGGTGCATTACTTTAGGTAGATCTGACTTCATTCGAGTACCCTTGCCGGCGGCAAGAATTACACAAGTAATATGGGACATTGTTTTATCCTCCAGAATTCAGCCAATTTTATTAACCAATTGTTATTATAACGAATTTCGACGGAGAAAAAAAGTCGCTGACAAAACATCAACGACTTAAGATTTTATTTAACTTTAAAAAGGTATTTATTAACAGTTTCCTATAGCTCCATATTTTTTTCGTATTCTTCTAATACTCGAGTCTGAATTTTCTCTCTGGCCGCAGATGAAATCGGGTGGGCAATATCACGAAAATCGCCTTCCGGTGTTTTCCTGCTAGGCATTGCAACAAATAAACCGTTAGTACCCTCGACCACCTTAACATCATGCACAACAAATTCGTTGTCGAAGGTGACTGAAACAACAGCTTTCATCTTGCCTTCGGTATTCACCTTACGGACTCTTACATCGGTAATCTCCATATTAAGTATCACCACCCTTCCCCTCTGCCTAAAACTCTAATTGCTTTAATTCTATATAGAGCAAAAAAAGTCCTCCTATTTTTAGGAAAAATTTTTCAGATTAAAATTCATTTTGACGCAACACGTGAGTTTTTGCTTTTATTATGGGTTTATCTGTCGACGGGTCCCCATATTGCAGAAGGGAAAGATAGTCGGTAACAAGCCGGCAAGCGTTCCACAGTGTATCCTCCATGAGAAATCCAAGTCCCACAACTTCGGCATCAAATTCATGCATGAGACTGACTATTCCTTTGGCTGTCCCCCCGGCTTTAATAAAATCATCGATTATTAAAACTCTCTTGCCAGTATCTAGGGCTTTGCGGGCTAAAGACATGGTTTGGATTCTTTTAGATGAACCCGAAATATAGTTAATACTTACCGAGGATCCTTCCGTAACCTTATTCCCATGCCGAACCACCACGGCGGGGATGCCCAAAGAGTCAGCCGTCATTAATGCTAAGGGAATACCTTTGGTTTCAATAGTTACTACGGCATCCGGTTTTTTAGGTCTAAAGATACTGGCAAATATTAAACCAAGTATTCTGATAATCTTTGGATCATAAAGCAAATCGGCCATATATAGAAATCCACCGGGTAGGATCCGATCGCTGGTGTTCAGGGTTTGGGCCAGCTGCTCTAAAAAATCCGTAGCCTCTGTCTCTGAAATAGCGGGTAAATACCTTACTCCACCGGCTGCCCCGGGTATGGTTTCCAGAAAACCTCGCTTAGTCAAGCTAAGTCTACTCTTTATCTCCATTAAATCCTCGCTGATAGTTGACTTGGCCAATTGAAAACGGTCCGCAAAAACCCCCAACGGGAAAAGCTGATTGGGGTGGGATAAAAGAATTTCCGTTATGGCAATTATTCTATCTATTCTCTTCATCACCAAGATCCTCCGGAAAACCCTTATTGTTTGTTTGGTTTTTCCCTTAATGCATCGAACATAACATTGGCAGCATTTTCAATATGGGCAGTGGCTAAAGTCTGAGCTTCTTCAACATCATGCCTGGCTATGGCATCCACAATTTCTCTGTGTTCCTGAATTGCATACCTTAGTCTGCCGGGTACGGCTAAGGAAGTCGTCCTAAATCTTTGAATCTGCTCTCTTAAATTCCCTAAAATAGTAATCAGTCTTTCGTTCCTGCTTGCTTTATATAGGAGAGCATGGAAATCGGTATCGTTCTGCACCATTTCCTCCAGGGTAGCAGGTTCTTTTTCATAGTGAAGCACTCTCTCCAATTGTTCTATCTCATTATCGGTTACTTTTTCGGCAGCCAAACCGGCAGCTAGCCCCTCCAAAGCAGCCCGAATTTCAAACACATCTTTAATATCCTTATATGATACTCCCGCTACATAAGCACCTTTACGGGGCATCATAACAACAAACCCCTCTAATTCCAGCTTTCTTATAGCTTCACGCACGGGAGTACGACTAACACCCATTTCCTCTGCCAGCTGAACTTCCATAAGACGCTCACCTGGCTCCAGTACGCCGTTTATAATAGCTTCTCTTAAAGCTTCCAGCACAATCTCTCGCAATGGTTTATAGCTGTCTAATTTAACCGGTACCAGTTTTCGTTTCACCGTCTTTCACTCCCTATTAAAAGTAATTATCACTATTACCTGCAATAGTCCTGACTAGCCAATTATTTAAAAAACCCGCTGCCTTTAAAGCGTCAATTATTTGTTTGCCCTGTTCAACATCCTGAAGTAAACCGAAAACTGCCGATCCGCTGCCAGACATTAAAACGCCCTGGCAGCCCTTTTCCTTTAATATATTTTTTATCTCCTTTATTTCCGGCACTAATTTAAAAGCCGCAATTTCTAAAGAGTTGAAAAGCTTTTCACCTATGGCTCTAACATCCTTTTTTACCAATAGTCTCTGCCAAGTATTAAAGCAAAGGTTACTGCAAACTCCTATTTCGTCGAAAGTACGATAAGCAGCGGCAGTATCAACTCCCCGCTCGGGTTTGACAATAATTAAATCCATCTCCGGAGCAGATGGCAATTCCGTTAATTCCGAGCCGGTGCCTTCTCCCCACTGGGTTCCGCCCTTAAGAAAAAAAGCCGTGTCTGATCCACACTGTTGGGCTAGCTGGCAAAGCTCATGGTAAGAAAACGGTTTAGCAAATAAAACATTCAAAGCCTTTAGCACCGCGGCCGCATCACTGCTACCTCCGGCAAGACCCGCCTGGTGCGGAATTTTCTTTTCAATAGTGATCTCCATCCCTACTTTGCTGTTTAAAGGGTTAAGAGATTGATATTTATCTAAAAATAGCACCGCTGCTTGATAGGCTAGATTTTTTTCACCGCTTAGCTCTCCGCAATGACAAATAATAGCTCCATCCCGTAAAGCCACCTCTATACGGTCATAAAGAGAAACGGTCTGGAAAATAGTTTCCAAACTGTGCATTCCGTCAGCTCTTTTGTTTTTTACGGCTAAAGCAAGATTTATTTTAGCGGGAGCCAAAAGTTTGATTGTGTAACTTTCCATAAGGGTCAAATTCTCCGTATGAAGCCTAATAATTAATTATAAAATATTATTTATCAAATTACATTCATTATATATGCTTTAAGCTCATACTTCCAGAGAAATATTAAATACACTGTTTTTGGCCCCTTCTAACTCGGGGTTTTTTTCAAGTTTTATTTGATTTATTACTTCCCGCAGGGGCTCAGCATGTTCATAAAATGCAACAACTATATCGCCCTCCTGGGCTTTAAGCAAGGCTTGTCTAAAGGCTTCTTGTTCATTTAAGACTATTTTTATAAAATCTGCTTTTAAACCTTGCGCTAAGGCCTGCTCAGCTATAAGGTTGGCTATTTCACCCGGTTTACGGCCCCTTAAATCGAGATCCTCCTTAATATATAGAAAGTCAAAGCCTTGGGCTGCTTCTTTGGCAAAATTCCTAACAATTTTATCACTGCGGTCTCCCGGCAACCCTATACAGGCAATAATTCTGCGGTGCTTAATTTGTTTTAGAGTGCGAATTACTTCCCTGAGACCTGCTTGATTATGGCCATAATCAAGAATAATCTTTATGCCGTTTATTTCATGGTATTCAAGTCTTCCTTGATTATCGTTAGAGTCTTGTCCAAAGCCTAAAAGAGCTTTTCCAATTGTAGCCGGATTATATCCCAAGGCCCAACAGGCTGCAACTGAAGCTAACACATTTTGCACATTATGCAGAGCCTTTCCACCCCAAGTAAGCGGAATTTTGGAAAGGTGGCTTACAAAAAAGCTGCTCGTCCCGCTATAGATATAAATCTTCCCGCGGTCAGTTAAAACGGCCGATCCTCCAAGAGCTAAATGCCTAGAAACATGTTTGTTCTGTATTTTGGTACTAAACAGAATTACGCGCCCTTTGGTTTTGCGAGCCATAGCTAATACCTTAGGATCATCAGCATTAAGAACAACATAACTATGTTTCTCAACCATTTCAGCTACCAAACTTTTTACTTTAGTCAAATCTTTAAGGTCATCAATACCGTATTGCCCTAAATGATCTTCTGAAATGTTAGTTATCACTGCTACATCAGCATAATCATATCCTAAGCCGGCGCGCAGAATTCCGCCTCTGGCTGTTTCCAGCACTGCAACCTGAACATCTCGATGCCTCAGAACGGTCTTGGCACTATTAGGTCCGCTTAGATCCCCCGGAACCAACATTTTACCGTTAACAAATATCCCTTCCGTAGAAGTCATACCAACAACTAATTTTTGCTCTTGCAGAATTTTACTTATCAGCCGCACCGTAGTTGTTTTTCCATTGGTCCCGGTAACCGAAACAATCGGTATTCTGCCATTGCCCTGGGGAAAAAGCATTTTTACTATTTCCTGACCTATATTCCGTTCTGTTCCCTTTGAGGGCTTGAGATGCATTCTCAATCCAGGAGAAGCGTTAATTTCAATAACTTTTCCCTCTTGTTCCCGGTAGGACTTATTTATATCTTTGATAATTATGTCTACCCCTGCTATATCGAGCCCTAGAACTTTGGTAGCATAAATAGCAAGATTAGCATTATCGGGGTGAACTAAACCGGTAACATCAAGCGCTGTCGCCCCCGTACTGAGATTGGCACTCTGTCTTATTTGTACTTTCTGGCCTCGTTCGGGAACGGCCGAAAGTCTTAACCCCTGACGGTAAAGGTCCATAACGGCTACTGAATCCAAAGATATTTTAGTTAAATAATTTTCATGTCCGTCACCCCGCCAGGGATGTTTATTTTCTTTCTCTACCAGTTCTTTGATTGTGGAGTGGCCATCACCATATACGGTTGGCGGCACTCTTTTGGCGGCGGCGACCAACTTACCACCGACTATTAGCAGCCGGTAATTATCCCCTTGTACATATTCTTCGAGGATAATTTGGGAATCATAAACCTGGGCTAGATGAAAGGCTTTTATAACATCGTTTTCGTTCTTAAGATCCAGGGAGACACCCTTCCCCTGATTTCCCCGGCGGGGTTTTACAACACAGCTTTTATCCCATTTCCTGAAAGCTGCCAATAATTCCTCTTCACTTTCTACTATAGTTCCATAGGGCACAGGAATTCCCGCTTCAAATAAGAGTTTACGCGTTAACTGCTTATCGCCGGCGATATCAACACTAATACATGAAGTGCCATCCGACATGGCCGCTTGAATTCTTTGCAGAAAGCGGCCATAGCCAAGTTGATAAAGGGAACCATTACCCAATTTCTGGACGGGAATGCCGCGACTTAGGCAGGCATCCAGGATTGCTTTAGTCGATGGCCCCGGCATATGCCTTGTTCTTATACTCTTAAGTTGCTCAATTACTTGAGAAATATCAGGGGTGCGTGACCTTCGCAATTCATTCAATATCTCGGCTGCCAGATAAAAGGCTTGAATGCCTGCTTCTTTACATTCATATTGATAGACGACTTCATATTCATTCTTTGTTTCATCCAGAAGCCTCGTCTTGCCATAGCGTGTTTTTTCCCCAGCCAAGGTTAACAATTCAATTGCTACATGTTCCAGCACATGCCCCGGCAGGGTTCCTTCCTCCAGCCTTTCAATAAACCCCCCTGGTTTGCCACGGGAACAAGTGTGACTGCCTAAGCTTGGGATAATATGCAAAAGCCGATCATTAAAATCTCCCCACTCTTTAGTGGTTTTCCCCAGCCATTCAGAAATATCAACTATTCCTCTAATTACAGGCTGATAGCTGAAGAAATTAGGCCCCTCCACCGCCCTGACCTGAAGAATTTTCATTAACGGATTATCCTCCTGTTAAGTTTTACATACTTAACTATTTTTTCCTATTTGAAAATTAATATTCCTTTAAGCCGAATTACCGTATAGGGTTGTCCGCTCGACAAGATCAAATTCGTAACCTTTGCTTAAGACATGTAATTTAACCGGTGCCAAGGAAAGAGTCCTGCCATCAAACAATTCATCAACATTAGAAATAATCGAATCGGAAGCATCGAGAATCAAGGCGGTCCCCCTGCCAATTACCCTCAACTTACTGTCGGGCCCAACATGAACGGAAGTGTCTTCATCAATCCCTATTCCCAAAACATAGGGATTAAGAGCCACAGCTGTGAGCAGCCTGCCAACTCGTCCCCTCTGAGCGAAATGCTGGTCCACAATAACTCCTTTGATTAGCCCTAACCCCGGCGCCATGCGAATAAGCTCTTCTCCCGGTGTATCCATATGCCCCCCGATAATCATATTTTCAGACATAACGGAAGCTCCGGCACTGGTGCCGGCGATAATAACTTTACGTTCATACATATGCTGCAAGGCCTTACCCAAAGCTGTACCACCTAACATGGCTGTAATTCTCAGTTGGTCGCCTCCGGTAAAAAAAATACCACTCGCTCTTAGAATTCTATCCACATTGGTCTGCGAGTTGCTATCCTCTCTGGTGTAAACATTTACAATCTCCACATCAGAACAACCAAAATTTTCAAACAATTTTTCATATACTTTTCCGGCTTGCTCAGCGGCATCAGAGGCCGCTGTAATAATACATATCCTGGATGCTTGACCCCCTGCTTCCTTAAAAAAGTGTTTAAGAATTACGCATTCGTTTTCTTTATCTTCCGCACCACCAATAATAAGCAAATTTCCATGATTATGCTCCATTATAAAATCCCTCCGCCTTCAGTCTGTGGAAATTTGCTTAAAATATTCTTTTTACATTTTTTTGAGATAGCTTTTACATATTTATTCTAGGGTAGCCTTTTCTCATTTGTCCCCTAGTCTCAATCCCGCCGACTCCATCTATACCTGTTATAGTATGCCGGATTATTTCTTTAAGGGACACCGTCCTGTCTATAGGAGTAAAAGCTATACTTTCAACAAGAAAAACCGGATCTAAAGCATGAATCATCATTCTTTTAGGAGAAGATGCAAAATTGGCGCCCGCAGCTATAATGGCCTCAAAGTTGGACTGACAGCCCCCGGCGAAAATAACCAGCGCATCCCGGTTGGGTTGGTGTTTTCTGGCTTCAAGTACTGACTGAACGAAGTAGGCTGAACTTCGGTAGCTATCAAGGCTCTTTAAATCTTTTTTCCCTTTAAGAAGAGAATCATGACCGGTAAGCACCAAGATATCAGTAGGATTATCTTTTAAAACCTTGCTGATTACTTTCGGCTGCTCAACCTCGGACTTGCAAATACCCTTAGCTTGTAGTCCAAGCTGTTTATAGGTTTTAAGACATTGTTCTAAATACTCAGCATCTCCGTCTAAATGAAGAATCCTACCGGGAATTTCGAAATAATCTTCTTCCACTTTAAACTTGCGGTCGAATATTACCTTTCTAAACTTTTTATATACCTCTTGAGAATCGGACAATTCATAATAAACAACTTCTTTTTCGTTTTTAACAACAAGGTCATCGAGAAAAGCATCAGCTACAAGGCGATAATTTAATCCGCCCAGGATGGCCAATTTCTTACGACCTGTGAATTTTATATCAAGTACTCTGTGAAAAAGATCCTGATTATAAGAACGGCGGGCTACAATGCTCCCAATACTTATCATCTTCAAACCCCCCTGCTCTTAAAGTAATATAGCTCCCAATAAAGATTGATTCTATAAACATTGTATGTAGAAAACTACATTTTGCGTTCCATAATTAAGGGCCGATTCTAAAACTACTCAGAATCGACCCTTTTTAAAGCCTGGACAATTTTTTGATAATCTATAATTTCCAGTTCCTCTGGTCTGAGGTTTGGTTCTAGGTTTAAGGATTGAAGAACTAGACGAATATGGTCTTTGGGAAGCTTAAGTCCTGCCGCTAAAGTGTTGAGTAAGGTTTTTCTCCTTTGAGCAAAGGCTGCTCGGACCACATGAAAATACTCCTGCTGATCAACTATAAACCCGGGATAAGGACGAATATTTAGTTTTACAACCGTAGACATAACTTTGGGCTGGGGCCAAAAAGCAGAGGGCGGCACGTCGAATAGAATCTCCGCTTCAGCAGCCAGCTGAATAGCAATAGAAAGAATTCCGTAATCTCTGCCTCCTGGGCGAGCGGTCATTCTTTGGGCCACTTCCTTTTGAACCATAACAGTCATACCATAAAGGGAATCCGCTTGCTCCAGGAAGTGATTCAAAAGCATATTTGTTATGTAGTAAGGCAGGTTGCCTATCAACCATCCTTTTTCTTCTCCCCAGATGTCCGTTAGTTTTAGTTGGCGAGCATCCATATGCAATAAGGTTAATCTACAGTCCTGGTTTTTATTAATTATCTCTTTTTGTAAAATTTCTACTTTTTCTTTGTCCAATTCTACTGCCCATAACCTCTTAATTTTTTGGGCTAGCACTCTGGTTAGGGCTCCTGGCCCCGGTCCGATTTCGATGATAGGCATATCGCTGTCTGGAAATCCTTTTTCAATGATATCGGCGATAACTTGATCATCAATTAGAAAATTTTGTCCTAAAGATTTTTTAGCTGAACCACCATTTTTTAATACTCTTCGCGTATAATGGGCGGCGGTCTCTGGTAAAATGGCTGTCAATTATTGATCGTTCCTTTCTATAAGCTTTAAAGCTCGCCATAAATCTTCCCGGCTAACTCCTAAACGGTTAAGACGGTGCAAAAATTGTTTGGCGTTGGTATCGCCAATGCCAAATATTTTTCCCAAAGCCTTCCTTTTGGCTGCCGAGCCGTTAGTTCCTACAAGCCCTGCTTGTATTATATCCTGCATAGTGATTAAGTTTTTTTCCTTAGGCTGAGCGGCGGTCGATCGGAATCTTAAAACTTTAGTAAAAGCTTTTCTTATCTCTTCCGGGGAAACATTTTCCAGACCAATATCATTGCCTTTAACCGCCACTGCCCTTGATAAATACACTTGTCCGGCTTGAGGTATTCTTTTAAGAAGGCGTCGACGGATCTGACTCCCGGCAAAATCAGGATCTGTACAAATAATTACTCCTCGCTTTTCAGCCACCTGGCAGATATAATTTAGCTTTTCTTCGGTCAGTCCGTAACCTTCGGTCCAAATGACATCTACTTTTCCTAAAGCATTCCGCACAGCATGAGCATCGTTTTTCCCTTCCACTACAATTAATTCTTGGACAGCCAGATCCGATTCGTGTAAAAGGTCATTATTAAATAAATCGTTGTTAGTAACTTGTAGTTGATTCTTAATCTCGGTATTTTTCATGGTTAATCCTTTATCTAAACTTTTTTATTAGCCAAGCAGTGATCAAGTTTCTCATCTATTCGCGACAAGGACTTTTCTAAGCTTTTAACTTTGTCCTTTAATTTATCAATGTTTTCAGCAAGAGAGGTCAGATTAGGTACTGTTTCTTCCGACAAATAATCCGGAAGATTTAAGGCTTTTTGAATGCTCTCCAGACGGGCTTCTACAAGATATTCCATATTTAGGATTTTCCTTAACAAGGGATATAGCTCGTCTTGCAGGGTGGAATTAGAATTCATCATATTTTTACCTAATTCCTTAGTAGCTTCCCGAAAACGGTTAAAAAATATTTCACTTTGTTTTTCCACAAATAGTGAGAGCAGCCTGCCGGGAAGAAGAGTATTAGTGCGACCGTCGCCTCTGATTTTATAAGTTCCACCGGCTGTACAATATGGTTTTTCTTTACCGGAGGGAATTTCTATTCTGTAAAAGGGTTTGCGAGCGTAATTTTCGATAATAATGTTGACTTCTACCGGCGGAACACAACTCTCGGCTTTACTTAAGATAAAAAGACGCTCTTTGTCTCCCACCGGACAGCCAATGATTTTACCTTTTTGCATACTGTTCTCATCTTCTGTCTCTGCCACTCCTACTAATAGTGTTCCGCCCTTTTCGGAATTGGCAAAGGCAACCAAATCTATAGCATCTACACCTTTAACCGTTAACTTAAAATCTACATCAAGCCCTTCTTGTTTACTAAGGAGAGCTTTGGATTTTCGAGATATAGACATGTAAATATCTTTTTCCATTCATGCACTCCAATTTTTCAAAAATAATTACACAATTAATTTGCTTTTATCTTATCATATTTTTTCCCAGTACATATTATTTTTAAAACAAACATTACAGCTTATTATAGATCACCATTATCTTCTTAAACTTCATTTAATGATGCCTTCCTGAGACAGTGGACATATTCCTTTCCGCCAAATTAAGAACCCGTTTTAAGATTTCTTCAGATTTATCATCGGCCGCGGCAAAATTCATGTTAGGAATATAATAATTTTCCAGAACATCGTGCTCGGCTTTTGCCTGGCGGATATTGCTAATTCCCATACTAATTAATTCTGTTAACAGGGCATTATCCTTTTCTATAACTTCTTTATAAGCTTCAATAACTTTTCTATTTAAAAACTGATTAAGGTCAATAGCCTCTTCATGCCTATTTTTAAAGCTTTTACTGGTAGTTAAGGCCATATTTAAATCTTTAATGAAGATCGTTCCTATTTTGCTGGGTATGAGAGGAGTATGATAGATCTCAACATCCAGCCCTTTCTCTATAGCGCTGGCAGCGATTTTGCTCATGAGGGTGGTTTTCCCTGTGCCCATCCAACCCTCAATATAATAAACTTTAACCGAATCTTGTAAAATTGAATCCGTATGATCTATAAATCCTTCCGGGGTGTAAGCACAAGAGAATAAGTGCCTCTCTTTGCCAATTCTTCCTTTATGGTATGTATCATTCAGGATATCTTGAAATATTCCTGCAATCCTGTTTACCCCGACATAATTCATACTCATTTGATAAACCGCTGATATGTTATCGGCAATAAATCTTGCAGCTTTAAGATAAGAATAAGCCCTTGCAAAACAGCGGCTGACTTGTTTGGTACAGCTAATAATTTTTTCTCGATTATTTTGCATGTTATCAAGATCCCAAAACTCACCTAAATTTATGATTTCGTCTAACCCACCGGGATATTGGGGATCAATTATGTGAGGAGCTGTACCATCAACCATAACAATACCAAGCTGCTCAATGGCAATACCGTCTACAGAATTGCTATCAGATGAACAGTAGTGAAATTCAACATCATACCCTTGCTCAACCATTTTCTTACCGACTTTTTTCATAAGTGTAGACTTTCCTACCCCGGGGCCGCCTTTAATAACAAAGGTTCTATTTGTCCCCTTATCCAGTAAAAAAGGATAATAGGAATAAAAGCCCTCGGAAGTATTACCGCCGGGAAACATTTTTCTTATGCGTCCTGTCATTTACTACACCTCGCCATTTTTTTAGGTTCATGTTAGTTTATTATTAGAGGAAAGGGTTTGGTGCGTGAATTATTAATAATTTGTTAATGTTTTATTTAGAAGAAATCAAGATTTTCTCCCTAAACTATAGATAGGGATTATAATTTGGAGGAGATGAATAGATAATGAAGTTAAAAAAGAAGCCCGTATTGCTTATCGCTTTTACCTTGGGTGCTTTATTGTTTGCAACCACCGCTCTGGCTGATATTGCCCATAAAGATGGCTATGAACAGCTCAAGGACGGCATAAAATTAACTGCAGCCAGCTGCAGTTCTCAACTGGATAGTTTCACTATGGAAATGAATTTTGCCTTTAAACAAAATGGGCAGCTACTTAGTGCGGAAAGTGAGACTAAAAAATATGATAACATCAGGCAAGCTGTAGAGAGCACTTCCTCCCGGGAAAACCTTTCTAGCGAGCCTATCTCTACCTTTTATTACAGCGATCCAACAACAGACATTCGGTATTATCCCCATAGCGACGATACTTATTATGTCACGGAGTATAATAAAAGCAGGGATAATCCAGCCACTTTTCAAAATCCATTTGAAGAAGAAGTGGCCGTTGATGTAGAACGAATTTTTGACGCTTTGATCGGTAGTTTAAGGGATCATGTTGTGGTTACGGAAAATGCTGACGGCAGCAAGGAATTCTCTGGTTCCCTCTCTGAGGTACAAATTCCCGCCCTCATTAACGCCCTTGTTTCTCTGGAAATGAAACAGCTATTTCGCGGCCAGCCTTATCCTTATGGCCAGGGTGGGCAAATGCCTGATTTAGTGCAAGATGTTTATATTAAAGAGATAAACGGTTCGGCTCTAATTAATGCAGACGGCTTGTTAGAAAGAATTTTAGGTACCGCCGTGATTTCCGGCCAGGATAGTCAAGGAATTAAGCATGAACTAACAACTGATATTTTGATAGAACTAAAAGACATTAACAAAACAACAGTGGTTAAGCCGGATCTGAGCGGCAAAGACGTGGTTATAGAACAAGGGCAAACTATTTCGGACAAATTTGGCATCACTAATCCCCAAAAGTTTATAGGACATTATAAAAATGATATTATTATAGAAGAAGGAGATAAGTTCGTAAAGATCGGCGAAAGACATCTGGAGATTGTCCATTTAGACCAGTCCTCAATAACAGGCAGATATGAGGAACATTATAAGCCGGGCTATGAGCAATATGCGGCCCATAAACTGGATTTTACCTTTGAGGCTGCGTGGGAAAACAATCATCGGGATAGTCAATTTACCTATACTACTTCTTCAGGCGCTAAAGGAAACGGGAATATCTATCTCGATGATTATAACGCTAAGATTAACTTCTGGCTGAATAATCCCTCCTTTACATCGGGAACAGTTAAATACGATTCCGTATTTAACCCCGTTTTAGATTAGCTTAACCTAGGAAAACCAATCAAGTTTTTATAGGGCCGTCTAGCTGCTTTTCTTAAGCAGCTAGATGCTCTTATATTCTTACGGAGGCCTAACAATGATCAATTCTTGTAAAGCTATAGAGATCATCAACTTAACGAAGTTATATGCCAATGGCAGGGGAATTAACGATCTTAGCCTAGAAATTAATCCAGGTGAGATTTTCGGCTTTCTCGGTCCTAACGGAGCAGGCAAAACTACGGCCATGAAAGCGATGACCGGATTGATTAAACCGGATCGCGGTGATGTCAAAATATTCGGTTATAGCATAAGAGATCAGTATGAACTGGCTATGTCCGAGGTTGGCTGTTTGATTGAAACGGCGGAATCCTATCCTTTCTTAAGTGCTTGGGACAATCTCAAGTTACAGGCCCGCTATTATCCGAAGGTGGATACTAAGAGAATTGAAGAAGTCCTGGAAATAACCGGTATGCTGAAATTCAAAGATGAAAAACCACGTCGGTTTTCTTTAGGAATGAAGCAGCGGCTCGGTTTAGCCGCTGCCATCCTGTCAAAACCAAAGATACTTATCTTAGATGAGCCTTTAAACGGGCTTGACGTTGAAGGAATGATCGAAATGCGCAACTTGATAAAAAGTTTAGCCGAAAATGAGTCTACAACTTTCTTTATTTCCAGCCACTTAATTCATGATGTGGAGCTCACCTGCACCCGCATCGGGGTAATCTATGACGGCATTATTCTAAATGTTGATTCAACGCAAAATATTTTACAAAATTACGCTACTGTAGAAAACTATTTTGTAAGCGAGGTAGAAAGAAATGGCCGCATTTCAAGCAGCATTCCTCAATGAATTAGAAAAACTCTATAAAAAACGTAAGTTTTCAGTGGCCTTAGTGATTTCCATCCTAGTCATTATTGTCGGACAATTAGTTATCCTCGGCGTCAGAAGTGGTTTCGGTCTGAGAGGGGTTGGCAGTCTGGAATTTCCCGTCCTGGTTTTATCAATTGTTATCAATACAATCCTACCCTTATTTACCGCTTTAGTAACTATAGATTGCTTTTCCGGTGAATTTACCCGTAACCTGATGCGCATTACGCTCACTAGGCCCGTAAGCCGCTTTAAGATATTTACAGCTAAAGTAGCGGCTATTTGTTCCTTTATTGTCGCCAACCTTTTATTGTTGTTTTTATTGTCTGCGTTGGCTGGTTTTTTATTCAATGCCAACTCGGCAACTTTTGCTTCTTGGTCCAGGATCTTGCTGGCCTACCTGGTAAGTGCTTTGCCCCTCTTTGTTCTGGCCCTGCTGCTTATTCTTTTAGCCAATATTATTAAAAACAGTACTTCTGTATTTTTTGCCTCGGTCATTCTATTTTTAGCCATGAAGGCGGCAGGAGTGCTGTTATCTCAATACGCAGGACTTTTAATGACCACTCATTTAGATTGGTACAAACTTTGGCTGGCAGACACATGGCCCTGGGATAAAATTTTGCGCCAATTTTGCCTTATGCTTGGCTATGGTATAATGTTATTTACAGCCGGCTTTTATTTGTTTGATAAAAGAGATTACTAAAAAGAGTGATTCTATCATGGATCTAAAAAAACGTTTTCTATTGGCCAACGCAATTACAGTGATCATCCCTGTGATTATCACTATTCTTATTACGTTGGCCGCTCTATTTATTGACAGCAAAATTACCACTGCAAATTTTTCCTTGGAAAATTACCAGAAACTTCTCGAGCTAAAATATGACCTGGCTGAGGGTTTGGACGGTGTTTTGCCCAACCCTCAAATCATTGAAGACAAAGGGTTTCAGACTGCTCTCCAAGGTAAATTAGCTGCCATCCGAGGAGAAGTTATTATTTTAAAGGATGAGCAAGTAATATTCTCCTCGCGCCATTTTTCTAAAATCGATATTGCTAAATGTCTGGATTCCGCTCAACGACCGTCAGGAAAAGAGCTGCTTACTTTTGGTGATTTATCTTACACCCCTGAACTAATAACCCTTAGCTTCGCTGACGGGGCCAAGGGTCAGATAATCCTGCTGGCTCCGATTGATTGGTCCCAAAGAGATGTAGCGCGCTTTTTGATGATAATGGCCGTCACTTTTCTTCTCTCCTTCCTCCTAACCAATTTCATAGTTTCCCGCCAGTATTCCAAAATGATTGTCACTCCTCTTCATAACCTGCAGCAGGCAGCCGCTGAAATCAGTAAGGGAAATCTCGACTATCAAATTGCTGAAGAAGGAGATCGGGAAATTCTGGCCTTATGCCGAGACCTGGAATTAATGCGTCTTAAACTTAAGGAATCTATCTATACCCAACTTAAATACGAAGATAACCGCAAAATGTTAGTCTCAAGCATTTCCCACGATCTTAAAACGCCGGTGACCACCATTAAAGGTTATGTTGAAGGCATAATGGATGGAGTTGCTCAAACCCCGGAAAAAATAACTAAGTATCTCCAAACCATTTACTTAAAAGCCGGACAAATTGATAGAATGATAGATGACCTTTTACTATACGCAAAATTAGATTTAAACCAATTGCCCTTTGATTTTGCCCAGACGGATATAGCTGCCTATGTTGAGGAATTCTTGAAACAATGTGAAGCTGATTTGGAGTACAACCAAGTCAATTTAACTTTTGTTAACACGCTGCCTAAGCCATGTTTCGTGCAGATTGACCAAGATAGAATGAGAAGGGTGCTAACTAATATCCTGGATAACTGTCTAAAATATATGAACAAAGATTACCGGGAAATCAAAGTCCTCTTAAGGGAGACCAGGCCGAGCATTACACTAGAAATCCGCGATAACGGTTCAGGGATGCGCAAGGAGGATATTCCCTATATTTTTGACCGCTTTTTTCGCGCTGATGTCTCCCGGGGAACAACAAAGGGCAGTGGTTTGGGCTTGGCCATAGCAAAACAGATAGTTGAGGGACACCAGGGAAGAATATGGGCTATTGCCCATGAAGCGGAAGGTACCAGCATAATAATTTCCCTGCCCAAATATGGTGGAGGAATAACATGAAAAAAATTTTAATTATTGAAGATGATGTGAGCATCGCCGAGTTACAGAAGGACTACTTGGAAGTAGCGGGATTTGACGTCCAAATATGCACCGACGGCCAAGAAGGAGAATCTCTTCTGCGTCAAACCAAATTCGATTTATTAATTCTGGATATCATGCTCCCAGGAAAAGATGGCTTGCAAATCCTGCGAGGTCTGCAAGAAGGAAAAGAGATCCCAGTACTTCTGGTTTCAGCCAAGAAAGAAGAAATAGACAAAATTAAAGGATTTAGTCTGGGGGCTGATGATTATATTACGAAACCTTTCAGTCCCGGGGAATTGGTGGCCAGAGTGAAGGCTCATCTGGAAAATTACGAACGCTTAAGAGAACGATTCAGTCAACAGGAAAAAATCAAAAATGAGTTTACTATTAGGGGCTTAAAAATCGATAAAGATGCCCGTCGAGTATATATCAATAATCAAGAAATTATCTTGACCCAAAAAGAATTTGAATTGCTTTTATATTTAGCTTCTCATCCCAACAGAGTTTTTAACAGAGAGGAATTATTTGAGAAGATTTGGGGACTGGATTCTTTAGGAGCCGCCTCAACCGTAACTGTGCATATAGCCAGGATACGTGAGAAAATAGAAGGCGGCTCTTTAGACCCTCAATATATAGAGACTGTATGGGGTGCGGGTTATAGGTTTAGGGTTTAAATGTCAGCAGCATTCGTCAAAAACATAGATTATACTCTGAACTACTGGGCCATTGGGCAATAATCGACTTTTTTCATGTATAATTTCATGCAAATTGCCATTGAGATTATACAGCAAAACTATTGCAATCTTAACCTCAACCTTTTATAATCTAGATAGTAATTGGCCTTGCTTTGTTACGATAATGAACCCTTTTTATGTATTTCAGGAGGTTAAAATGGATCTTCGTACTGTATTTAATTGTATGATTTCGGTTTCCGAATTAGGGCGAGGACAAGCCTCTAAAGTAATTCAAGCTGTTGAAGATCAAGGAACCCCCTATATTGTTATTAAGAATAATAAACCTCAAGCTGTTATTGTTTCTATCCACGAATATATCGAACTCATGAAAGCCAAGGATATGGTGAACTCTCTAGCCGTCCCCGCTCCCAGTGAACTACACCATAGTTTGCCTGTAGATAACGGCTTTTCCTCCAGCCCCGGCTATGCCGGTCAGAGATCAAGCTCTCTAACTGCAGATGAAATCAATATTTTTCTCCAGGAAGAAAATGATTAATCTTAAATCCTGGGATATGTTTACAAATTAATCAAAAGGACTATCATTTAATTGATAGTTTTTTTGTTTTTGCTCAAAATATTTTTTTATATCCCAGCTTTTACTTAATATGGACATGTTTTCGCTTGAACTGAATTCCATGTTCATAATATAATTATCGAAGATGTTCAATTTAGAAAGGATGCCTCTATGCTTATGAAAAAACTTCTTACAGGAAATGAAGCAATAGCCCGCGGCGCCTGGGAAGCAGGCGTAACTGTCTGCACTGCATACCCCGGAACCCCTAGTACGGAAATAACGGAAAATGCTGCCCTGTACAATGAAATATATGCTGAATGGTCACCTAACGAAAAGGTAGCTTTGGAAGTAGGCCTAGGCGCAGCAATCGGAGGCGCCAGGGCTTTAGTCGCCATGAAACATGTTGGTGTTAATGTGGCGGCGGACCCGTTGTTTACTTTGTCCTATACAGGAATCAATGCCGGTTTAGTATTAGTTTCAGCCGATGATCCAGGAATGCACAGCTCCCAAAATGAACAGGATAACCGTCATTTTGGTAAAGCCGCTAAGATTCCTATCTTAGAACCTTCTGACAGCCAGGAAGCAAAAGAATTTACCAAAATAGCCTTTGAGCTTAGCGAAGCTTTTGATACACCGGTCATTCTAAGAATAACTACCAGAGTGGCTCATTCCCAGTCCTTAGTAGATCTTGAGCCCCGGCAGGAAATACCTTTACGCAAGTACGAAAAAAATATTCAAAAATACGTAATGATGCCTGGTTTTGCTCGACCCCGCCATAGGGTAGTAGAAAACAGATTAGAAAAGCTCAAGGAGTATGCCGAAACCTTCCCCTTTAACCGTATGGAATTAAGACGACCTGAAATCGGCATTATTGCCAGCGGCGTTGTTTATCAATATGTCAGAGAAGTCCTGCCTGATGCTTCTACTCTGAAGTTGGCCCTGACTTATCCTTTGCCCAGAAAACTTCTTGAGGAATTTGCAAGTAAGGTCGAAAGGCTTTTTGTTATTGAAGAACTGGATCCTTTTATTGAAGAGCAGCTTAAAGCTTGGGGAATAGAAGTTCACGGTAAAGATACTTTCCCCATAGTTGGCGAAATTCTGCCAGAGACAATCAGGCAAAAACTTGGGCCCTTATTCAACGAAGAAAGCCCAACGGCTAAAGTACAAGATTCTTGTGTTAGTTTTCCCAATATTCCGGTCCGACCGCCCGTTATGTGTCCAGGTTGCCCCCATCGCGGAGTATTTTATGTCTTGCAAAAATTAAAACTCACTGTCACCGGCGATATAGGGTGTTATACCCTGGGCGCTCAAGCTCCGCTCAGCGCTATAGACACAACAATATGCATGGGAGCCAGCATAGGTGCCGCCATCGGCATGGAAAAAGCCCGCGGTAAGGAATTTGCCCGCCGGCTTGTTGCTGTCATCGGAGATTCTACCTTTATTCATTCCGGAATTACGGGTCTAATAGATGCGGTTTACAATAAAGCCACCACTACCATAATTATTCTGGATAACCGCACTACAGCCATGACCGGTCATCAGGATAATCCGGTTAATGGCCGGACTATTAAAGGAGAGACCACCAAAGAAGTTAATCTTCCTCTATTGTGTAAGGCGGCGGGGGTTAACAGGGTGGTAGAGGTTGATCCCTTTGACTTGGCTAAGCTGGAAACAATCGTCAAAGAAGAGCTTGCAGCCGAAGAACCTTCGGTGATTATTTCCAAGCGCCAATGTGCCCTGCTGGTCAAAAATTTTGATACTCCGTGCCAAGTTATAACGGAAGAATGCATCGGCTGTCTGCGTTGTATGAAAATTGGCTGCCCTTGTATTATAAAAGAAGGCAAGAAAGTTAGAATTAACGCCACGCAATGTGTAGGCTGTAATCTTTGCGCATATGTTTGCCCCAGTGGCGCTATCAGAAAGGAAGGTGCCGCTAATGGGTCAAACTAAAAATATATTAATCGTCGGCGTAGGAGGGCAAGGAACAATTCTGGCCAGCAGAGTGCTGTCCAGCGTCCTACAAAAGATAGGCTTGGAGGTCAAAGTATCAGAGATTCACGGCATGGCCCAGCGGGGAGGAAGCGTAGTAACTCAGGTAAGATATGGCCAAAAGGTTGCTTCCCCTATTATCCCTGAAGGACAAGCCGATATCATCCTGGCCTTTGAAAAGCTGGAAGCTTTAAGATGGCTGACTTGTTTAAAAGAAGAAGGAATAATCCTGATTAATGACCAGCGTATTGATCCCATGCCTGTAATTATTGGAGCCACGGAGTACCCGGACACTTTGGACAATATTCGCCAGAGAACAAAGAATGTACTGGTAATAGATGCTTTAAAGGCAGCACAAGAAGCCGGCAACGCCAAAACTGTAAATATTGTACTGCTTGGCCTGCTTGCTAAGTTTATGGATATTGATCAAGTTGTCTGGTTAGAGACCATTGAAGAAACTGTCCCCCCCAAATTTTTACAAGCAAATCTTAAAGCTTTTAAAGCAGGTTTTGCGACAACAGAAAACTTAAACCTAGGCAAGGACTAGGCTAGGCTAGAGCTAAGAATTAAAAGCAAGCTGTTTCAAGCTTGCTTTTTTGCTTTCTTTAAACTTAAAGGGCTTTATTTTTTTACTCCGGGTAATATAGGCACAAACCGGCAATAATCATACCATGTGTCTATATAACCGGCTTTTTCTTCCACCTTTTTTTGTCTTACGCACAAGCGGCATAATCCATTTTCAGTGCTTAAAGGTAATACCAGTTTGCCCCGATCCGCCAACTGATCTAACCAGGCATCTTCAATCTTCGTAGCTTCGGCGGTTACTATAATCCCTTGGTAAGGGGCATTATCCGGAAAGCCCTTTCTGCCGTCGCCAATAATGCTTACAATATTATTGTAAGAAAGCTGACGGAATACTTCCCTGGACTTAAGGGCCAGCGCCTCAATTCTTTCTATCGTAGTAACTTTCATTCCCATTTCCGCCAGCAGGGCAGATTGGTATCCAGATCCAGTTCCTATCTCTAGTACATTATCGCCCTTCTGTAAGCCCAATAAGTCCGTCATTTTGGCCACAATAAAGGGTTGGGAGATAGTTTGCTCTTCTCCTATGGGCAAAGGAATATCTTCATAACTGTAGGTTCTTAGATCGGGAGGAATAAAAAGGTGTCTTGGTATGGCTTTCAGGGCCCCCAGGATATTCTTATTGGCTATACCCTGCGGGGCTATGTTCCTTTCTACTAAAATCGCAGCCTGTTCACGCCAATTTTCCAAGGAATTTCACTTCTTTCTTTCAAGTTTTACTAATATTTTTATATTACTCTTTTGTTTATTATCCACATATATCATAATCGTTTTCTTGAAAATAATTTTATTTTTTTGTTTTTTATGTATAATGAGTTATAGCAATATTTTTACTCTAATGCACTTAAGATGAGGGAGGCCGAGATGGCAAAATATATATTAGCCCTAGATCAGGGGACAACAAGTTCCAGAGCCCTTCTTTTTGACCGTCAAGGCCAGCCTATTGCCAAGGCTCATCAAGAAATAACCCAGATTTACCCTCATCCCGGATGGGTAGAGCATAACCCAATCGAAATATGGGAAACTCAACTTTATACCGCTCGTCAAGCCATAGAAAGCGCCGGAATAAAACCCGAAGAAATAATGGCTATAGGTATTGCCAACCAAAGAGAAACTACTGTTATTTGGAACCGCTTCACGGGTAAACCTATCTACAATGCTATCGTTTGGCAATGTCGTAGAACCTCCGAACTATGTGAAAACAACTTTACGGAAAATATGCGGACTTATATAAGCGAAAATACCGGCTTGTTGGTCGATGCTTATTTTTCCGCTACAAAAATCCGGTGGCTTCTGGATAAGATCAATAACGGCCGGCTTTTGGCCCAGCGGGGTGACCTCCTGTTTGGAACGATAGATAGCTGGCTTGTTTGGAACTTAACTGGGGGCAAACTCCACATTACGGATTATAGCAACGCCTCCCGTACCATGCTCTATAATATCAGTAATCTTCAATGGGATGATAAGATTTTATCCTTTTTGGATATTCCTTCCCACATTCTGCCCACTGTTAAGCAATCCAGTGAAATTTACGGAATGACTGATCCCGCCCTTTTCGGAACTGAAATACCTGTAGCCGGCCTGGCTGGAGATCAACAGGCTTCATTATTCGGCCACACTTGTTTTGAAGAAGGGATGGTTAAAAATACTTATGGCACAGGTTGCTTTGCCTTGATGCAAACAGGCAACAAATTCGTCCGGTCTTCTCATAAGCTATTAACGACCATAGCTTGGGGTTTAGAAGATAAAATTAGCTATGCTCTAGAAGGTAGCGTCTTTATAGGGGGAGCTGTTATTCAGTGGCTAAGAGATGAACTCGGCCTACTGCATAGTTTTGAAGAAAGTGAAGAATATGCATCTCAAGTGCCCGACACCAATGGCGTATATTTTGTGCCTGCTTTTGTTGGGCTCGGTGCTCCTTATTGGAATATGAACGCTAAAGGAATTATCACCGGTCTTACACGAGGGACTAACCGCAAACATATAATTAGAGCAGCTTTAGAAAGTATTGCTTTTCAAACCAATGATGTACTTTCGGTTATGCAAAAAGACACAAACATTCCTGTTAAAACCTTGCGAGTAGATGGCGGAGCGACTAGTAATAAATTTTTAATGCAATTTCAAGCCGACATATCTTCCACTTCTGTTCAACCCGCCCCAGTAGCGGAAGTAACTGCTCTAGGAGCAGCTTATTTGGCAGGGTTAGCTAGCGGTTTTTGGAAAAATAAAAACGAATTGCCCTCCTTTTCCCGAGCTAGTCATACCTATCATCCCGCTATTTCTTCATCTTCGCGGGAAAAGCATCTTAATAACTGGTTTAAAGCTGTCAAACAAGCTATTATATAAACTTTTATTATATTGCAAAGTTGGAATTAACAATGGAACAACTGAAAATTGGCGATATTTCTATTGAGTATGAACTTTATAGAAGCAAAAAGGCCAAAAAAGTATGTCTCACCATAAAAAACAAAAGAGTTAGAGTCGCAGTACCTCAGGAACTACCTTTGGAGTACGCCAAAGATTTTGTGGAGAAAAATAAAGAATGGATATTAGAACACTATCGAAAACAAAGTTCTAAAACACAGAACCTGCCTAAAAAATATTTGCCTGGAGACAAACTTTTTTATCGCGGAAGAAATTATCCTCTTAAGTATGTAGAGACTTCTAATTCCAAACACTACGCCCAATTCATCGGAAGCCGCATTCTAGTCTATGTGCCCCCTGGCTTAGAACCCGAAAAGAGAAGCGACTTAGGGAAAACATTAATCGAGCAGTGGTATAGGGACCAGGCAGAAAAAATCCTTTCCGAGCAAGTACATTATTATGCAAAGAAGCTTGATATTTCCTTTAACAAATTGAAAATTAAAGACCAAAAAACCAGGTGGGGAAGCTGTTCCACTAAAGGAAATATAAACCTCAACTGGCGCATAATTATGGCTCCTAACCAAGTCATAGCTTATGTCATAATTCATGAATTAACTCACTTAATATATATGAATCACTCTACAGAATTTTGGAAAAGAGTAGAGCAGTATATGCCTGATTACAGGAAGTGGAAAAAATGGTTAGATGATAACGGAAACCAGCTATTTATATAGCATTTCACATAATTAAACAAATAATTAAACACCCTTAGCCCGCGACTAGCAGGCCGGCAAGGGTGTTTGTTATTATACGGAGATTAATTTTTACAGTTCAGACTATTTTGTAATTCCAAATAAGCGCTTGGAATTTTCTACGGCCAGGGAGGCTGTCTCTTCAGGGGAAAGGCCTTTAAGTTCAGCAATTTTATTTAAAACCTGCCAGGCATATAGGGGTTCGTTGCGTTTTCCTCGGTAGGGTTCAGGAGTAAGATAGGGGCAGTCTGTTTCTACCACAAATCTGTCTTCAGGAACATTGGCCGCTACTTCTGCTGTCTTGCGGTTGTTCTTGAAGGTCAGCGGTCCGGAAAAGGACAAATAGAAACCCAGGGACAGCAATTCTTTAGCCATCTCCCAAGATCCGGAATAAGAATGAAAGACACCTCCCGCTTGGGGAGTATGTTTTTTTATAATCTCAAGAATATCCCCGTGAGCATCTCTGTCGTGAATAACCACCGGCAAGCCCATCTCATCCGCTAACTCCAGCTGGCGAATAAAAACTTTGCGCTGAACGTCTCTAGGAGATAAATCCCGATAATAATCTAAGCCTATTTCTCCCCAGGCCACTACCTTGGGGTTTTGAGCTAACCTGCTTAAGCGAGCCCAAGTTTCATCGCTACAGTCTTTGGCATAGTGGGGATGTACCCCTACCGTGGCATAGATAAATGGATACTTCTGAGCCAGATTTACCGACTGCCGGGAGGTAGATTCCGAAGCTCCAATATTAATAATGGTTGTTACCTCGCCTTGCCTGGCTCTTTCTATAACTTTTTCCCTGTCCGCATTAAACTGGCTGTCGTCCAGGTGAGCATGGGTATCCCAAATCATTTGACTTGCGCCCCTGTAGGAATATCTTTGCTCAAGGAAAGCACTTCAAGCAGTTCTCCCTGGGATGCAGCCAGAATCATCCCTTGAGAAACAATTCCCCGCAGCTTAGCCGGTTTTAAGTTGGCCACTAGAATTACCTTTTTGCCCACTAACTCTTCAGGCTTATAATGAAGAGCTATTCCAGAGACTATAGTTCTTATCTCTTGACCCATTTCCACCTTGAGTTTAAGAAGTTTGTCGGTCTTTTCTACTTTCTCTGCTTCCAAAACCTTAACAACTCTTAAATCCAGCTTGGAGAATTCTTCAATGCTTATTTCTTCCTTTAGTTCCGGCATAGCCTGGGATTTTACTTGCGCTTTTTGCTCCTTAGACGCTTCCGTCATCTGCTCGGCAGCCTGCTCAGGTGGATTTTCAGCCATTAAGGCCGCTACATCTATTCTTGGAAAAATAGGCTCTCCTTTTTGAACATGTGTACCGGGCTGCAATACTCCCCATTGATCGGCCTGATCCCAATCACTGAAAAGGTCCTGGTTATTAAGCAACGGTTTTATTTTTTCCGGGACACCAGGCATAAAAGGAGCGCAAAAAATTCCCAAGATCCTTATGCACTCTGTAAAAGTATAGAGAACAGTATTGAGCCTGTCTCTGCTGGCAGGATCTTTAGCCAGATTCCAAGGTGTAGTCTCATCCACGTATTTATTGCAGCGACTGACGAATTGCCAGACGAACTCTAAAGCAGCAGCTGGGTCACAAGCAAGCATTTTATCTTCCACCGCCTGCTTTACACTACTGCTAAGCTCTTTCAATTCTTTTTCTAATTCTGTATCTTGTCCCGGAACAGGAATTTTGCCGTCATTATACTTGACAATCATAGCCAAAGTTCTAGACACAAAGTTACCAAGATCGTTAGCTAAATCGCTGTTGATTTTTTCCACTAAATCATCTTCAGAATAATACCCGTCCACACCCCACTGCATTTCTTTCAATAGAAAATAACGGATGGCGTCAGAACCATAGCGGCGGATAAGTTCGAAAGAATCTTGGACATTGCCGCGTGATTTGGAGATTTTTCCCCCTTCCCGCGACAAGTACCAGCCATGCCCGAATACTTTTTTGGGAAGCGGAATATCTAAGGCCATAAGAGTTATGGGCCAGATAATGGAATGGAAACGCACAATATCCTTACCCATGAGGTGTACATCTGCCGGCCAATACTTTTTATATTTTTCGCCGTCAGGATAGCCCAAGGCAGAAATATAGTTAATTAAGGCATCAAGCCAGACATAGACAACATGTTTGGGGTCAAAGGGCACTTTAATGCCCCATTTAAAAGTGGTACGGGACACACAAAGATCTTCCAGACCGCCTTCAATAAACTTAATCATTTCATTTCGCCGGGAAGCGGGTTGGATAAAATCCGGATTCTCCTGGATATAGCTCAAGAGCCGATCCTGGTATTTCGATAATTTAAAAAAATAGCTTTCTTCCTTTAATAGCTCTACCTCGCGTCCACAGTCGGGATTGGGACATTTGCCGTCAGCAAGTTTATTCTGGGTCCAGAAAGTTTCACAGGGTGTGCAGTACCAGCCTTCATATTCAGACTTATATATATCACCCTGCTCATAAAGACGGTTAAAGATGTTTTGTACTACTTTTTCATGTCTTTCTTCCGTTGTTCTGATAAAATCGTCATTAGATATATTCAGCAGTTTCCAAAGTTCTCTAAACTTTTCAACAATGCCGTCTACATAACTATGGGGATCCATATTGCAGCTTTCGGCTGTCCTGATAATCTTTTGCGCATTTTCATCGGTTCCTGTAAGGAAGAAAACATCGTCGCCCTTCATTCTGCGCAGGCGAGCTATAGCATCGGCAGCTATTGTGGTATAGGCAGTGCCGATATGCGGGCTGGAATTAGGATAATAAATCGGTGTAGTAATGTAATATTTCATAGGGTACAACTCCTCGTATAATATTTTTAAAAATATTTATCGAACATCCAATTGAGTTGGTGTGCTTAGCCAAGTACTCCTAGTACTTCATTTAATATAGGGAAAAGTATTCATTATTGTCAAGTTTTGTACCATAATTTTTCCCCAATTGTAGTCAAACTAAAATAACTTGTTTGCCAAGTTAAAAGATATTACTTATATGCTTCACAATAAATTTTATATAACTTTTCTATTGACTTTTAAAGGCATTATTGGTAACATAAGGATGTTATATAATGTCGAAATATGTTGGAGAAAGGAGTATCAACTTGAAATCTACAGGAATCGTTAGAAAGGTTGACGAGTTAGGGCGCGTTGTATTACCGATCGAACTTCGCAGAACACTTGGAATTGACGAGAAAGACGCTCTGGAAATATATGTAGATGAGGATAAGATTATCCTTAAGAAATATGAGCCCGCCTGTGTCTTTTGTGGAAACGCCTCAAATGTCCACCTTTTCCATGGCAAGAATGTATGTCAGACCTGTGCAGCTGCCATGGCGGAAGTAGCTGCAGTTTCAGAAGCTAAAATTAGCTAAACATTAAACATAACCAGAAAGAAAACCATTTTATTTGACGGAAGGTACACTAAGCTACCCTCCGTCATTTTTTTATGTTTTTTGTTTTCTTTCAGCTATGTAACCTCTCTTCCTTTTTCTTTCTCTGCTATGCTGGCCTTATATAATTCCCTTTTGTATATTCCATATTTTTGGGCTGCCTTTTTCATGGCCTCTTTTCTGGCAATTCCTTGGGATTCAAGCCTTTGCATTTCCTCTAACCAATCAGAGGGCTCTCCCTTGGAAATGTTTTCTTTAGCCGGCGCCAATATTAAACAACATTCTCCTTTAGGAGGTTCGGCTTGAAACTGAACTAACAATTCACTGACTAATCCTTTATGTACAGTCTGATGAATTTTGGTTAGTTCTCTAACCACTGCCGCCTGGCGGTCTCCCAAGATCTCAAGAATATCATTCAAGGTTTTAGTTATTTTATGAGGAGCTTCATAAAAAAGAAAAGTAGTAAAATAAGGCTTAATATTTTCCAGCTTTTTTCTTCGTTCCCCTTTAACAGCAGGTAGAAAGCCCATAAAAAGAAAACTGTCCGTCGGCATTCCGGAAAGTACCAGGGCTGTGATAGCCGCATTGGGGCCGGGTAAAACGTCAATCTTAATATCTTGTTCCTGGCACATTCTGATTAAAATCTGCCCCGGATCGGATATGCCAGGCATGCCGGCGTCAGAAATAAGAGCACAGTTTTCACCTTGATCTAGTCTAGTAATAATCTCTGGGGCGCGTTGCTTTTCATTATGTTGATGATAGCTAAGCATAGGCGTTTTAATCCCATAATGGTCAAGAAGTTTTTTGGAATGCCTCGTGTCCTCCGCCGCAATAAAATCAACCTGCTTAAGTGTTTCCAGCACTCTTATGGTAATATCGCCTAAATTACCAATAGGAGTTGCACAAATATATAAAGTTCCTTTTTCAGGCATTATTTACCTCCAAGCCAGACACTCCAACAAACTAGACAGGCCAATCAATCCTTTCTCAAGAAAGCATTGCAGAAAAGGCAGTTAGATTCCATCTGTTCCCCAAAATAAATGTGGCAAACATGAAAGCCCTGTTCATATAGTTTTTCCAGATTTTCATGAGCTTCTTTTTGGATCTTAGAAGCATTTTTTTGAATCCTGTTAATATCCGCCTCCGATACGGCACAGAGCTGTCTTTTAAGATTAATATTTTCATCTTCCAAGTATTCAATATATTGCCTTAGACTTTTTACCTCATTTAAAAGCCGACTAAGATTCTCTTCCACTTCGGTTATAGCTTGGTGTAATTGACCCACCATTATTCCTCCGCTTCTTCAGCAACAAGTCTGAGTAACTCTTCCTTACTCTCTTCATCATAGACCTCAGAAAAGATTTCTTGTTCTGCTTTTTGATCCTTATCGCAGTTTTGACACTCATAGCAGCCATTTTCATACTTCAAGCAGCACATCAAGCGGCCGCAAATTCCGGATATCTTAGCGGGATTAAGAGATAGGTTTTGGTCCTTGGCCATACGAATAGAAACCGGCTCAAAATCTCCTAAAAAAGATGCACAACAAAGTTCCCTGCCGCAAGATCCGAGTCCGCCTATCATTTTGGCCTCATCTCTTACCCCTATTTGCCTAAGTTCAATCCGGGTTCGAAATACTGCAGCCAAGTCCTTGACTAATTCTCTAAAATCCACACGCCCCTCAGCTGTGAAAGAAAAAATAATCTTGTTGCTGTCAAATGTATATTCCACATCGATTAGTTTCATGGGCAGCTCATGGGACGAGATTTTTTGCAAGCAAATGTCAAAAGCTTCTTTTTCTTTATGCTTATTTTTTCTATAAATTTCCTCATCTTCCGGCGTGGCTTTACGTAAAACCTCTTTCAAAGGTGCAACTATTTCATCAGGAGGAATTTCTCTTAAAGGAAGTATGACCTTACCGTACTCCATTCCTCTGGCAGTTTCGACAATAACATGGTCGTTAGGCTTTAAGTCCAAACCCCCGGGGAGGAAAAAGTATATTTTGCCTGCTTTTTTAAATCGTATTCCAACCACTTTAGCCAATTCTGTTTCCTCCATAACTTATATGTTTAAGAGCCAATACTTCTAAAGCTAATCTATTATTCACCTGCTTTTTAAGTAATTCTGAGGTCTCTCCTATCTCTGAAAGAAATATGGGAGATAACATCCCTTTGCAAATCATATCTTTAACAGTAACAGCTAAAGCTTGAATAAAAGTCAAATAGTCTTCTTTCTCCAAAGCAGGGAATAGGGCAAAAACTTTTAAAAAATCTCCCGTTTGAATAATATCCAAATAATTTTGAAGCAAATCCTTCATCTTTTCTACACCGTATTCCTGAATTTTACGAGCCAGATCAGGATCCCCTCCGCTTAACAAAAAGGCTTCGGCTTCATCTTCATCTTCCCATTCCGTTAGTTTAGGAGAAGGAAGATATATAGCTTGAGCCCTGCTTTGAAGAGTCGGAATTATGGCCTCTATATTGCCACAGCTGAGAATTATTATGGTTTGAGCAGGGGGTTCTTCAGTAATTTTTAACAGGGCATTGGCAGCCGCCGGAGTAAGCTTATCAGCTTCATCAATCAGACATATCCTATATTTACCCTCATAGATTTTGCGATAAATCTTCTCCTGCAAAGCCAGTATTTGTTCTATACCAATGCTGGTTTTAAAGGGTTGAAGACAATGAATATCGGGATGGCTGCCTGAATTAATTTTTTTACAAGCGGGACACTCCCCACACGGTTTTAGGTCCTCTATACAGTTTAACATGGCAGCCAGTTCAAGAACAGTATTAAATCTTTCCTTCGCCCCACTCCCATATAGAAGTAATAAATGGGCCAGTTTATTTTCCTGAACTGCTTTTTTCAAGAGTTCGAAACTTGTACTCATTTTCTTCCTCAAACATCAATAATCAGTATTTCCTTTTGTTTAAACCCTTGCCAACCCTGCCAACGGTATGCTTCTGCTTGCTCTAAAAATGATAAGACATAAGGGGTAATCTCTTCCCCCGCTGCGATCAAAGGTATTCCCGGCGGATAAACGGAAATCGTTTCTCCGGCGATAAGACCCAGACTGTCTTTTAATTTTACCGTTCTTTTTGCTGCCAACCAGGCTTCTCGCGGCGTAAGTCTTACCGGAGGAAGTTGCCTGGCATCCGTTAGGAACTGTACGGGAGCCTGGTTGTTTAGGCTCTTGCAGCTGATATGGGGAATACTATACTGTTTAGCGAGAGCTTTCAGGGCTTCTCTTAAAACCCGTACATCTTCGGGCTTGCTGCCTATCCCAAGCATAAACAATACGTTATTGTCATCCCATAATTCAGGTTCAATAAGAAAGGATGTTCTTAGTAATTTAACAAAATCATCAACTTCTATCTCCAATGTTGAAATATTAACTAAAATTTTTGTCCAGTCTAGGCCGGTTATGCTATACTGCCCCACATCTTCCGCTGTCAAAATCCGCAAGGTCCCGTTAAGCTCTTTATGCAGAAGCATTACTTCTTCATAGAGGTCATCCCAGTAAAAGTCTCGCCAACTACTCATGGCTTTTTCCAAAGACACCATTAATAAATAACTTGGACTGGAGGTCTGTAATAGTTCCAAGGATTGTTTAAGTGCTGTTCTATTAACCCTCGGCCCTTGAACATGGATCATAGCTGCCTGGGTAAGTGCCGCCAGCGTTTTATGGGTACTATGAACAACTAAGTCCGCTCCCTGAGTTACAGCACCTTCAGGAAAAAAAGACCCTCTAAAATGGGCACCGTGGGCCTGGTCTACCAATATGGGAAGGGCAGGGCTGTTTTTATCTCTCCATTTAATTAGAGAAGCTAAATCAACCAATGTGCCGTAGTAACTAGGGCTTGTGACATGGCAGGCAATTTGGTCATCACTGTTTTGGCAAAAACCCGCAACATCCAGGCCCAAAGGAAGTTTAAAATCCGGATGAATTTCCGGGGCTATATATTCAGGTTTCAGACCGGAAAGGATAAGTCCAGCCACAACCGAACGGTGAGCTCTGCGGTCTATGAGTATCTTTTTCCCTCGACAGTTAGCGGACGCCAAGCATAAAAACATAGCTTGATTACCTACTGTGGCTCCGTTTACCAAAAAAAAACTTTCCTCTGCCCCGTAAATATCCGCCGCTAGCTGTTGGGCATGAGCGATAACGCCCTGGGGAGTATGGAGCATATCTAGTTCCGGGAGCTCAGTTAAATCATATTCCGGAAAAGCCAGAGGAGACAAAAGGTCACCTCTTCCCTTATGTCCGGGGGTATGAAAAGAGCGCATCCCTAGTTTTGAATAAATAGCTAATTTTTTACTCAGCGCATCCACTTGCTCCTCCAGAGATATATTAATTTATTTTACCATATTTTCAATTCTTTTTCACTTTCTTAGGTCTATGGGCTAGGATCAAGTAAAATAAGTGTATTCTTTTCATATGAAATTAACAGTAAATTATTCTTTTTATGTTTTGAACATTAACCTGATATTGTGGGTCTTGGGCCTTAGTCTGTAAAATTTGTTTCTCACATTGAGAACAGATAAATTTTTTTCCTAAACGAAGCCCATCATATAAACCAAAATAGGGGATTAGTCCGCAGATTTCGCATTTAGGGAACACATTATGCATTTAGGCATCCTTCCTTAATTAAATTCGTTAATTCCCGTAACTTCCGTATTATATTTCACAATCTTATCCTCCGAGCATCAGCCTCTTTCTAACATAGTATATTCTTGCCAGAAAGGAGGGCTAATAGTAATTCTCACCAAAAAGAAAAGAATCGCCCTTAAGCTTTCTACCAGTGTTAACGGTAGGGTCTATGGGCGATCCTTAGTCTCAAAATACTATTCTAGATATACTTTCTAGCTCCAATCCTGCTCCTGTAAACGCTTATATGATTTGTAGCGTTCTATAGCGCTCTCTTCAGCACCACGGTAAAGTTCCTCGGCCACCTCTGGGAAAGTATTCAGAAGCGAAGTGTAGCGAACTTCAGACATGATAAAATCGCGGAAGGAGGCTGTCGGTTCTTTGGAATCAAGACTAAATGGATTCTTGCCTTGAGCCAAAAGGTCAGGATTGTAGCGATACAAATGCCAATACCCGGCTTCCACTGCCTTTTTGGCTTGAATAATGCTGTTTTTCATACCTGATTTTATTCCATGATTTATACAGGGAGCATAAGCAATAATTAGGGACGGTCCTTTATAGGCCTCTGCCTCTTGGAACACTTTAATAGCCTGCGCCATATTAGCCCCTAAGGAAATCTGAGCCACATAAACATAACCATAGCTCATAGCCATCATACCCAGATCTTTTTTACGGATGCGTTTGCCCGCTGCCTGGAATTTGGCTACTGCTCCATGAGGGGTTGCCTTAGAGGACTGCCCGCCGGTGTTAGAATAGACCTCAGTATCAAGTACCAAAACGTTGACGTCGTCGCCGGAAGCCAAGACGTGATCCAGACCCCCATAACCGATATCATAAGCCCAGCCGTCTCCACCAAATATCCATTGAGATTTTTTCGTTAAATGATCTTTTTGTTCATATATGGCAGCCAGTAGTTTATTATTATTGAGATCCTCATTTTGTAGAGCGGCTATAACTTTTTGACCGGCGGCTCTGGAACCCTCGGCATGATCTTTATTTTCAATCCACTCCCGGAAGGCATCCTTCAATTCCGGTGCAATATCTTCTTGTAAGGCTTTTTCCATTTCCTCAGCTATCTTCTGGCGTTGATGTTCAACCCCAATGTATAGTCCGTAACCGAACTCGGCATTATCTTCAAAGAGAGAGTTTGCCCAAGTCGGCCCTTGCCCCTTACGATTCGTGGTATAAGGAATAACAGGAGCGTTGCCGCCATAGATCGATGAACAGCCGGTAGCGTTGGCTATCATCATCCGATCACCAAACAGTTGGGTTAAAAGTTTGATATAAGGAGTCTCGCCGCAACCCGGACATGCTCCGCTGAATTCGAACAGCGGCTGGATAAATTGGCTGTTTTTGATAGTGTATTTGTTGTTGATCTGCTCTTCTTTGTCACTTAGACTTAGGGCATATTCCCATAAAGGAGCCTGGATTTCGTTTTCAGTGGTCGCTTCTTTTAACTCCAAGGCTTTGGTTTTCGCCGGGCAGATTGCAACACAATTACCGCAGCCGGTACAGTCTAAAGGGCTGACTTGAATCCTATAGGTTAAGCCCGCTAATTCTTTGCCTACAGCCTTAATACTATCAAAGCCGGCGGGAGCTTGTTTGCTCTCTTGTTCGCTGAGCAAAAACGGTCTGATAGCGCCATGGGGACAAACCAAGGAGCATTGATTGCACTGGATACAGTTATCTTTTATCCATCTCGGAACTTCCATAGCAATGCCTCTTTTTTCATAAGCAGTGGTGCCTACGGGGAAAGTTCCATCTTCTATGCCTTTAAAAGCGCTAACCGGCAATTTGTCTCCTTCCTGAGCAGACATAACACGCACAATACTTTTTACAAAAGCGGGATCATCGTCGTTGCCCATAAAAATACTATCATTTATATCGGCCTGACCCCAGGAGGAAGGCACTTTCACCTCGATTAATGCCTCACAGCCTGCATCGACGGCCTTGTTGTTCATAGCCACAATTTCCGGGCCTTTTCTACCATAAGTCTTTTCGATAGATTCCTTAAGATATCTTAGAGCGTCTTCTAGGGGAATAACGTTAGCTAATTTAAAGAAGGCTGACTGCATAATCATGTTAATTCTACCGCCAAGCCCTATGCTATGAGCTATTTTAGCAGCATCGATAATGTAAAACTTGGCTTTCTTGTCATGAATTGCCCTTTTGAGTGATCCGGGCAATTTATCTTCTAATTCCTCAGCAGACCACTGGCAATTTAGAACGAATACACCCCCAGGTTTGAGACTATCAAGCAAATTATATTTATAAACGTAGGATTGATTATGGCAGGCAATATAATCAGCATTGTTCACTAGGTAAGGAGCTTTGATCTCTTGACGTCCGAAACGCAAGTGAGAGACTGTTTTTCCTCCTGACTTTTTACTATCATAGTCAAAGTAACCTTGAGCATAGAGGTCGGTATGGTCCCCTATAATTTTAATGGCCTGTTTGTTGGCACCAACAGTACCATCAGCACCAAGTCCCCAGAACTGGCAACCAATAGTTCCTTCAGGCGTAGTATCAATTGTCTCTTTTATCTCTAAAGAGCTATCTGTAACATCATCAACTATGCCGATGGTGAAACGGTTTTTGGGATTATCCTCTTTCAAATTTTCAAAAACAGCTAAAATTTGAGAAGGGGTAGTATCTTTTGATCCTAATCCGTAACGACCACCAACAATAAGCGGTTTGTTTTCCTGTCCGTAGAAAGCGTCCCTAACGTCCAGATAGAGAGGCTCGCCATTGGCTCCTGGTTCTTTGGTCCGATCGAGAACAGCAATTCTTTTAACTGTCTTAGGCAGCTCTTGTAAGAAATGTTCGGCTGAGAACGGCCGATATAGGCGGACTCTTAATACTCCTACTTTTTCCCCTTTAGATCTTAGATAATCGATAGTTTCACAAATAGTATCTCCTACAGACCCCATGGCAACTATAACATTTTCGGCATCGGGTGATCCGTAGTATTGGAATAATTTATATTCACGACCGGTGAGTTCTTTGTATTTGTTCATATATTCTTCGACAATAGCCGGAACTTTATCATAGAAAGGATTTGCAACTTCTCTGGTTTGGAAATATATATCGGGGTTTTGGTTAGTTCCTCTTAAGACCGGATGTTCGGGATTCATAGCATTCTTTTTAAACAGTTTCAATGCTTCCCAGTCCAATAATTGGGCAACTTCCTCATAGTCCGGTACATTAATTTTTGATATTTCATGGGAAGTACGAAAACCATCAAAGAAGTGTAAAAACGGAACCCGGGCTTTAATAGCACAAAGGTGAGATATATAACCTAGATCCAATGCTTCCTGTACACTGCCTGAACTAAGCATTGCAAAGCCGGTCATTCTTACCGCCATGACATCCTGGTGATCTCCAAAAATACACAGAGCTTGAGCAGCAATTGCCCGAGCACTGACATGAAATACAGCCGGTAGCAATTCACCGGAGATTTTATACATGTTCGGTATCATGAGCAGTAGGCCCTGGGATGCGGTATAGGTTGTAGTTAATGCTCCGGCCTGCAGTGAGCCATGAACAGCACCGGCCGCACCGCCTTCAGACTGCATTTCAACAATTTTCATCGGCTGTCCAAAAATGTTTTTCCGACCATGGGCTGCCCACTCGTCGGCAAATTCAGCCATATCAGATGAGGGGGTTATCGGATAGATTGCTGCTACTTCGGAAAAGGCATACGACGCGTGAGCTGCTGCCTCATTCCCTGACATTGTCTTCATTTTGGCCATTTAGTGTCTCCTCCTATTAAATTCTTGACCGATAATTGCATATTATCAATTATATCTATAAGCATTTTTTCAAAAAATGCCTATTTTCACTAAAAAATAATTTTACCCTTAATTAATATTAAACCCTAAGGGAAAATATTTTAGCCCTTAAGGAAAATATCTGAAGAGAATATAACCCAAGGAACTATATACCATAGTTCTCTAGTATAAAATCATAACCTTTTTTTTCTTCGCTTTCAAGTATTATGAAATATTACACAGTATACATTAATTGATATAATACTTATAAAGACATCAGATCAGATCCCAAATAACTGTAATATGGTCAGAACAATTACCCCTGGGAAACCCAGCAAAGCAACTGTACCGATAGTAAAGACATTTATAGGTATTTCTAGACCAAAGACACTTAAAAATAAATCCACGATCCATAAACCAACAATGCCGCCTAAAATATGAATAGCAAGCTTGATAAATTTATGCGGTTTTTTCAAGGAAGCAACTACAATCAGAGCTAGTAAAAGAATAGATAATCCTGCAAAGATAATCGTCATAGTAATTCCCCCTAAGACAATCTATTGCATCCTATGCAGCAAAAAGAAGGGAAAGAACCATGAGATTCAAAGTAAAAAACCATAGTTCCAAGGCACCCTTATACCCTTTCCCTATGGCTTCCTAGTAGCATTTTATTTACTTCCTAAATATACATCTTATTCCAGAATACTAGAGGGGGCGCCTACCTTCCAAAGCACGAGCTATAGTAACCTCATCGGCGTACTCCAAATCACCGCCAATTGGCAGCCCATGAGCTATCCTTGTAACCTTAATATTTAAAGGTTTTAATAATTTAGAAATATATAGAGCAGTGGCTTCTCCCTCTACAGTAGGATTTACAGCCAAAATAACCTCTTCAACCTTTTCCAAACGCCCAAATAGACTGGAAAGGTTCAATTGCTCCGGCCCAACCCCTTCCATAGGCGATAAAACGCCATGCAAAACATGATACAAGCCTTTGTATTCCCCGGTTTTTTCCAAAGCCACTACATCACGAGGCTGTTCTACGATACAAAGCAAGGAATGTACCCTACGTTCGCTGTCACAAATTTTGCAAGGATCAGAGTCGGTATAATTGCCACAAACCGAGCATTGTTTTATGTTCTGTAAAGCATCGCCTATAGCTTTTTCCAGTTGAGTAGCATCTTCAGCATGCTGAAGAAGAAAAAAGGCTAAGCGACTTGCTGTTTTAGGACCTATGCCCGGCAACCGGGAAAAAGCGATAATCAGATCTGCTAGGGGCTGGGGGTAATACAGAAAATCCATACGCTATTCCTTAAGCCTTCCCTAAAGTCTTAGAATAAACCGGGAATATTAAATCCACCCGTTGCTTTTCCCATCTCTTCCTGAACCATATTCTGGGCGCTTCTTAACCCCTCATTTACCGCTGCCTTGATTAAATCCTCCAGCATCTCGGAGTCATCAGGATCTATGACCTCAGGCTTAATCTTTATCTCGAGAAGTTCCAGTTTACCGCTGACTGTAACCTCAACCATGCCGCCGCCTGCAGAAGCCTGAACACTTTTTTGTTCAACTTCTTCCTTGGCTTTTAGCATGTTTTCCTGCATTTTTTGCGCTTGTTTAAGCATTTGGTTCATATTGCCCATACCACCCGGTGGTTTAAATGCCATTGTTAACACTCCTTTTAAAATGTAGTTAGTATTATTCTAATTGTCTTTCTTAACCTGTACAAGCTCCGGCCCGAAAAAATCCACGGCTTTACTGATACATAAGTCTTCTTGGTTTGAGGGTTTATCCATGACTATATTCTGAAAGTCACTCTCCATAACACTGTTTAATTGAAGTTTACAACCTAAAAGACGCTGCAGTATAATTTCTACAACTTGTTTATTTTCCGGTTGATCAAACTTTTCTTTATGGAAAGAGTATCCTTCTTTAAAAATCAAGTATAAAATATCTCCCTCGACTGCAGTCGGTTTACCCTCCAGCAAAAAAGCATGAGTTGATTTCTTTTTTTTCTTTACTTCCTCCAAAATTTGAGGCCATTTAGCCTTTACAGCGGAAATGATATCCTTGGCTTCCGGCAAAATGGATTTTGCTTGTTCCGTTTGCTTTGTTTGCTCTGTTAAAGGTTTTTGAGGCTTTACAGCTGTAGTTGTTGTAGAATGATAGGCCTGAGATTGCATAGTGGCGCTTGATAAGGCTTGATTATTCACCGCTTTGTCCTCTGGCAAAGCCTGATTTTGGTCATATAAAGCCTGAATCAGAATCATCTCGGCCGTAAGTCTGGCATTGGATGAGTAGCGAAAGTCTCCTTCTCCCTTGAGAAGAGCATTAATTAATAATATTAATTTTCCAAGTCCTGCCTTTTTGCTCTGTGCTTTTAACCTTTGGGCCTTTTCAGGCGAAAGAAGAGGTTCCGCACCCCCTGTTATATATAATAACGCCTGCCTTAGATAGTCAAGCAGTTCTCTAATTATTTGTCTCGGATCACGGCCTAAGGAAATTCCTTTTTCTAATTGGCTCAAAGTTTTAGCATAATCTTGCTCTAGAAGGCAATCAAAAAGATCAGCACTAAAGGATTCACCTACCATGCCAATTATTTGATAGATATGTTGTTCTTTAATTGGATCTTCCAGAAGCAGGCATTGGTCAAGAATACTTAAGGCATCTCTTAAGCCTCCCTCTGCTTTAAAGGCAATAACCCGTAAAGCTTTATCCTCTACTTCCCGGCCCATCGTCTGGCAAACCTGTTTAAGCCTCGAAGTAATGTCATCTGCCGATATACGATGAAATTCAAAACGTTGGACGCGGGAGAGAATAGTTAACGGGACCTTATGAGCTTCAGTGGTCGCTAGGATAAAAACCACATTGGCGGGGGGTTCCTCCAAAGTTTTAAGCAAAGCATTAAAAGCTTCATTAGTAAGCATATGTACTTCATCAATAATATATATTTTATATTTTCCCTCCGAGGAAG
>JAAYOJ010000083.1 GCA_012520405.1 Peptococcaceae bacterium
TACCCTGATTATCCTTTGTAAACTGAAAAACCCTGTCATTATATTCCAACCAAAAAACTTTGTTTTTCAGTTGACAAAAACTAAGGAAGTCTGTTACAATACATTGGTGTCCGATGCCGTCGTAGCTCAATTGGCAGAGCAGCTGATTTGTAATCAGCAGGTTGCGGGTTCGAGTCCCATCGACGGCTCCAAAAGAATGTGGGTAGGTGGCCGAGTGGTTAAAGGCGGCAGACTGTAAATCTGTTCCGAGAGGTACGATGGTTCGAATCCATCCCTACCCACCACTAAGATCTATCGAATCACTTAATCACGAGGATTAAGATGGCATCTAACTAAATATCTTTAGGGAATGAGGTATTCGAACAAAGAATATCAAATCTCGAAAACGTCGCGGGGTGGAGCAGCGGTAGCTCGTCGGGCTCATAACCCGAAGGTCGTCGGTTCAAATCCGGCCCCCGCAACCAAAGAACAATCACTTCTGGGGAAACCTAGAAGTTTTATTTTTATGCTGGTATATAGCAGGACGGCCCGTATTGCTTGGCAAAAGCTTAAGGGGCCGTCTGCAAATGAATATTTATTCTTGATAATTGTTCTTTTTAGCCAGTGCCTCATCTCGAATTTCAGCCCTCATGCCGTTTAGAGCTTGACGTCGGCGCTTGTTTTTCTCCTTGAGTTCTCGCCGGGTTTGTTCGTTATCTGTTTTGGCGATCATTTCTTCCGCCAGTTCCATATTGCGGATGGTATGGTTGATATTAAACTGAATTTTATCTACATTGTCCCGGCGATCATCTGGATTGTGCTTCATGAAATGTTCCTCCCTTGAAAAAGTCCAATGTTTATAACTTATTGTTTGAAGAAAAAATCGGTCTTATGCAAAAAAAGTTTATATAATATGACTTGTTTCCATCTACATCTTATTGGAAGGGCATGTTATAATCTCTCAGGAGAGAATTACTCTATTAAAAATATTTATTAAGGTGAAAGGAAAAGGTGGTTATTCTTGAATATCGGTGCTAGAACTATTAAAACTGCCATTGCCGTCGCTTTAAGTGTATATATAAGTGTGCTGTTTGATGTGGGACCGGCTATTTTTGCCGCTGCTTCTGCCGTAGTATGTATGCAGCAGTCCGTTGGCAAAGGCTTTAGAAACGGCCTCGAACAAATAATTGTCAATTTGTTAGCAGTTGTTGTCGCGGTAGTTCTTGGTCTGACTATACCGATAGAATATTTAAGTATGGCTTTGGCTACCGTGATTATGATTTTGTTATGTACTAAAGTATTAAAGACTCCGAATCACATTGTTTTAGGAATCATGTCTGCAATATTCATTCTTTCCTCTCCGCATGAAGAATTCTCACAACATGTTTTTACAAGGGTATTGGCTATTTTAATAGGGATGGCTATTGCCAATATCATCAATCTTATTATATCCCCTCCGCATTATCGTGAAGCTCTCATCGCTAAATTTATAGAACTCAATAACTTTGTAGTTCAATGCTTTGTTGATTCTGTTAATAAATATTTATACCTGACTCCGGGAACGGAAGAAGAGATGAGCAGAAATCAAAGCCATTATGCTACTTTGCTGGAAGAAACTGAAAAACTGTTTAATTTGTTACACTATGAGTGGAATGTGGGTCTTTTTTCCAGCAAAAAGAAACACAATAAGCATAAAACGGAACAACAGCTTTTCAAGGAATACCTGAATTATAACCGGGAACTTTGGCAGAGATCGCAGGATTTGCTATTTCTGGCCGAGGAGAGGAGAGTGCGTAGGGAACGGGCCAATGCCCCTGCTATTAGCAGTGAGTTTCATAATATCTTTGAAATGCTGGTGAATGTAATTTTTAATGCTACCACCTATAATTCTGAACTGCAGAAAAAAATCAAAGGCGAAGAAGCGGTAATCTACCCTGCACCGCGTGTGTGGAGTAAATTGAACGCCTTGCTTACGGAATGGCTCGAAAACACACCGAATTCCAACTTTTTTATGCATGCTTGGCTGGAAGTGTCGGTTGTAACTTATAACATTCGCTGGTTTGCCAAAGAATCTACCAGGCTACTTAATTGGGAGAATAACGACCAAAAAACTAAACAAACCTAGATCTTCGAGTTAATTTTGGAAATAAGTGTGGTATAATAACGGATGCGAATATATGCCAATGAATTAAGGGAAGGACTTTGTTTTACTTGAGGTGTTTACATGGAAAGGAATTTTAGATCTAAAGCCCTAGAAGCCAATTTAGTTGAAACCAGGCATGAAGAAATTCAAATTCCGACTAAACACCAGTGGTTTATTGACCTTTCAGCAGAATGTTGGGGAGTGAATAAGAGGACCGTTGAATTTATTAAGGAGTATAACCATAGGTATGTTAACTATGAATATGTTTTAGAAGATCTTCACAATATATGCCTAACGGATTTATGGTTTTATCTATCCATTCCAGAGTCTGAAGAGGCCTTATTTTTTTTAACGGAGATTTTTGAAGAACTTTCTCAGGCCAAGCTCAGCCCGAGAAATAATGAACGGCTAATGACCACCTTATTTAAGTTTGTTGACAAATTGCTTAAAGTTGGCCGACCTAGCCCTAAGGTAATCAGGAAAATTGTAGCCCTAATTACTAAAGGCATGCAGGAACAGGAGGAAATATATGTTCGTAACGGAGGATATTTTAAAACATATTTAAGTCGGGTGGCCGCCATTCCGGAGTTCAGGGACGAAATAATAGATTTAACGAGAATTATTCTGCTTAAAGGAGTAGATTTTTGGGAAAATACTGCCCGGGCGGAAGAGTGGTTTGCCTCCAAAAAAAAATTATTTCAAAAGGATTATGAAGCAAAGCTGCGCTTAATTGGCAGAGA
>JAAYOJ010000213.1 GCA_012520405.1 Peptococcaceae bacterium
AAACAGGATGGTCGTACATATATATAAATTTGGGAGAATAGTCACTGGTCCACCTCTTTTTCCAGAAACAAATGCCTCATATATGCCTCCCGTACCTTCCCGTAAAGCAGGCGGGAAATAGGTACGGAAAATCCATGTAAAAATTACATTTTCAACGCTATTATTGGTAATGAAATAGATCAAGAAAAGATTGAGAATCAGCTAAGGACTATGTTAAATAATCTTGCGGAAGAGCGCGAGAAAGGTAACCCATTACCAACAATCTCTTATGGGTATAGCCTTTTTCAAGGAAGAGAAGAGCCGGATTTTTCCAAAATCCTTAAAGAGGCCGACGATCAGATGTATCAATTTAAAAAGACTCATAAGTGCGATGCAAACTAATATTTTCCTCGTAGGCGGTTAGCTTTCCAATCAACTTTTTGTTAGTCAGATCCTTGATATTGGCATACATCCAGTAATTCTTGGCTTAAATTATTTAATTCTAGTGTGGATTGTGAAATCTTATCAATAAACTCGTGTTCTGCGGTAAGGGTGGATACAATTTCCTCTGTTGCTGCTGTATTTTCTTCGGTAATAGCTACGGCGGACTCGATTTGCTCACCAAGCTTGTGGAATTCATCGGTAGTTTGCCGAATTGTATCCATGCTGTTTTTAAGCTCTAGGTTGGTTATGTCGAAGGATTCTTTCATAGAGTTAAAGGTCCGGGTAATTTCTTGCAATAGCATCTGCCCTTCCTCGACGGCTTGTTTTCCTTCATAAGATTTCTGCTGAGCAGCTTTTGATTTTTCAAATAGTTGATTTGTGACCTTTGTAATACTAGAAGCGATCTCACTGCTTTGTTCGGCAAGTTTGCGAACTTCGTCAGCCACAATAGCAAACCCTTTTCCATGTTCGCCGGCTCGAGCTGCTTCAATGGCTGCATTTAAGGCTAACAAATTAGTCTGGCTGGCGATATCTTCGATACCGAGCAATAAGGAATTTACTTTCTGAAGGCTTTCTTGTAAATCATCCACAGTTGAGGTGGTAGTTTGGACTGAATCATTTAAGGTATGCATATATTCAGTGACCTGGTTAATCTTATGCCAATTTTCTTGCATATTTTGGCTCATTTTCTGGGATTCTGCCGCCACCTCTTGTGATACGGCCGCTGTTTTATCCATGTTCTGTAAAGAGGACAGAACTGCGTCATTGATCTGGGTAATATTCTGTGCTTCGCAACTGATGGATGTAGCCATTTGCTCTACTGATTCTAAAATAGACTGGCTGTTTCCACGGATCCTGTCCATGTTCAGTTTTACATTTTCAGTACTATGGTTCAGTTTTATTGCACTTTGATCGATCGTTTTAAGAACATCTGTCAATTGCTGAACAAGCTTTTGCGCTTCCTGTTCTTTAGAAGTGGAGTGCAGAATGAGTTTGTTTCCCGCATCCGTTAAAAAGTATAAAGCAGCTAAGACACCACAGATAACTGAATAGACGGTAATCAACAAAGGTATGCTATATTCAGCACCTAAAAAGCTGGCGGGAACGCAAAGGTATGAAGTAAAAGTATAAAGGGTAATGAATAAGCCATAAATTAATAATAACTTTTTATCAAAATAAAGAGCGATCATGCTTACAGTAAAAAATAATATATAATGCTTATTTAAACCGAATTTATCAAGAAAAAACAGCGCGAAAATGACAGTGAGAGGCAATAGAGCGAAAAGCAAACCCTTTAATTTATCGGGAGTGGGAAGGAAATAGTTAAGGGTAGCTAACCCGGCAATTGCTATTCCGGAGATAATATAGAGCTTACTGGCGTCAAGCCCGTGTAAATAGATTAAGGGACCTAAAACTAAAATTATAAGGCAAAAAGTTAAGAACAGATTAATTTTGTGAACTTTTTTGCAGTGAATGTCGTAATTCAATTGCAACCTCCTAGTATTAAAACTAATATTGCTAATATTTACAAAATTTAATTTTATAGTATTTCATTTATAATTTCAATAAAAGTTTACCAAAGGTAATTTTATAACTAGAAACAACATTAACCCCAATGGAGAAAGATTTTCCATTGGGGCTAACACTTCTTGATTCGCGGGAGCAGAAGAGAC
>JAAYOJ010000013.1 GCA_012520405.1 Peptococcaceae bacterium
ACTTTTGGAGGAATTTTTGGTGGCGGCGGATGCTTTTGCGGTATCGCCATTGTCGTAGTCATAGTTCTTCTCTTAATTGCTATGGGTATTGTATTTTAAGAAGTCCCATTCAAAATACGGAATTAAATGACAAGGAGGTGAAAAAGTAATGGCCTTTGATGGAGCAGTAACAGGTGGTGGCTGGAATTGCTGCTGTGGTATAGCGATTGTTGTAGTTATCATTCTTCTCTTAATTGCTATGGGTATTGTGTTCTAAATAATTAGCAGTTGTGCTGAGATTTCTGAAAGGAGGTATATTATGTACGGACATGGTGGTTGCTGTTGCAGACCTGTAGTTAGACCGATGGTTATGCCCGCCCCTGCTCCCAACTATGGAGTAGGCATTATTGCTATCGCAGTATTGATTTTAATTGCTCTTGGTGTGATCTTTTAATTGATGTGATCTTCTAAGAGAATCAAAATATTTCAATATTAGACGAAAATACTCACCTATTGAAAGGTGAGTATTTTCACGTAACTGTATCAAAGTAACTTTACTATTTCTTTTCCAGAGCTATATCGCCAAGGTTAATACACTCGGAAGTTTTAAGATCATTAAAGAATTTAGGTTCATAGCCCGGGGCGGAAATAACCAGGTTAAAAACTCCAATAGGAAGGTCTTTAAACCAGAAATCACCGAAATCATCCGTTACAATATCCCAGGTTTTAGAACCGGAAGTAAGAAGGCACCTGGCTCCTTCGACAACATCTTTTTCTACAGGATCATAGACTGTGCCGGCAATAAACTTGCCGGGAATATTACGGTAGTATACTTTAGGTCCCAGTCCGCTTTCAGGCTTTAACACCTCAGCACCTTCAATCAGATCTTTAAGCTCTTCTTCCTCACCAAACCTTAGTGTTTGGGTGGGGCAGACATCAACACAACGAGGCTTGCTCCAGCCGTTATCCAGCAGATGAGCACATCCTGTGCACTTTTGAGATATTTTCAATTCCTCGTTGAAATATATAACGTCATAGGGGCAGGCAGTTTGGCAGGCTTTACAGCCTTGGCATTTTTCAGGATCAATAAGAATTAAACCGTCTTGCTCCCTGCGGTAAATAGCCTCATTGGGACAGGCCTCCATACAAGCTGCCTTAGTGCAATGATTACAAAATTTAGGGATATAATGAATCTTTACTTTAGGCAGGCTGCCGCAGACATTTTCCTGAACCTTTAACCAAAACTGGCCGATCTTGGGCTGAGGTTTGGCATAGGGCGTCCAGTCGTTGCCTACGTGCTCGTCTTTACAGGCCAATTGACAGTTATAGCAGCCGCTGCAGCGGGCAACGTCAATCACAAATACTTTTGCCATTGTTTCTCCCTCCTTATTTCTCGATAAGCCAGCCGTCGAGACAGACACCGGCAGCTTCGTCTATTTTACGGTTAAAAGCTTCGGGATATTTCTTCTTCCAATTTTCCATCTCCTCATCCGTGACCTTCTCGACCTGCACTAAATAGCCACTAGTAGCCATTCCGGTAGCATTTTTAGAAGTCATGGAGGTGGGGGAGATGGAGTTTATACAGCCGCCGCGATCCAGTACACCCGGAATAATGGGGTCAAGCCGTGATCCGTGATCAATATAACAGGTCCGAGGGATTAAGCGTTCGGTCACGTAAGCTGCGGCCAGCACAATTCCTCGTTCATTAAAGATTTTAACTATATCCCCGTGCTTAATGCCGCGTTTTTCAGCTTCTATAGGGTTAAGCCATAGGGGTTCGTATTGGTAGCCGTCTTTAGCCCGGATTTTCATGGTTTCGATTTCCCGGGTCCAGATCACATCATCGCATTGAGCATGCATCCGCCAGCGACCGTGGTTAGACATGCAAAGAAGCGGATATTTCTCGGCCCGCTGACTGGAAAGACGCTCGTCGTGACTTTCGCTTTTTTCAATCCAGTGAGGAACCGGTGGTCGTTCCGGATCATCCGGCATATGCTTTTCTATATCGGACGAAGAATACTCCAAGAGTCCCGTAGGCGTTGACAGGGGGTTATTCTCAGGATCTGCATAGAAGTTGTAAAG
>JAAYOJ010000024.1 GCA_012520405.1 Peptococcaceae bacterium
AAGGAGGATATTAGTGTACAAGGAGTTCTTTAATATGATTAAGAAAAACGAACCAAATGAAACAATTGTTATAGATGCTGTGGTAGGGGCAGGAAAGACTGCTTACATGGAGATGCTTTCAAAAGAAATGAAAATACCTTGTTTCGAAGAGCCTGTAGACGACAATCCGTTATTAGACAAGTTTTATCATGACAGAAAGAGATATGCTTTCCCTCTTCAGGTATATTTTCTAAACCGAAGATTTGAGATGTTGAAACAGGCTGCACAATTAGGAAAACCAACCCTTATGGATCGGAGTATCTATGGAGATATGATATTTGCCAAACTTCTTTACGAAGAGGGAAATATGGAAAAGGATGAATATCTATTATATAGAGATCTTCTAACGAATATGTTGGACCATGTAGAAGCGCCTAAGCTCATGATTTACCTTAAAATTGATACGGACTCGGCAATCCGTCGGATCAGAAAAAGAGGACGTGACTATGAACAGATAGTTGAAAGAGACTACTGGGAGAGGCTCAATAAGGAATACGAGGATTATTTCTTAGAATATAATCTTTCACCGCTTCTTGTCATTGATGCCGCTAAGTACGATATCGTGGAAAATCCGAAGGATCGAATGGAAGTATTACAAATTATTCAACAGAAATTAGCTGAGATAGATAGGAATACGAAATAATTGTCGTGGTAAATTAATTGACCTTCCTAATCTAGTTTGGTTATTACGCCCTTGGTATGTTGAGAAACATTGCAAGGGCTTTTTTATGAATTTTTTGTTGTTATTCATCCATAGGAAATATAAAATTAAAGTGATAGAATAGATATAAAATAGGAATTCTATGGTATATTAAGAAACTTAACAGTCAATATTCAAATAACAGTGCACTAATAAATTCTTCGCAAGGAGGACTTATGATGGAAAATTATCATAATCTGGTCAGTAAGCAGCAAAGATTTTTTCGAACAGGGAAAACCAAAGATATAAACTTCCGTATACAGGCATTGCAGAAACTAAGGGCTTCGATTATTAAAAATGAAGCCAGGCTTTTGGACGCTCTTAAAACGGATTTAAATAAATCGGAATTAGATGCTTATTTGACGGAAATAGGAGTTGTTCTCGAGGAGATTCGATTTACCCTAAAGCACCTTCCCACCTGGGTAAAGCCTAAACGGGTGAAAACCCCTTTAACACTGCTTGGTTCGTCAAGCTATATTTATCCTGAACCCTATGGAGTAGCACTTATTATCGCCCCATGGAATTATCCATTTCAACTGATAATAGCACCGCTGATAGGGGCGATTGCTGCAGGAAACTGTGCAGTACTCAAACCCACCGAGTTTACTCCTAGAACTTCAGCAGTTTTGGAGCAGATGATAGCAAAATTATTCCCGGAAGAGTATATCACCGTTGTTTAGGGAGGAGTGGAAACGAGCCAAGCACTTTTACGGGAAAAGTATGATACCATTTTTTTTACCGGAAGTGTAGCGGTTGGGAAGATTGTTATGAAAGCGGCAGCAGAGCATTTGACACCGATTACATTAGAACTTGGGGGGAAGAGCCCCTGCATCGTTCATGAAGATGCCAATATTAAGCTAGCGGCAAAGCGAATTGCATGGGGAAAGTTTTTGAATGCAGGACAGACTTGTGTTGCACCGGACTATGTATATGTGCATCATAAGATAAAAGATACGTTTTTGGCGGAGTTAAGGAAAGCGATTGATAAACTTTATGGTGAGACTCCAATAGATAATCCCAATTACACTCACATTGTTAGTCATAAGCACTTTGACCGTTTATATGCATTTCTAAGTGATGGAGATATCATAATTGGGGGTAAATCGGATCGGGAACGTTTGGTGATAGAACCAACCGTTTTAACCAACGTTTCTTGGAAGAATACCATCATGCAGGATGAAATATTTGGACCAATCCTGCCGGTACTTGAGTATGAGAATTTATCGGAAGTGATTAAGGAAGTTCAAAATCATCCAAAGCCATTGGCATTATATTTATTCACGGAAAGTACAATCATAAAGAAAAAGATTCTTAAACATATTTCGTTTGGAGGAGGCTGCATCAATGATACCATCTATCACTTGGTATCGCCCTATTTACCATTCGGAGGAGTAGGAAGTAGCGGAATAGGAGCGTATCATGGTAAGGAAAGTTTTGAAGCTTTTTCCCATAGAAAGAGTATCTTAAAACAGACGACTCGTTTTGATATTTCGCTTAGATATCCTAATGTTAAGAATGGGCTTAAATTCATAAAATATTTTTTGGGATAGAAGCAATGAAATTAGAAAAATTCATGGAGAATTTAGTTGGTTAATGTAAAAAAAGTGTTGTAAGTAAGTAACAAAAAATGTATAATATTCTTACCAAAAAAATACCAAAGGAGAGTATAAGACAAGATGAAAAAACTAAATAGTAAATTATTGACAACAGTTGTTGCAGCATTGTTACTTGCATTCATAACTTTCTTAAGTCCTACGTCATCATTTGTTGACGCAGCAGCAAAACCCTCCATTCCTAAGTCAATGACAATAGGTACCGGAAGTGTTTATTACAGTGATCCTTTTTATTCAAAAGATGACTACTACACCATAGAAGTTGAGAATCCGGTAAAAAAGGCTACTTATACTTTTACATCCAGTGATAAAAAGGTTGTAACGGTTAAAACGAAAGGTAACAAAGCTTATTTGACAGGTTTGAAAGCAGGAAAGGCAACGATTACCTGCAATCAAAAATTAAATGGTAAAACTACAAAGGTTGGTACCTGTAAAGTTACTGTAAAGAACGCTACATTTTTTAGCGAAAGCTATGATGGTTTGCCAGTAGGAACAAATGAGATGTTCTTGGTTTATTCAAATTATCGTAACGTGGATGCGAAATATACCTATAAATCAAATAGTAAAAACTTTACTATGACAGAAAAAGCTAAACGTGACGGTGATTCAAACTTTTACATCATTTATCAAACTTATACAGCAAAAAAACCAGGAACCTATAAAGTAACGGTAGAAGAAACCTATAATAAAAAGACCAGAACCGTAGGTGAATTAGAATTTGAGATTAAAAAGGCTACCGTAATAGACGAATGGTCAATGTATTCTGAAGATGAGATAGGAGCA
>JAAYOJ010000069.1 GCA_012520405.1 Peptococcaceae bacterium
AGTCCAGTCCTATCTAATTCAGGGTATTCAGGAGAAGGTCGTAATATTCCGTACACAGGCGAAGGTACTTTTTTGCTGAGAATGTAGAAGACAGTGTGTCGAGGGAACGGGGTTATTGTCACAAAGTGAACACAGAAAATACCTAGCCAAACTATTGTGGCTAGGTATTTTCTGTTTTTATGAGGAGGGATATGTAGCTAAGAATTGCTGGCTGTTTCTAAAAGTTCATTGCTATAACGGCTTTAATTTATTGTTTAGATAAACTTAAAGATAAGTTGAAGATGTATTAATTTTTACAATAGGAGCTTTATGCTAGAATTTAGATGTATTTAAAACAATTTGTCGAATAAGTCCTGAGAATTCAATAATAATGGGTATTCGAATCTCAATAACTTCCACTTATAACATAAAAAGTGAGGTTTTTACATGACAAAAACACGAAATAAGTTTATCAGCCTGCTTCTGGCAGTATGTATGGTAGTGACATTAATTCCAATTCCCGCAGCTGCAGGGGAGATAGAGCCGGAGGTGGAGCCTCCTGCTTTGGAGCAGACTCAAGGAGCAGAGGAGGCACTTGAAAATCAGGAGCTTGAAGGAGTGCCGGAACAGCCATTTAACCTTGAAGACCAAATAAAAACCTTGGAAGAAACTGAGAAAGAAAAGGTCACTAAAACCTTAAACTTCTCCAAGAATCCTGCCAGTGACGACAGCCAATATGAATCTCAAGGCTGGAAATGGGACAATGAAACTAAAACTCTGACCTTAAACGGGCTGGACATTTCTGCCGAGACTTGTGGAATACATCTTCCAGCCGGTGCGATTATCGAGCTTAGAGGGAACGCAAAAGTGCATAGTTATAGGAAGTCGGACACCGATAAGCAAACGTCAGCAATTATTAGCGACGGCGAGTTGACTATTAAAGGTCCGGGTAAGTTGCAGATCGATAGCATAAAAGGAATTGTCACCGGTGGAGATACGGTTGTTGAGGATGGCTGTATATTGGAGATCGATAAAGGTAATGCCATTACCACAGGTATTATTAATTCGGATGTCACAGACCTTCATGATCTGACTATCGGCGGAACTTTGCTTTTTCACGAGGATCGCTATGGAGGAATATATGCTAAGAATTTTACGCTCACAAGCACAGGATTCATTAAGGCTGATTCAGCTGATATTTATGCCGGAGGTGAAGAAAGCAGTTTAACAGTAGAAAGCGGAGGTCGTCTGGAGACAAAGGGTAATATTAGTTCTGACGGAATTTTGACCATTGGCGGGACAGTAAGGTTAGGGGGGAATTTAGATAGCAAAGGTGCCTTAAGGATTACAGATACAGGTATAGTAACAGCTCACAAAATCTACTGCGAAAAGGTGTTTACAGTAGATGAGGGCGGCCAGGTGGAGATTACGGGAAGCCAAGGTGTTTATGCTAGTGATTCCGTCCTAATCAAGGGAATTCTCCAAGCAGAGTCTAGTGGGATTACATTTCTGGTCTCAGAGCCAGCAAACCTCACCATTGCAGATACGGCTACGGTAACGATTGGCGAGATAAATGGCTGGTACGCAGAAATAATTGTCCATGGAACATTAAATATGCTTTCGTGGAAAAGCATGTATTGTGCATCCCTTAGGGTCTCCGGCACAGGCCAGGCAGTTATAAATGTTAGGGAATTATATTGCTCTGGAGATGTTATCCTGGAGCGAGGAGGGATTCTCGAGGTCACGGTCGGGGATAGCGGAATTACGGCCCAGAACTTTTATTTCAATGATGGCGCCAGCATAACCGCCTCCTCCGAAGGAAATATGTATGCAGAAGAAGATATAAATATAAATTTCGGGACATCCACTTTAAGCGGCTCAAGTGTCTTAGCTGCCAATCTAATTATTGGGAACGGATCAACTTTAGTGAGCGACAATTATCTGATACGGGTTGATAATCTAACTGTAGACAGCGGAGCAAGCTTTAAACACAGCGGCCTGGTTATCATCGCTGAAAGTGCTGAAAACAATGGCACTTGGCAGGGGAATAAAACTGTTTACTATGGCGAAGTTCCGGGTGTAACCCCTAGAGTCAGCAAGGATTTGATCTTGCGCAAAGCAATTCAAAGCACTTTAGATTTTACAGAAGTTAGCGAAGGAATGAATCCTGCACAGACAATCGATAACCTTGCAACCGAAGGTTGGAAGTGGGTTCCGATTCTGGCAGAGGGTGTGGTCACAGGGGGGACACTTACTCTGGATAATATCCTGATTAGTGCTAATTACGGCCTTGTTCTTCCTGCTGGAACTAAGATCGAGTTAAGGGATCAAAGCGTCAATCACTTTCTGCCAATAGAAGTAGGAGGGAGCAACGCTATCTACGGATTGGGATCTCTGACCATTGCCGGAAAAGGAGAAATTAAAATTCAAGGCAAAAATGGTCAAGGCATATTGGTTGAAGACGGAAATTTAGTAGTGTCGGGAGGCACATTACATATTCAACAAAGGGGTGAGCACGCCGAGGCAATTTATGTGAGAAAAGGTAACCTTACCCTGTCTGGGGGAGTGCTCAACCTCACAAATACGGAGTGGTATTCCGATGGAAGCTTTGGTATTCTAGCAGCGGTGAATCCCTATGGTAGCTGTGGCATCTATCTGGAACAGGGAGATATGGCTATTTCCGGAGGGACCCTGCATATTCAAGGCTATAACTCCGGCCTGGTCAATGCCGGCCCTACAGGTAATATCAATATCTCTGGAGGAACCCAGAACATAATTTTGGGAAACGGTAAGAGAATAAACGTAGGGATCAGCAGCTTGGCAAATGTGAAGATTTCCGGAGGCACAATAGCAGTAGAGCCAGGAAGTGACGATGAAGATCATACCGCTATCCTGGTCGGCGGCTTGCCTTATATGACGGAGGATGGCAGTCTCCAGCCGGGGAATCTTCAAGTTTCCGGCGGAACAGTTACTCTAGATTCCGGAATTCAAGTAGTGGGGAAAATCAACTTTTCCGGGGGCAGGATTTCGGCTCAAGGAGTTGATGAATTCCCGGCAATACTTTCCTACGCTCTGGTTAGCGAGAACATGGAACCCATGATTACCATCTCCGGTATGAATACTACTCCCGCTAATGCTAAGGTAGTATCTATAGATTTGGAAGAGGGAACAGGAGAAGGAACAATAAACCTTAGGCTTACCACCTTCGCAGCGGAAGAAAAGGAGTTTACAGACCCATATGAATTCCTGGCTAGCCTGCTTTCTGAAATCACCCTAACTAAAAATACAAGGTCCTCCGACTCAACCCCTCCCCAGGGGACAACTGTCACCGGAAGTCTTCTGGACAATAAAACAGGGCAAGAACTTAAGCCCATTAAAGCTGAAGTTTTTAAGGAAAAGGACGGAACCCTGACTGTAGCCATGAAAGCCCAAGAGAACCTGCAATTCCGGCAGCCCAACGGAAAAACTGCACCAATCAGTGCTCCCGAAAGACTGGGGTTTTCCGCCGGTAGTTCTGGCAGTACTGATGGAAATACACAGATTAAGCTGAAAGCAGACGGAACTATTGAAATAGCTAATCTAAAAAATGAAACGAACAGCACTTTCCGACTTACTTACGACTTAGGGAACGGGCAGCAGATCTCTATCGGCACCTTGAAAGTAAAAGTAAATAGCAAGGGAAAGGTAGACTTAAGTTGTTCCCTGATTGACCCTTATGGAATTATTACAGACCCTGCTACCGGACAGGCTATCGCCGGTGCCGAGATCACCTTGTATTATGCGGATACGGCAAGAAACCGGGAGAAAGGCCTTACCCCGGGTACCCTGGTCGAGCTTCCAGTCTTGCCGGATTTCGCCCCCAATGATAACCGCAATCCTCAAACAAGTGATCCAAACGGCTTCTATGCCTTTATGGTTTTCCCCAATGCGGACTATTATCTCACTGCCGTGAAGGAAGGGTATGAAAACTATCGCAGTATCGTTATTTCGGTGGAAGAGGAAATCGTGGAATGGAACTTTAAACTAAATAAGCCTCTGGCCGGAATCCACCGTCTGGCCGGAGAAAGCCGAGTGGATACTGCCCTAGCCATTGCCAAGGCCAACTACACGGAAAAGGTGGCCAATGCGGTCCTGGCTACAGCAGCCAACTATCCAGATGCTTTAACAGGAAGCGTCTTAGCCTATAAACTCCAGGCACCTATCCTCTTGGTGGGCAGCAATAAGGCTGACCAGGACAAAGTCCTCAACTATCTCCGGGAGAACCTCCAAGCTGATGGGAAGGTTTATATCCTGGGCGGAACCGGAGCCATTCCCCTTGAGGTGGAAAAGGCTGTTCAAAGGATCGGCTTTACAAACATTACCCGCCTCAGCGGAGATAACCGCGGAAAAACGGCTCTGGCCATTGCCGAGAGACTGGAAGTACAAAAAGGAAGGCCGGTTATCTTGGTCAATGAAAATAGTTATGCGGATGCTTTGGTTGTGAGCAGTATAGCGGCTGTAGCCCAAAGCCCCATCCTGCCGGTGGGCAAAGACCGGCTCAGTGCCGAAATGAAAACAAAACTTGCGGAGCTAAATCCCGATAGGGTCTATCTCATCGGCGGGGAAGGTGTTCTCAGTCCTGCTATTGTAAAGGAAATCGAGGAGATTACTTCTTTGAATAGTTCCCGGATTATCAGAATAGCCGGTCAAAATCGCTATGAAACTGCTTTGGCCATAGCTAAGTATTTTAACCCCCAGGGCCAAAATGTCTGCCTGGCCACCGGTAAGAATTTCCCGGATGCCCTGGCAGGCCTCGATACCGTCCAAGCCAGGCAGCATCATGTCTAAGATAATTAAATCGGGATTGGCGGCCAAGGCTGCCGAAACGGCCTGTCTTCCGTCTTCTGCAGCAATAACCTGATAGCCTTCCCTTTGGAGATACAAGGTCAGTACCTCTCGGATATCTTCATCGTCATCAACAATAAGAATCCTTTCTCCTGCCAAAATATTTCGCCTCCGTATTTAGCTGATATCCTGGAAAGGATTCAGCTTTTTTATTAAATATTAAATCTGCAATAGTTGTCCTTATGAATAAAGGCTATTGGACCCTTCAAGGTTCAAGTTTTGCAAGAACTTCTCTGTTTGGAAACCGGTAAAGTGAAGAAAAAACGGCTTCCTTTTCCTAGTTCGCTTTCTGCCCATATTTGGCCGCCGTGATATTCCACGATTTCCTTGGCGATAGCCAGGCCTAAGTTGCTGCCTTTTTCGCCTGGCTGGCGGACTTTGGTAACCATATAAAAACGCTCAAAGATATGCTCAAGATTTTCAGGCGAAATACCTGCCCCTGTATCGGCAACTTCCAGCTGCAGGGTTTTCTTGTCATTAATCAAGCGAAGGCTGAGGCTGATTTGTCCCCCTGGGGGCGTATGCTTTAAAGCATTACTGAAAAGGTTGGTAAACACCCTTTCCAGCTGTTCGCTGTCAATGTTGAGAAAGAGATCTTCTGTATATCCAGGGTGGTTCATTAAGTCCTCGGGAAACCTGATCTGTAATTCAACGGTCGAGGCTTGAAAATCCAAGGTATATTGCTCACAGATAGCTTCCAGATATTTAAAAAGAGGAACAGATTTAAAGTGAAGCTGAGACTGCCGGGATTCTAAGCGGGCAAGTTCCGTCAATTGCTCTACCAGATGATTGATACTGATTACTTTTTCCGCTACTCTGGCCAAGTATTTCTTCTGCTGTTCCGGATCCTGGACAATTCCATCCAGGATAGTATCTACATAGCCCTTGATGGAAGTCAGAGGGGTACGCAGATCATGGGAAATATTCTGGACTAAGAACTGACGGGATTTTTCCGACCGGGAGGCAGCCGCATAGGCTTTTTCCAACTCCTTATTGGAAGTTTCTAAAGCTTGGGTTCTTTCTTGTACTTTTTCTTCCAAGCTGTCGTTCAATCGGCGAAGTTCTGCGGTGACCAATTCAGTTTTACTGAAGCTTTGGGAAAGCTTCTGAGCCAAAACTAAGGATTGAGCAAAAACCAAAATGAGTAATCCCCAGGAAGAAAGGTTTCCCCTGGTGACTATACTTCTTAAGAAATGAGCTTCGGTATCATTGAGAAAAATGCTCAGGAAAATAATATCGTTGACAGCGCAAAACAGAAGGATAGTTACACCTATGCCGATAAGATAAGCCCCTTCTCTCTTACGCCAACAAGTAACAGCGACCAGATACAGAATATAAGCCGGGACTACCAGCAGGAAAAATAGTTGATAGGCGGGATTGAAGGGTGTGAAGATTCGGGCGGGGGTCAGCAAAACTAACAGGCCAAAGGCAAAACCTACAATGTAAATCAAGCGATTGAGCCTTGGTCGAATATCCTGAGGGAAAATTGTCTTTAAAAACATAAAGAACAAGGGTATCCCCACATAAAAAGCGGTGGTTTGAATTTTATGGGCTATTTCCCAGCTGAAATCAGGGAATAGATTGATAAAATATATTTCGCCCACCAACAAGGTCCTGCAAGCTATCATCAGAGTATAGATGCCAAAATAGAGAGTGGAGCGATCCTTGGTGCGGAAAGCAAAAAGACCTAAATGGTATAATCCGATAATAAATAAGCTGCCGAAAAGAAATAGCTCCAGGGCAAGGTTGTTGTTGCGTAGCTGGGTGATTTGACCCTGGGAGCCTAAGTACAGACTTTCCAGAATACCTCCGCTGCGATGACGAAAATTGGCTACCTGGACCACTAATTCTATGGTCCCGTCAGTAGGCTGGAGATAGCAACTTGAGGGAGATATTGGGGAACCATTTGTTCTTTGTTTACAGCCACCTTGCCGGCGGAGGCCAGTAACTGACCATTGGCCCAAAGTTTATAGGATGTAAAGATTCGGGGAATTTTTAGCCCGAGAATTTGTTGGCCCGGAGAATAAATTCTCAACCGATAGGTTGCATAACCCTGGCTGGAGAGTTCTTGGCCATCGATTTTGTATTTGTTCCAGGCCCGGGGAACCGTAATATGGTTCTCAGTTGTAAGGTTAGCTGTGTTTGTAAAATCCTCCGGAGAAAGCAGTTCCTGCCAATAGAATTCCCACTGCCCGTCCAACCGGATAATCCCATCTTGTTCCCAATTCCAATCGGCTAAGTCCAAAATCCCGTTTACGGCCTGGGGTTTGTTTGCCGCTTTAGGTAAATCGGGTTGGCCATTGAGCACCAAGCTAACAGTGAAAAAACCGATAAGTATTGCTGCAAGGGATATGAAAAGCTTTTTCAAAATGCTGCCTCCAAACAGTGAAGAAGTGAAAAATTACAATGCTTGGTATTTCTAGAAATAGATTTCGCTAAGTTATGTCTTAAACCCTTTTAATTCGACTTTTTTTGTATCCATAGAATCGGTCTAAAAACAAGCTCTTAACCCCGCAGTGGTCGGAGTTTAAGAGCTTGTTTGTCCGTTAATGAATTGCCTTATAATATAATATATTGAAGAAAAGGGTGGAAGGGCTAGCGAGTGGTTTAACGCCATCCTGTACCATCACAATATGTACAGCGTTTTAAACCTGAACCATTACAGGTTACGCAAGTGTGCCGTTTCGACTCACCTCTGACTGGGTCCCATTCGCCTAAGCGATAACCTGTTCCTGAACAATCCCCACATCTAATTTGGCCCATTCCGTTACACGGCGCACACTGGACAGCCTGCTTATTAGACCTTGGTAGATCAACAGGGTTTGCTGTTCCTCCACTTCCTAAAACACTTCCGATTTTTACGGCTATAACTATGATTAGAAGAAAAACTATGCCTATTATAACTTTTTTAACAAGTGACTTCTGATTGCCCACAGCTTTTGTTCTTTTTGGCATCTCGATTCTTATTCCATCCACACGCTCTCCGCAAGAATGACAGAATGAAGCCCCTTCTTTTACTGATGCTCCACATTTAGGACAGTACATGATACCACATATCCTTTCATTTCTTTTGATACATATTGATGCTACAATTTATCTAGCAATAGCCTGTCGGATTCTGTTGTCCCGAATGAGTGTCAGCTTAGCTATA
>JAAYOJ010000153.1 GCA_012520405.1 Peptococcaceae bacterium
CTGAGAAGTTAATAGATTTACAAGTTTTTGCAGAAACCAAAAACTATTTAAAAGCTTGTTTGTTATGTTGTGAAGACCCGGCGCTAAAGGGGCAAATCCATTATCTAATTGCCCGTTGCTGTCATGGTATGGAACTACTCCAAGCAGCAATAGACAATTTGAACCAAGCTCTTTCTTATCAACCTAATAATATTAACTATTGGAACTTGCAAGCAGATTGTTATTTGGAGATGGGTGATTGGCAGCAAGCGGTGACAGTTTTAAACAAGTCGGTCCGGTCATCTCCTCGGGATGCGGAATTAATATATCGTTTGGGGAGTATATTTCTTTTTTACGGCGAATACGCAGAAGCATTAAATTGTTTTAGCGGCTGCTGCCAATTAAAACCTTTTAATGCAGAGTATTGGGAAATGAAAGCTGAAATGCTGGTCAAACTCCAGCAGATAGGTGATGCTGTTCTTTGCTTTAAAAAAGCGATAAAATATGGCGGGCAATATCATTTGTATGCCAGAATGGCTTATTGTTATGCCCTGTTGGGGGAACTGAGAAAGGCGAAAAAATTATTACAGAAAGTATTAAATAAGGAACCGGATAATTATGATGCTTTGAATAACTTAGCTGGAATCTACCATAAGCTAGGAAATAATGAACAGGCTTACAAACATCTGAAAAAGGCCTTAATTCTTAATTCCAATGACCCTCTGCTATATAATAATCTAGGTTTAGTATGTCATAAACTGGGCCGTTCCCGTAAAGCCATTGAATACTACAAAGAAGCCTTAAAACTTGACCAATCAGATACAATTGTCCTATTTAATTTAGCCTCTTGTTTGGCTGAGAAAGGATTATGGGAAGAAGCAAAAGTAAATTTGGAAAAATTAGTGGCCCTCGAAAAGCACAACACAGAGGCCTGGGTTCTTTTGGGCAATATTTATGAAAACCTTTCCCGACCGAAAAAAGCTGTTGATTGTTTTAATCATTCTTTAGGATTGGCTTAAAGGCTCAAAATTCAATACTCAATAAAAAGGGGCGTGGTCAATCCACGCCCTTAAATCATAGTAATAGTTTGCTTTTATTTTTGCTCATATTTATCGTTTTTGGTACCAGAATAGCTTAGTACCGAAAGTATAATCATAATCAGAATAACAGTAGTCATCCAGATAATATTAGCTAAATCTCCTGACATTGTTTTTCCTCCTTATTATGTGATCAGCGATAAACTGTTGGGCTCGAATACTATAAATCGTCTTCTTCTCCACTGTAGGTAAGCCACTTACCTATTACCAGTCCCACTAAACCAATAAGGATACAGACGCCAAAGGATTGAATAACATAACTGCTTAAAAAGTCCCAATATCCAAGTACCATTATTTACCTACCTCCTTAGCCTTTATAGCCGATTGCCTTGTAGTGCTCGGCCAAATCTTCGGAAATAACGTCAAATTTGTTCTCTTTGTAAACTTTGACCATAGGTGGTTTAGCGTTTTTATCGACGGCTGTCAAGATTATACAAGCGACAAGTGCCACGACAAACATGGCAATGGAGTTATTGTTACCGTCCAGACCCAGCATGGTGGGAAGGGATGTATAGCTCCAGAGTATGTTGACTACACCGGTCACAATGATAGTCCAGAAACCGGCAAAGGACGAACGCTTCCAGAACATAGCGAAGACGAAGATCCAGAAGGCCGGCAGTAACCAAGCGAACAGCCAAACGATAGCGTTTTGAACCGGGGGAAGCGCAGTAGAAGTAGCAGTAGCACCAACTCCGATAATGATAATCAACCAACGCAACATTTTCATCTTGGATTTCTCGGACATGTTATGGTTGTAGTAGCGAATATAGATATCGTCGACGATAATCGTGGACAAGGCCAAGAGCTGAACCGCAATTGTGGAAAGCATAGCAGCTGCAAATCCGGCAAACAACCAGGCTGTCAGCCACCAAGGCATTAACTCGATCAACATGACGAACATGGCGATAAAGGGAGGCGCACCCATATTTGCTAATTCAGGCATTGTGAGGGCGGCCATGCTGAAAGCAACCATAATCATTCCGAAAATGGTGTTCAGCGGAACAGCTATAAATACCGCTTTTTTCAGAGAGTTAACTGATTTAGCTGAAGCAGAAACCTGAGCGGCCTGCGGGCCAATTGGAACATAGAAAAGACCGGATAAAAACGTACCTAGAATATAAACTTTCCAGATTTCCGGGGTAGATTTAATTTGCAACATGAAATCCATGCCGTTAGATTGATAGAATTCATTAACTCCGGCCCAGCCATGGGGCAGTTTAGAACCTAATAAGGCAAGGGCAACTATAACGCCTAAATACATAAATATGGCGTTAATAACGTTGACCCAACCTACTTGTTTCATGCCACCGAAAATAACGTATAGAATAGCAATAATTCCGCCAACAACACAGCCAATTACCAAAGAACCGGAAGTAATAGCGGAAATAATGGAACCTACACCTTGAAGTTCGAGGGTCATAATACCCCAGATTGTACCGGCACCAACACAGCCTACCAGGATAGCTGTTCTGCGGTCAAAGATTTTTTCAAAAGCCTGGCCGATTGTAGTAAAACCAAACCTACGTACCCAAGGACCGGTAAAACAAAACAGAATAATAAGCATAAATGCACTGGAGACAGCATACCAACAAGCAGCAACCCCAAAGTCCCAGGATGCACTGGTCATACCGAGAATGTGACCGCCGCCAAGACAGGTAAGTGCTTGAGTCGCAGCAACGGCAACCATGGGCATATTACGATTGGACTTAATAAAAGATTCACTGCCGGCGTGCCTTTCTTTCGCCTGCAGTACTGCCGAAACACCAAATATAATTATAATTTCCAATAAAATAGTGCCAATTAATATAGGCCAATTGATACCCATAATATTGCTCCCTTCTTTCGATAAACTCAGAAAAAACTAAACTTAAAAGATCACAATAGGTAGGTAAAAGTTACGGCTACAACAGGCCGGATATACAAAAATCACCTCCCAATGTCATAATTATTCTCTCCGAAATATTACTGAAAATATTCTGGAAATGTTAGAATTGCCAGAACTATTAGAATTAAATGAAAAATACAAGTAACTTTATTTTCGGAGGGAATGTGCACAAATAATTAATAGGCTTGTGAAAAATAATACAAAATAATTAATACAACAGTTACTGAAACTAAGAAAATTATGCTGGTAATAAATTACTGCAGACAGACAAAGCTATTTTATAGCTAAATATACCTATTAATAATTTATGCAATGTTAATTTTACCATTAGAATATTCCTATTACAACGCAAAAAAATGGAAAAAGTAGACTAAAAAGATATTTATGTATATACAAGTAATAAATTTTTAAAAAAAGTCCAAGCCTAGAGTATAAATTTGGAATAAACAGATAAGAGTGATAAAATACTTCATAATGCATTAATCAAAAAAACTACAAATTTTTTTTGGGGGTTTAGTATGGCCATTGATTTAGAGAAGATTGAAAGGGCAGTAAAAGATATATTGGAAGCAATTGGCGAAGATCCTGAAAGAGAGGGTCTAATAGAAACGCCGCGTAGGGTGGCTAAATTTTATGAGGAAGCTTTTGCCGGAATGAATACCGATCCCAGCGATAATCTTTCAGTCTTATTTTCGGAAAACCATGAAGAAATGGTAATAATAAAGGATATTCCTTTATACTCCATGTGCGAGCATCATCTTCTGCCATTCTATGGACAGGTTCATATTGCATATATACCGCGCAATGGTAAAGTGGCGGGGCTTTCCAAATTGGCCCGGGTTGCCGACGATTTTGCTAAGCGGCCCCAACTTCAGGAAAGATTAACAAGTCAAATAGCAGATACAATTAAGAAAAAACTTAATGCTCAGGGAGTATTAGTTGTGATTGAGGCCGAACATATGTGTATGACTATAAGAGGAATCAGAAAACCCGGTTCTAAAACGGTAACCTCGGCTGTAAGAGGTTTGTTTCAGACCAGTGCGGCTACCCGGGCGGAAGGGTTTGCTTTACTAATGGGGAAAAATTAAATAAGAAAATTAAATAAGAAAGAAATGATCACCATGGACAAACAAACAACAAGGAATAAAGCTTCTGTTCATAATAAACTTAAGGAAAAGCCTAACAATTTAGAGTTAATTGCCAGCCAGCGTTTTCGTGAAGATCCACAATTGTATAAAATCGTTGATTTTCTGAACCGAACTTTGAAATCACATCATTTGCTTTTTGGTCTGACTAAAAGTGAAGAGGGCATGAGTATTACAATTTATGAGGTAGAATAAGTTATGAGAATTTTGCTTACTAACGACGACGGTTTTTTTTCCCCGGGAATTCAGGCTCTTTATAATACCTTATCTAAAAATAATAAGTATGAGATATATATAGTTGCTCCGGAAGGACAACGATCGGCCTGTGGACGTTCCATTACTATTTTTCATCCCCTATTTGTAACTCCACATAAACTTAACAGAAATAAGGATTTTGGTCTGGCTGTTAACGGGACTCCGACCGATTGTGTCAAATTGGCAATGGAGGGTAATATCCTTCCTCATAAACCGGATTTGATTATTTCGGGAATCAATAATGGGCCAAATTTAGGAACAGACGTATTTTATTCCGGAACGGTGGCGGCGGCTATGGAGGGTATACTTTTGGGCATTCCGTCTCTGGCCGTTTCCCTGACCAGCTATGATTTTGATAATTTTTTGCCCGCAGCTAACTTTATGCAACAATTTATTGAGGAGAACTGGGAGTTAGTTAGCTCCACGGATGGTCTCTTAAATATCAATATTCCTGCCGTGAATCCGGACGAATGGACCGGGGTACAAATAACAAAATTGGGGAAATCCGTCTATCATAATACCTTTGAAAGCAGAAAGGCTCCTTATGGGAGAGAATATTACTGGATCAGCGGTGATGTAATCCATGATAATGAGCAAGGAACTGACTTGAAGGCAATTGAAGAATTAGCTGTGTCCATAACCCCTTTGCACGGCGATTTAACTGATTACAAAAGATTAGAGGCCCTCAATAAAATGTTTACTTCTCCTTAAATATTAGCGTATAAATCTCTTTAAATAGGGGATTTTTTTGAGATCCTCCGCTTTAACGCCGCCGTTTAAAATCAGAATAATTATATAAGCCAAAAAACCTAAAGCAATGGCGAGTAAGCGGACAATTATTTTGTCCGGAACGAGTGTGGAGAATAAATGGATAACGGCCAACATTCCTAAACCGGCAAGTAGGGGTTGGAGTAAAAATGCTTTAAACTCGAATTTAAAGTTTATCTCTCTTCTAATGGCTGCCAGGTTGAGGACCGCAAAGCAAACATAACCGATAACATAAGACCAGGCAGAACCTTTTAAGCCCCATATTGGAATTCCAGTAAGGTAGAACAATAGCGGTACACGGATCGAACCACTGATTAGAGCATTGATTAAAGGTACATGTGTTTTGCCCATACCTTGGAGAATACCAGTGGTAGTTTGGATAAGATAAGAGAATATACCGCCAACACTTAATATTTTCAATACTAGGGCTACATCGGCACTATTAAATAAGTGAGTAAGAGGCTGAGCAAAATAGTTTATAATAAGAACACTAGGAATTCCTAATAGCATGGTATAACGAACGGCATCGGAACAACGGCTGCGGGCCAGAGAGATATCTTGGCGAACCATGGCTTCGGAAATAGCCGGGACTAAAGAAGTGGCCAGGGCAAAAGTGAAAACACTGGGAAAGGTAAGCAGGGTGAATGCCGTACCACTTAATTGCCCGAACAAGGAAGTAGCGCTGGCCGAAGTATAGCCCGCAACTTGTAATTGACGAGGAATAATAAGAGCTTCAAGCGATGATAAGCCTGTAGAAACGAGACGACTACCGGTAATCGGTAAAGATAAGGTAAAAAGTTTACCGAGAATAGAAAAAGCCGGTTCCTGGCTGACAACATTTCTTTGCTCTTTCCTTCTTTTTTGAGTTAAATAATGTAAGCCTATGGATAAAAGCCCGGTAATTTCTCCGCAAAGCATTCCTACAGCCAGTCCAGCCGCAGCCCATTCTGCCCCTTGGGATAATAGTTTTAGGGAAAGGGAAAATCCTATGGTTACTCTGGTAATTTGTTCAATAATCTGGCTCAAGGCCGAAGGCATCATGTTTTGCAGTCCTTGAAAATATCCCCTGAAAGCTGAGGATATGGAGACAACGAAAATTGCCGGTATACATATTTGAAAAACTATAAAAACACGCTGATCGGCAAAGAATTGGGATACAATATGGGAGGTATTACTGAATAAAACAACTGATACTACCAGTCCCGAAACAAACAGTGTGGCAAAGGCCGTGCGAAATATTCTTTGCGCCTCTCTATAACGGTTAAGGGATATTTTTTCTGCCACCATCTTGGAAATGGCTAAAGGTATTCCGGCCGTAGACAACACCAGGGCTGTCATATACACCGGGAAAACCATATGAAATAAACCGTAGGCTTCACTGCCTATAAAATGCATAATTAAGTATTGATAGATAAAGCCGAGAACACGGTTGATGAGGTTCGCAGCAAACAAGATAATAGCACCATAAACAAGCCGGTTATTAGCCATTTTTCCTCCCGGTGAGTAAGTAAAAATTAAAATTCTTACTCCAAACTTATGCACCGAAAAACAAGCTCATGCCGGCAACTAGATCAAATTAAGTTATTTTTAAAAAAGGATTTGACAAACCTACCAATTATTAAGTAATGTTATATAAGTAATGTCTAACTTTTTAAAACTTATTGGAGAATTTTATATTAATAATATGATTTAAAAGGGGAGATCTTTTTGAAAAGCTACGATACCCAAAATATCCGTAACATTTGTTTTGTCGGTCACGGCGGCTGTGGCAAGACCTCTCTGGCAGAAACTCTTCTCTTCAATTCCGGTGCTGTCACTAGAATAGGTAAGGTTAATGACGGCAACACGGTTTCTGACTATCTGCAGGAAGAAATCCAGAGAAACATTTCTATCAGTACTTCTTTGCTTCCAGTCGAAAACAAAGGGGTAAAAGTTAATATCCTTGATACCCCGGGATATTCTGATTTTATCGGCGAAGTTATTAGTGCTTTACGGGTAGCAGACAGTGCACTTTTGGTTCTCTGCGGTGTTGGCGGCGTAGAAGTTCAAGCCGAGATTATTTGGGATATGATGGAAGAAAAGCAAATTCCACGAATAATCTATATTAACAAATTGGACAGAGAAAATTCCAATCCGGAGAAGGTTGTCGATCAGCTTAAAACGATTTATCCCGATGCCAGATTTGTCCAAATGCAGATTCCGGTTGGCCGGGAAGCTGCCTTTGAAGGAGTTGTAGATATTCTTCAGAGCAATATACCGGAAGAATATAAAGACGAGATCGAATTATTGAAAGAAACATTAACTGAGGCTGCAGCTGAAGCCGATGATGATGTTTTAATGAAATATCTTGAGGGGGAAGAATTAAGTCTGGACGAGCTTAAATTGATTACTAAAAAAGCTATAGCCCAGAATATGATTGTTCCTATTTTGTTTGGTTCAGCCGAAAAGAATATTGGAACCAATGAACTTCTTCAATTTGTGACTGATTATGTTCCGGCTCCTACCCCCATAGAAGATAAAGCTGCTTTGGTCTTTAAAACACTGGCTGACCCTTACTTAGGGAAAATGACTTTCTTCAAAGTATATGGCGGAACTTTTAGCGGAGAATCCGTTGTTTATAACTCTACCAGAGAAGTAGAGGAAAAAATGGGGCAGTTGTTTTATTTACGGGGCAAAAACCAGGATAATACCACCAGTGTCTCGGCCGGTGATATAGCTGTTGTAGCTAAATTACAAGAGACAAAAACAGGTGATACCCTTTGCACTAAAGAAAATAAAGTTGTTTTAGAAGGAATAAATTTCCCCAAACCATCCTTGCCTTTAGCTGTGAGACCCAAAAGTAAAGGTGACGAGGATAAACTCGGCTCTGCTCTGGCCCGCTTGGTGGATGAGGATCCAACTATCAGTGTTAGCAAGAACACCGAGACCAAACAAACAATCCTAAGCGGTATGGGAGAAATGCAGCTTGATATCGTAGGGGAAAAACTGGCTAGAAAATTTGGGGTCGCTGTGGAAACTGAAGTTCCAAGAGTACCTTACAGAGAAACAATTAAAAAAGAAGTTCAGGTCGAAGGTAAACATAAAAAACAAAGCGGCGGCCATGGACAATATGGTCATGTTTGGATTAAGATGGGGCCCAATCCCGATAGTGAATTTGAATTTACAGAAGAAATTTTTGGCGGAGCAGTACCGCGTAACTTCTTCCCAGCAGTAGAAAAAGGTTTGCGGGAAGCTGTTGCTGAAGGCTTTTTGGCCGGGTATCCGATGACCAACGTTAAATTTACTCTTTATGACGGTTCTTACCATAGTGTCGACTCTTCGGAAATGGCCTTTAAGCTAGCTGCTATTCTGGCTTTCAAAAAGGGTGCAGAACAAGCTAATCCTACCTTGATGGAGCCCATGGTCGAAGCCGAAATTAAAGTTCCTGAAGCTTTCATGGGAGAAGTTATTGGAGACATTAACACCAAGCGAGGACGGGTATTGGGCATGGAACCGGAAGGAAAGTTCCAGGTAATTAAAGCTCAGGTGCCCCAATCTGAAATGATGAGATACGCTATTGATTTAAAAGCCATGACACAAGGCAGAGGGTCCTTTAAAACCGAATTCATCGGCTATGAGGAAGTGCCGACCAGGCTACAGGAAACTTTGGTGGCCCAGCTTAAGGCCCAACAAGAACAAGATAGTAAATAACAATAATTATAAACAAATATGTTACTCAGTTTTATCGCCTACAAAATTAAGGGATTTATGCTTTAAGCATAAATTCCTTAAATTTTTACAATGTAATAAACAATAATATTTAGGAGGGATACATATGCTTGATCTCTTATATCAAAGGCGCAGTATTAGACGCTATTTACCCACTCCCATAGAAGAAGAAAAGGTTCAAACCTTGACCAAGGCCGCCTTGCTGGCTCCTTCCGGCAGGGGAGTTGAATCTCAAAAATTCATTGTTGTTAATGACAAAAATCTAGTAACGAAATTGGCTCAAACCCGAGAATTTGGTTCCGCTTTCCTTCAGGATGCTCCTTTGGTTTTTGTGGTTTTAGGCGATAGTAATGCCACGGATGTTTGGGTAGAGGATGCTGCCCTGGCCGCCACCATAATCCAACTTACAGCACATTCTTTAGGTTTAGGTTCGTGTTGGGTGCAAATTAGAAACAGACAGCATAACACTGAAAAAACGGCGGAAGAATATGTACAGGAGCTGTTAAATATTCCGAAACATCTAAAAGTAGCTTGTATGCTAGGTATTGGTTATCCGGCAGAAAAGAAAGAAGCCAGAACCGATAATGACCTGGATTTTTCCAGGGTACACACCAATACCCATAAAATATAATGCTTTATCAAAAAACATAATGCCATTTTAAATTAATATAATTTTAGAATTAATGTAATTTTGAATAACGGATAAAATTCATTAAATTATTAGGCTTTCATTACTTGTTCAGGATAATATTTTCCAGTATAACTGGACTTAAAGGACAAATAATATAGGATGTAAAGGGTATGTAATGGTTGAGCGAAGACTTATATATGCTCCATCCCGGGGTGTGTATGGGTCGACCAAAGATTGTATACAGGTCAAAGGCTTGTATCCAGTCGGAGGGAAGATTCATTATATTGGGGAAAAGCTTTATGGCAGTCGAATATTTTGATTGTTATAGGGTTCCAACTTAGTATAATGGGTCGAGCTAAGATCATGCAGGGTGTTCAACATCGTATTAACTTGTGCTAGGTTACAAGTTAGTATGACCACGGTTTATTGTAGCCTCAAGGGTTGCAGTAGGCTGTTAAGATATCTTGTATGGTCGAACGAACCATGATTATGGGTGGCGAACTGCTCGATTATGGTCGCAAGATCATAGTTGGGTAATAAACTATCTATAGTTGTGCAAGGTAGATCATTACATGCTCTTCCTACGGGTAAGCGAAACTGTCCTCTAAGGACAGTTTTTCTTTTTTTAAGGAGTATTTTTTCCTTTAGTATATTGCTAAAAATAAACGATTATTTATTAGCTTGTTAAATATTATTAAGAGGGACAATCTGGAACATGTCCGAATATTATATCTTAGTACAATTAATTTTGGGGAGATGGTATTATGTATTTAAGCCGACTTTTAATGATTCCACTTCGTATGCTTGCAAGATCAACAAGCAACCGTTTACCCACGGTTGGTGCTACGGTAGCCCGTAATGCCGCTCGTACGGCAGCAAGCGCCTTGGGGTCAGTTGGAGGTACGGCAGCCCGTAATGCCGCTCGTACAGCAGCAAGCGCTTTAGGGTCAACAGCAGGCTCGGCTGCAGGTAATGCTGCCCGCAGAGCCGCAGCTACTGCTACTAACAACCCTGCAAGGACAACCGCAAGCACCGCAGCGGGTGTAGCAGCAGGGACCGCTACAGGCTTAGGGGTTGGGGCAGCATCAGGGTTTGCGACTGCAGCCATAATAATAGCAGCACTCTTATTAGTAGGGCGCTATTCTTATTATGAGCCTTCCTATCCAAGAATGAGTTGTTGTTTTTAAGCCTAAGGAATAAGCCATTAACTCCCATAAAAATTAAAACCCGTTGTAATCTTGCAACGGGTTTTTTCTGCTTTAGTGGCAGGGGATGAAGGAGTCGAACCCTCACCGACGGTTTTGGAGACCGCTGTTCTACCATTAAACTAATCCCCTAAAATTTAAATCAAACAACGACCGAGTGATATTATAACTAAATTGGCTTACCCTGTCAATGTAAAGTTTTTATTAATTCAACATTTGTCACCATATTTAAAAAATATATCTAATAAAATAATTAATCTAATATTCTGAAGGAATTTTGTAGAAAAAAAAGAATAAACTAATTTTAGGGTTATTTATTTAACTATATTTATAATCCATTCAATACACCAACTATTATTTTAAAAAAGAAAGAAGTAGGACTGCCATTGATTGCTGATTTACATATACATTCAAATTATTCTGATGGAACTTCAAGTATTGAAGAAATAATGTCGGCTGCCCACCACAAAGGTATAAACGTTCTAGGCATTACTGATCATGAAAATACCGAAGGAATAGAAAAAGCTAAGCAAATTGGCATTTCTTACGGGATAGAGATTATACCCGGGGTAGAGCTTTGCAGCTTTTTTAGAAATGAAGAAATTCATTTGCTGGCCTATTATAAAAGTGTTGACAATGATTACTTACAGGAAAAATTAAAAAATTTGCGCCAAGAACGGGCCAAAATATCCTGGGCCATGTATCAAGAATTAAAACGAAACGGCATAGAACTTGACTGGGAAAAAATAGAGGAGGACTCCGGCGCCCTGGGGATTATTTACAAGGGTCATATTATGAGAACCCTTTGGAAAACCACTTCCCAGCTCAAGCCTCTTGACTGGAAAAACATAGCCTCTTGGTTTAAACCTGGAGGAATGGCTTATGTTCCTTATAAGGAGAACTCTTTTACTGATACCGTGGACTTTATTTTTGCTACAGGCGGGCTGCCGGTTTTAGCCCATCCCGGACTTATTAGAAACCAAAAACTAATGGCTGACTTACTTTCTTATAAGCCAATAGGTTTGGAAGTTTACTATGGCTATTGGGAAGATCAGCAAGAGTTAATTTCTCGATATGAAAAAATTGCTCAGGAAAAAGCGATTCTATCGACGGGCGGCAGTGATTTTCATGGTTCTTTCAGTCCTATAGGGTTAGGTGAAGTTGTTGTGCCTGGCAACTGTGTTGCTAATATTAAAAATTATTTGAGTATAGAATAGAGGCTAAATTTCAAGTACTTCTATTTTTGAGAAGATATTTGGGAGGGAGAAGGAGATTATGAGTTTTATAACCAGATTATTGATTAAAATTTTGTCCCTTTTGTATTTGGCTATGGCTATCATTGGAATTCTTGGCTATTTAGGGATTGGGGCCTTTCCAACCAATATCTTCAGTTTTTTTGTCTCTCTTTTGGGACAATATTCACTTGTAATTCCCGGTATTTGCCTGCTTTTTACTATTATCTGCTGGCAAATTTCTCGAAAACCAAAATATGAATTTGTTGATGATGATGAAATGGAAGATGAAACTGAAAATATAGGGCGAAAAGCTGTTCCAAAATCCCAAAAGAGAAATAAGAGGGATTATCCGTCTGTAGCCACCCAACCCTCAAGGGATGGTTTCAGTGCCTATTTCTCTGGGCAGACCCTGATTACAGACC
>JAAYOJ010000142.1 GCA_012520405.1 Peptococcaceae bacterium
ATAGAGGCTATAGTGTATACTTCCTGTCCGGCGGAACAGCCGGCACTCCAAAATTTCAGAGATGATTTATGACGGCACAACTCCGGGATAATCTTGGTGCGGAAAACCTCCCAAAGACGATCATCCCGGTAAAATTGAGTTACATTGATGGTGAGATGTTTAAAAAAAGCATTATATAGTTGGCGATCGCCGGTAAGGGCTTGGAAAAAATCCGTATAGTTTTCATAGCCATGGTTGTTAATAAAATTGTTTATCCTTCTTTTCATTTGATTTTCTTTATATAGTTTCAAATCCAGACCACTTAGTCTTTCAAAAGCTTGCACGAATTGATCGTAATCTTGAAGATTTTTTAGGGGATAAGCCAACTATTTTTCCTCCTTGTACAATTGGTAAATTTGTTTTTAAGCCAACAGATCAATTATTAATCCCTTGATCTCATTGATTTTGGCCAGAATTGTGAGCGATTCGGCCTGGGAAGACAATACTTGTTCCCCAAGCTCTTCCAGGGCCCGGTTGATTTTTGTGACCCTGGACATTGCCCTTGGCTGTCCGCTGTAATCCCAAAAGGTTTCTTCCTGCAGAATGCGGGATTTACCTAAGGTAGTTTTTAGAAAGTCTTTGACCATATTTTTAAACTCAATAAGATCTTGGAGAGCATGACTTTTGGCTAGTTTTTCTCCCTGGCTTTCCAGACGCCGGAGAAATATCTCCAATTCTTGATCTTGAAGTTTGTGGGTCTGAGCCAAGACTTTGCCGAAATCAGTTCCTTTTCTTACAGCCGTCTTCGGTTCATCAAGCCCTATAGTATGATTTTGGCCTGAATGATCTACTCTTAAGGACATATTAATCCCTCCGGAAAGGAAAAATTATCTTGAAAACAGGCAGAATTTTACTCAAAATAGCAATAGGTCTCGGGGTAGTACTTCTTTCCTTTACATCCTGGCCCGGCAGCTGGGCAACAAAGCTGGAAGGCCTCACGGAGAGACCGGCTGTCCAGCTACAAGTCCCCAAAGATTATTGGGAGGACGTTTACATTCCTTCCAAAACCCTTAACCGCAAAGCAGTTGAAGATATCCGGGTGTTAAGCGATCCCGGTTTACAAGGCCGCAGAGCGGGTACGGCCGGAGAGACCAAGACTTTAGTCTACCTCGAGAAACAATTAAAAGACCTACATTTATTACCCTTTGGAGTGGAAAATAATTACTGGCAACTATTTTCCATACCCACCATGAAGGAAACCATAATCAATGGCAGGGTTCTTTTTCGCCCTGATCCAAGGGATAGCTTTCTTAATCCTTCAGCTAACATCTTGGCCGCAATCCCCGGCCAGGATCCCAGTCAAAATGTCATTATCTCTGCTCATTACGATCATCTGGGGGTCTATAAGGGACAGCTCTATCCCGGGGCAAATGATAATGCTTCGGGAGTAGCTTGTGTCCTGGAAGTCACGCGTCGGCTGACAGCCGATGCCTTGGCCGGTAAGCATCCCATCCCTAATATTGTGGTAGCTTTTTGGGGAGCCGAAGAAATGGGTTTCCTGGGTTCTTCTTATTTCGTCAGCCAACCCACAGTTCCTTTAACCACTATAAAAGCCGTTATCAATTTTGACTCAGTTGCTAACGGCCCTAAAGAGGATTTTATCCTGTGGTCCAAGGAGGAAGATAATCTAGTTTCTACCGTTCTCCAAGTGGTTAGCGGTATGGGCGGTAATATTAAAAAAGTCCCGGGGCAAGGACATGCCAGCGATGAGCTGCCATTTGGCCGGGTAGGAGTGCCGGCTGTTACCTTGCTCAGCGAACAATGGCTAACCAAAAACCATACTCCTGAAGATGATATAAAAGGGATCAATGAGGAGAAACTGGATTTAGCCAGTGACATCCTCTATGCTCTGGTAAAGGAAATCGCCTATTGATTACGGTGTACTAAATATATTATAAGGTCCCGGTTCAACCGGATCGTATTTGGAACGTAGTATTACCAGGTCAACCCGGCGGTTGGAGCTTCTTCCTGCTTCAGTCTTATTATCAGCCCGAGGGCGGTATTCTCCATAGCCGGTAGCTGAAAGTCTTTTCGGATCTATACCGCCTTCTTTAGCCAGGATATGCAAGACATTTGTTGCTCTGAGAACGGATAATTCCCAGTTGCTGGGGAATCTTACCGTGTTGATAGGAAGATTATCGGTATGTCCTTCAATTTTAATATAATTAGGCGAAGCGGAGAGAACCCCGCTTATTTTTTTCAGTATGTTTCTGGCCCCAGGAGTTATTTCCGCCGAGCCGCTGGCAAATAAAAGAGTGTCCTGAATACTTACTACTAGACCCCTTTCTTCTATAGAGGAAACAAGCATGGTTTGAATGTTATTTTCCGAGGCAAAGGCATCTAATTTGGCTTTAATATGTTCTATAGTCATAGTCTCAACGTCAAGATTGCCGCCTGCCTGTGAATCACCGGCCTGATTATTCTCCTGCCCAATTGCCTGGCCTGGATTGCTATTGGTCTCCAGAGGATTTCCTTGCCCGATTATGGAAGGGCCGGAAGGAGAGGTTGATAGTTCAACTCCCGCCGAACCCCCGCCACCCAAGGTTATGCTTAAAGACTCGGCTAAAGCTCTAAATTTATTAGCATCAACATGACTCATGGAATACATCATAATGAAAAAAATCATAAGCAAGGTTATGAGGTCAGCATAGGTTACCAGCCAGCGTTCCTGGCCGGGACCTGAGCCTTCATCTTTTCTCTGTCTTCTGGACATTATTCATCACCATCTGTTGTTATTTCTTCTGCTTCTTTTTCAGGAAGGTAGCCTATATGAGTTTTTAGTTTCTCTTTAAGAATTGCCGGATTTTCGCCCGATTGAATAGATAGTATTCCATCCAGGATCATTTCCATGGTTTGGACTTCTTTTTGGCTTTTAATCTTCAGCTTGGTAGCAATAGGGAGATAAAACAGGTTAGCAAAACAAACCCCGTAGAGGGTAGCAATAAAGGCTACGGCAATGGAAGAAGACAACTTGTCCGGATCGGTAAGGTTTCCCAGGACATGTATCAAACCCATAACAGTACCGATAATACCCAGGGTCGGGCTATAGCCGCCGGCTGTTTCAAAGAAACCAATACCGATTTTATGTCTGTTTTCTAAGACCGTGATATTAGATTCCAAAATACTTTTGGTAATTTCCGGATCCGTACCGTCAATGACTAATTGTATTCCTTGTCGGGTAAACTTGTCCTCAATGGTTTCTAAGTCATGTTCTAAACTTAACAGCCCTTCTTGGCGGGCTTTTTCCGAAAAATGAACTAAAGTAAAATATGCTTTTTCTACTCCGAAAGATTTATCGGAGAAGGCAATTTTTAGCCATTGAGGGATTTTTTTAATTTCTTCCCGAGGTATCCCCACAATGGTCGCTCCCAGGGTCCCGAACGCAACAATAAGAAAAGGAGGCAGGCCTACCAAGGCACTTATATGCCCGCCTTCAATCAAAAAACCGACTATAACGCCCGCAAAGCCGATAATTAAGCCTACAATGGTGGTAATATCCATATTATTGTTTTCTCCTCCTGATGTACAATGGTTAATGAACAGCGATATACTAAAAAACAAATCTTACTACTTAATATTAACGTAAAATATCTTGTTTTTATTTAGCATGAAATGAACTTTTTTGTAATTATTTTTAATTATAACACCCTTTATGTTGTTTGCTGCAGAAAAAATGGATAAATAATTTTAGGAAGGACACTTTTAAAGCCAGAAACAGCAGGAGGAGGGAGAAAAAAAGAGGAAACATTAAAAATACGAATCTAATCGGCAAATATAACTGTTTAGCTTTGGCCGTGATTTGCCGATAAAAAAAGCAGATAGCTTCGGTTTAACAAACCGTTAAAAAATATTAAACTTCAGGCGGTGATCGATTTGAAAGTAGATGGAAGGTCAATTTCTCCGATTAGCAGCATTCAGGCAGCAACCAGAGTATCACAAATTAATAGAAGTAACAAAAACAACAATCAAGATAAACTGGCGGTTTCGGAAAATGCTCAGCTTTTTCAGAATCTTATTCAAAAAGCCAAAGAGCTTCCTGACATTCGGGAAGAAAAGGTTAAAGCGGTTTCCGAGCAGATTGCGCACGGTGAATTTAGGCTCGATGCCGCTTCTATAGCAGTCAGTATGTTATCCTGGGATAAAGACGGGAGGTAAACAGGTGGCTGAGATTATAAAAAAATTGGGGGATAACCTGAAGCAGCAGCTTAAGTTATTTAAAAAAATAATTAGCCTGGAAAAAGCCAAGCAGCAAGCTCTGGTAGAAAACAAAATCCAGGAATTAGAAATGGTTACAGCCCGGGAAGAATTAATTCTGCTCGAAGTCGGCCGCTTGGAAGAGGAAAGACTTTACTGGGCAGAATTTTTTGCTCAGGAAACAGGCAAACAAAGTGAGAAAATCACTTTGCAAGACTTAGAGGAAGTGTACCCCTCTTTCAAAGATATTCGAATTGAACTGGAAAAAGTAATTAGCGAAATGCAATCTTTAAAAGAGATCAATACTAAGCTTTTGGAAAATGCTATTAGCCTTGTAAATATAACTATAAATTCTCTTGCTTCGCCCTCTAAGGCCACTTACTCTAAGAATAAAATTGAGAAGAAAATGAATAATGAAATCTTTTTTATAGATAAGGATGTCTAAATTCGCCATAGAAAACCAAAAGGAGGAAGACCTTTGAGATCTACATTTACCGGGCTTGAATTAGGAAAAAATGCTTTAGCCGCCCAACAGTATGCCATTGATACTGCTGGTCATAATATCTCCAATGCCGGAACGAAGGGCTATACCAGACAAGTTAGTAACCTGGTAACAGGCATTCCCAATGTAATTTCGGCTTTGGGTCATAATGTGAGTATAGGGTCTGGTGTTACCATAGAGAGTATTTCTCGGATCAGGGATGCTTTTGTTGACCGTCAATTTCGCTGGGAAACTTCCAAGGAACAATATTGGAGCGAAAAACTATATTTTCAATCTAATATTCAAGCATTTTTCAACGAGCCTGCCGATGACAGTCTACATAACGATTTGAGCAATTTCTGGATTGCCTGGAGCGAACTATCGAAGGATCCGGAAAACTCCGGAGCTAAAGCTGTTGTGCTCGAACGGGCACAGACCCTGGTTGACAGTTTTCATCGGCTGGCCCAACAGATAACTGATTTAGAAAATGATCTGAGATCCAAAATTCAGGTACAAATTGACCAAATCAATAGCTATGCCGCTCAAATTAAAGATCTTAATATGCAAATTCAGAGGGCCGAGGTGGCAGGAGATACCCCTAATGACCTTTATGATGCCCGTGATCAATTGGTAGATGAATTGTCTAAGATTGTCAGTGTAAGGGTAACGGAAACTCAAGATTCGAATTTTAAGGATCGGCATGTAGGAGTTTTTAAAATTGAGATTGCCAGTGAGGCAGCTGCCGGACAGGTGCTGGTGGATCATGACCAGGTCTGGGAATTGCAAGGAGACGAAACGGGTTTTTCCTTAGGATCCAGCGATTTTGAACTGGAAACCTCTCATGGTGTTATAACCCAGATGGGTTCCTTGGCGGCAGAGGTCGAATTATTGAATAAATACTTGCCCGAGATTATGGGTAAATTGGATGAGCTGGCCC
>JAAYOJ010000195.1 GCA_012520405.1 Peptococcaceae bacterium
AGTCTCATCTCTCTTTTTAAGTCCTAAATCATAGTACTCAGTTTTTAACTCGATATAAGGTTGAAGCAAAATCTCCTTGATAGACTTCCAGATTATCCTGGTCATCTCATCCCCGTCCATTTCCACCAACGGGACATTCATTTGAATTTTCTTCATACTTTCCTCCATTTTCGACGTTATTCAAGCATGTTTTATTATACAATAAATGACTGAATTTAAGTAGTTTTGAGTATTTACTTATTTATTTCCTTAAAAAACGGTAAAAATCCGCCAAATAAATCTTTCTGATTGTTTTTTTCAGAGAAGGGTCTGATGCTATTGCTTGTTTTTCTTGGGCATAACGATAAAGCACAAAAGCATCAGTGATTTTTTGCAGTTGGGGGCTTAGATGAGGATACTTTTCAGCCAGCCGGCGGCAATAGCTATAAGGGGTCTCCTGTAGCCCCCGGGCAAGCCTTTTAGAGGAACCCCAACGCAGTAACAGGGAGTAGGCCTGTTGGACCGACATTTTAAAAGGCAAAAAAGGCCGTAACAAACCGGTGATTTTTTTGAAAAATTCCCGTAACCGACAATAAATCCTTTTCCAGGATAAAAAAGGGTTAAAAGGAGGCCTGGTCCAGCCGGATCCCTTTCTTTTCTTGAACAAGCTAAATATTGCATAACGCAAAAGGTCATAAAGAGTATACATAATTATAAGCAGAACTATTATAGCCAAGGCCGCCAGCAAAATTTTAAGGCCGGTGTAGAGCCAGGGTAAATCAGAAGCGGCTGATCCGTTAACTATTTCACTCCCGGCTGAAGAATGATTTTCTTCTATAGAGCTTACTCCCCTGCGGCCATACATCAATTGAACTAAAAAAGCCAGAATCTGAGCGAAAAACCGGACTAGGACAAAAAAAGCAGTCTTTAAGAAATTGAAGGCAGTTCCCGCCGGTTCAGAAACATGGGCCAGTACAGTGGCTGTCTGAGAAGCAAAGTAGAGCAAAACAGCAGCTAAACCACCTAAGAACCAAGCAGCAAAAGGACTTTTAGTTTCTTCGCTATTGTTATAGATATATAAAGGCAGAAGGTTCAAATATAAAGCTGTTAAGGCCCAGATCATTCCCCCCGGCAGAGAAACGCCGCTAATACTGATGGTCAGGAAAACGGCCAGGGTTAATAATAAATAAAGATCGAAATGGCCGTAGACATTGGGAGGTCGGCGTTTGTAAACCTGAAACAGGGAACGCATAGCCAACCACAAAACCATGCAATCTATAAGTACTACCTTCGCCCCGGGAATAAACCCTTGGGGCACCTTAAGCAAGTAAGACAGCGGCAAACCTGCTTGGCCAAGCATTAAGCCTACTACCAAACCGATAATAAGTAGGTTTATTATTATAATGGTGACCGGCCGCAAGCTCATAAAATTGAGTAAATAATTTCCCGTAGTCAATAGCCCGGTTAAAATAAAGAAAAATAATGGGGCTACCGGTAAAGGTTCTTTTATTAAACCCAGAAAACATATATAAAGCAGAACCAGAAAGCAGGTTTCCGCAAAAATAAGTGCTAATTTTATAAATAGTTGCCTATAAGTCATCCCGAGCCTCCACCAAAGGATAGAGTATAACTTGACTAAAAGGAGAAGTAAGAGCAATAGGGCTGGGGTCCTTCTTGATAATAATTAAAGTTACCCCCCAGGGCATACTGAGAGCCTTATCTTGTAAAATATCTTCCAGATTCCCGAATGAGGACAACTCGGCTCGAGCTAAGGCTTCCAGCACAAGCCTTCCCTGATCGAGATTCCTGTTAACGGGAAAGGATATAGGCCCCGGCTGTCCCTTTTGGGACATATTGGCCGCTAACCCAAAAGGGATTTTGTGGTTGTCGGCCCACACTGCAAGGGTAGCAGCTACTGACAAAGCCTTTTCAAACAGAGCCTCGTCGACATCAGGATAGATAAAACTTTGAGCATGTATAGCTATAAGTAGCTGCAGGCTGGCCGAAGGTTCAATAATTTTAGCTAAAAGCCTGTCCTGATAAGCTGAAGCCTTCCAATGTATTAAACGGGTCGGCATATCGGGCGTATAATCCCTTAAACCCGCAAACATAATGGGGTCAAACAAAAAGGGCCGTTTATCCTGCTGCAGACCGCAAAAATCAGCAGCTTTCATGCTAACATCCTCCAGGGGCAATAACCTGGGGTACACAATAATATGTTGATTATGCTCTATAGTTTTTTCCCTGTTAAAGAGTCCCCATATATCCCGGGAGTAAATTTTTAAAGCGGGAATTTGGTAATAGCCGCGTTTTCGAACCGTTAAACAGTAATTATACTCTTTAGATTGATAGGGACCGAGATACACCTTGCCCCTTATTCCTCCGCTAAAAGCTTCATCCCGGTCAAGAAGCCGGAATTCCGGATCAAGAGGCAGCTGCCAGCTAAGATATACCGGCAGGCGTTTCTCATTTTGGCAAATTAGCGAGAAATTGATTTTATCATCGGGAAACAGGCAGCTTAAATTTACCTTTGTTTCCACCTTAATTTTTTTGAAGCCCAGTTTAGACCATAAAGCGGCAGTTTCCAACAAAAGAATAAGGAAAAAAAGAAAAAAGGCCGGCAAAAACAAGCTTTGCTGCAGCAAATAGAGAAACAGGATTATTAAGCCTACCCTAAATAGCAGGATTGTATATACGGAAGTGAAAATAGGTTCCATTTTACTCACCGGAATTCTCTATTGGTACGGGCACTTTAGTTAAAATCTCGCTCATAACCTGGGAGGCTTGCAGCCCTCTAAGACGCTCTTCTTTTTTTAAAGATAAACGATGGTTAAGAACATGGGGAGCTAAATATTGAACATCATCGGGAAGAACATATTGCCTTTCCTTTAGCAGGGCCAAGGCTCGGACTGCTCGCAAAAGACCCAGGCTGGCCCGGGGACTGGCTCCGAAGGCTACCGCGGCATGAGTTCTGGTTGCTCGAACCAGCTCTACAATATAACTCTGCACCGACGGCTCAACATAAATATTGCGGGCTAATTCCTGCCAGTTGAGTACATCCTGTTCAGTGGCCACCGCCTTCATGCTTAGGATTGGATTTTCCTTGCCATGTTTTTGCAAGATACTTTCTTCCTCTGCAGCGCTAGGATAACCCATGGATATTTTGAGTAGAAAACGGTCCAGCTGGGCTTCAGGCAATGGGAATGTTCCGTCATGTTCGATAGGATTCTGGGTTGCTATAACAAAAAAGGGTTGAGGGAGTTTAATTGTTTCCCCATCCAAGGTAACTTGTCTTTCCTCCATGGCTTCCAGTAAACTGGATTGGGTACGAGGAACAGCCCGGTTGATTTCATCAGCCAGCAGAATATTGGTAACCACAGGACCGGCCTTAAATATAAAATCATTATTCTTACGGTCCAGGACATAAAATCCGGTTACATCCGTCGGTGTTAAATCGGGTGTACACTGGAGTCGATTAAAATTGGCATTTATAGAAACGGCCAAAGTCTTAGCCAGTAAGGTCTTACCTACTCCCGGGACATCCTCAATTAAGATATGGCCTTCCGCTATAAGGGCCACTAATAACAATTCTAAGGCTTCCTGTTTACCCAGGACAACATCGGCCATATTTTCTTGCAAACGCTTCAAAGATCTATCTATTTTCTCCACTCTCCTTTTGGCTGGCTTGAGTTTTGTAGCTGCCTTACTGTGCTTAGTTTAGCAGTTGTTGGAGTTCCTGCCGGTCAAACAAATACTTGTTGTTACAGAAATGACAGACTGCTTCCGCTTGGCCGTCTTCTTCAATAATCTTATTAATTTCTTCCGGGCCTAAACTGACCAGAGCACTGGCAATCCGTTCTTTCGAACAAGGGCATTTAAAGCAAACCTCCATTTTATCCAATACTTGTACATTGTTGGAGTCCAGAAGTTTTTCCAAGATTTCTTCCGGCTTAAGACCTTCCTGAATCATGGAAGAGACAGGGGCAATTGTTTTTAATCTTTCTTCAATAGCGTTTATAGTTTGCTCTGTCGCTCCGGGAAGCATTTGAATCATAAAGCCACCTGCCGCTTGAATGGAGTTGTCAGTATTGACCAGAACTCCTAAGCCCACAGAAGAAGGTATCTGTTCCGAAGTAGCTAAGTAATAAGTAAAATCTTCCGCGATCTCGCCGGAAACAAGAGGAACCTGCCCGGTAAAATAATCGCGCATCCCAATATCTTTAACTACTCTGAGGGTACCGTCAGTTCCAACCGCACCTCCCACATCCAGTTTACCTAGCTTATTAAGAGCAAGATGGGTCTGGGGGTTGGTGACATAACCTCGGACTTCGCCCTGGGCATTGACATCAACCATAATCACCCCTATGGGCCCCTGCCCGTCTATTTTAATCGTAATTTTTTCTTCATCCTTTAACATAGCTCCCAGCATAAGCCCGGCCGTCATTGTTCTTCCCAGAGCGGCAGAAGCGGTAGGCCAGGTACCATGCAAACGTTGTGCTTCGCCGACAGTATTTGTAGTTGCCGCGACGTAAGCCCGGACCTGCCCGTCATAAGCCAAAGCTTTGATCAAATAGTCCTTCAAGCTAATCTCTCCCCTTCACAGAATGAACTTATTATAGTATAACCTCATATTTATGCCAAGCACTTCTGCTGCAGTGAATTATAATTTTGTGCAAATATAACTACATATAACTACGGATCTCGCCTATTCTTAATACTACGGATCGTGCCTATTCTCAAAGTGTGCTATAATAATCCCAACTAAAACCTAGGGAAAGGGTAATCCTTATGTTTGATGCTTATGAAATGGGATATGTAAGGGTAGGGGCTGCGGTTCCCAAAATAGAAATCGGCAACCCCCAAGCAAATACTCTGGAAATAATTAACTTGATAGACCGGGCTGCAGCTGCCCGGGTGAAGGTATTGGTTTTCCCTGAACTTTGTCTGACTGGCTATACATGCGCCGATCTTTTTTACCAACGCTTGCTGTTGGATCAGTCTATAGCGGGTCTCAAGCTACTGCTGGATACTACCCAAAAACAAAAATATGAAATGCTGATAGTGGTAGGAATGCCGGTAGAAGCAGATAACCACCTATTTAACTGTGGCGTAATCCTGTGCCAAGGAAAGATTTTAGGAGTTGTGCCTAAAGTATTTATCCCCAATAATAATGAATTAGAAGAAAAAAGGTGGTTTAGCCCCGCCTCAAAACGGATAAGAGATAGCATAGGGCTGTGTTCACAACAAGTACCCTTTGGCGAAAATCTATTATTTAAGGATAGTTCCACCTCTTTGTGCCTGGGACTGGAATTAGGTGAGGACCTCTGGATGCCCGTCCCGCCCAGCTCCCAACATATTCTGCACGGCGCTAACTTGATTTTAAATCTCTCAGCCAGTGGTGAACTTGTCGGGAAGACGGAACATAGGACTTCTTTGGTCTGTCAGCAGTCGGCTCGATGTTCGGCCGCTTATGCTTATGCTTCAGCCGGGCCCAGCGAATCTACGACTGATATGGTATTCGGCGCTCATTTACTGATCGCCGAAAAGGGGCAACTGTTAGCTGAGAATCTTTTCCAAGAATCAGAATTGATTTATGCCGATGTCGATATTCAAAAGCTAATGAATGAACGGCGTCAAGCCGGAAGCCTGTGCGATCTTTGCCCTGCAGGCCCTGTTTATCGTACTGTCTTTTTTGATTTAGACAACAATTCTGCAACTAATTCCGTTCAGCAGCCTTTTAAATTACAAAGGCCAATCCATGCTTATCCCTTTGTGCCCAGTAAAAAAGAAGACCGCGATGCTCGTTGCCGGGAGATATTTAATATTCAGTTAATCGGTTTAGCTCAAAGGTTAGAGAAAATTAGAGCCCAAAAAGTAATTATAGGTGTTTCCGGTGGGTTAGATTCTACTTTAGCGCTGCTGGTTTGCCGGGAAGCTTTCGCCCGGCTAAAATATCCTTTTACTCAAATTCTGGGGATTACTATGCCTGGCTTCGGAACAACCACCCGAACCAAAGGGAATGCCTGGGCTTTAATGAAGGAATTAGGTGTCCAAAGCAGGGAAATATCTATTGTCCATGCTTGCACCCAGCATTTTAAAGATATCGGTCATGATCCGCAAATCCACAATGTCACTTATGAAAACGTTCAGGCCAGGGAACGCACCCAAATACTTATGGATTTAGCAAATAAGGAAAATGCACTTGTCGTGGGTACCGGTGACCTGTCCGAACTGGCCTTGGGTTGGTGCACATATAACGGTGACCATATGAGCCATTATGCCGTGAATGCCGGAGTGCCTAAGACTCTGGTAAAACATTTGGTTTCCTGGTATGCCGATACCACGGAAAATACCCGGGCAGCTGACATTCTAAGAGACATTCTGAACACCCCAATTAGCCCGGAATTATTGCCCCCTGACCGCACGGGCAAAATTGAACAAAAAACGGAGGAAGTTATCGGGCCCTATGAACTACATGATTTTTTCCTCTATAACATGATGCGGTGGGGCTTTTCCCCTGCCAAAGTGTACTTTCTGGCTTGTCAAGCCTTTCAAGGCCATTTCAGTTCCCAGGAAATTTTTAAGTGGTTAAAAGTATTTTACCGCAGATTTTTCAGCCAACAGTTCAAACGTTCTTGCCTGCCGGACGGCCCGAAAGTGGGGACTATCTGCCTCTCACCCCGTGGAAGCTGGCGGATGCCCAGCGATGCTTGTGCCACAATCTGGTTGCACGAACTTGACCAACTGGAAAATTTGCAGAATTAAATTAATCATCGCCAGACGTGCACATCTAAAAAGAACTGCCTCCAGTCAAAATTCCCAAAGGCAGTTCTTTATCTAATATAAATTACAAGCTAAAATTTTAGGTAAGTAAAAAATTTAGTTTTTAAAAGATTCTTCAAACAATTTAGTTACGTCCTCGGCGGATACCGGTCTGGGGTTGGTTGTGATCGGGTTATCCATCATGGCTCTTTCCACCAATGCCGGTATTTCATCTTTAGTGGCACCAATATCGTCAAGGTACTTGGGAACTTCAAATTCATCGCATAACTGCTGAACCATTTCAATCGCTTTTTCAGCAGCTTGTTCAACAGTTAAACCTTTAATATCGGCACCCATTGCTTCCGCTATGTCGGCAAATTTTTGCGGGTTAGAAGACATGTTAAACCTCATGACACGGGTTAACAACATTGCATTGGCTAAACCGTGGGGGGTGTTAAAGAAAGCACTGAGCTGGTGTGCCATGGCATGGCAAGCTCCCAGACCGTTGAGGCTGAATGCCGTACCTCCCATCATAGAGGCCACTAGCATGTCCTCCCTGGCCTTAAGATTGTTACCGTCCTTAACAGCTGTCCGTAAAGAACGGGCAATCATTCTAATGCCATGAAGGGCGAAAGCGTCTGCCGGCGGGAAACCGGTTATAGCCGTATAGGATTCGATGCAGTGAGTCAGGGCATCTAGCCCGGTATAGGCAGTAAGTTTAGGAGGCATAGTAGCGGTAACTTCAGCATCAAGAATTGCAACGTCTGCAAGTAATAATGGACTGAGAACTCCGAATTTTACCTGCTTTTCGGTATCAGTTATTACTCCCACATAGGTTACTTCTGATCCGGTTCCGGCTGTTGTAGGTATAGCAATCATAGGTAATAGTTTAGGTGTAATCTTAGTAATGCCGCCGATAGCAATATCGTATTCAGTAACATGACCGCCGTGAGTATAAACTACATTAGCGGCTTTAGCGGCGTCCATAGGGCTGCCTCCCCCGATAGCCACTATAATATCGGGTTCTTCTTGCTTCATATAGTCTACAGCTTTGTGAACCATGTCCACTACAGGATTAGGCCCAATATCAGCAAATAAACTGGCATTAAGACCTTGATTCTTTAAATCATTAATTACATTGGTAATCAGAGGAAAGTCTTTCATAACACTATCGGTAAAGACAATCACTCTGTTCTTACCCATGCCTTTGACGATTTCACCAAGATCTTTAATGGCGCCTGGATAAGAAACTACTCTTTTGGGCCAGCAATCAAACATTTTAACCGGCATTAATAACCCCACCTTTAATATTTTTTTTTTGTCTTTTACCAATCTCACAAGCATCTGTTAAAGGTGCTCTATGTAGACAGGCTAAAGACTAAAGCACAATAAATTGCTTAAGGCAACTTTGTGCATTTTTTAACAAACGAAGAATAATTGTTTCGTTTCTTTTAATATTAATATAAACTAATCTAAATAGCAATAATATGAAAAGAAAATAACATATGACCATTTCATGATGGCTGTTATCTAAGTTATAAAGGCAGAAGGGTATATTTTAGAAAGATATGACCAGCGAATATAGACGGGGGAAGAGATTAACAGATGAAGCGCAGAATTAAAATCAGCAGAATAGCCCTTTTTTTAGTTTATAATGTTATTTTGGCTTGTATTTTGGCCCCTTTTATAGTTTTTTGGGGTCCTTTTCAAGATTTAAAAGCCATGGCAGTCGGTACGATTGCCACTTCTCGCCATCCCCAAGTTGTTGAGGCTTTTCTATCCCCGGATGAAATCAAAGAAATTATGAATTGGAGTCAAAACCAAGGTATAAGCTCCGGCGGTCAAATATTTACGGGCAGTCGTTTCACCGATGCCGAGGGTATTACGATAGAAGAAGTTGAAGGCAAAGGTTTTAGAGGTATAGTAATGTTAATTGAAGATCCAAAGCGGGTTAAGCTGGCTGTGACCAAGGAAATCGGTATCGGCGGTCAACGAGTAAGTGATATGGTGGCTGAAGCAGGCGCTATTGCCGGCATCAATGCCGGGGGTTTTTATGATCCCAACGGCAAAGGAAACGGTGCTTTTCCCGACGGTATTACCGTCCAAAACGGGCGAATAGTTCATAACAACATCGGCAATCAAAAAGCACATATTATCGGCTTGAACAAAGAGGGAAAGTTCATTGCAGAAGATA